>NZ_JPRS01000001.1 GCF_000738085.1 Cryobacterium sp. MLB-32
GGAGGCGGGGGGGAGGCGGGGGGGAGCGCGGATAGAATCGGCGGTATGACCGTGCCGCGATTGTTGTTCGCCGACCAGCTGGGACCGCATTATGACGACGGTGGAAGCATCGTGCTCGTCGAGGCCACGGCGGTACTCGGGCGTCGCACGTATCACCGAGCCAAGGCCCACCTCATTCTGAGCGCCCTGCGCCATCGGGCACGCGAGCTCGGCGAGCGCGTGGAGTTTCTGCACACCGAGCACTACCGGGATGTGCTCGCCGGTCGACAGCTGGAGGCCATCAACCCCACGTCGTGGGGTGCGCGCTCTCTCGTGGCCGAGCTGGGAGCCACCGTGCTGCCCAGCCGGGGCTTCGTGACGAGCGAGGAAGACTTTGCGCGCTGGGCCGACGGCCGCCCTGCCTCACGGCTCGTGCTGGAGCAGTTTTATCGCGCCGTGCGCACGTCGACCGGGGTGCTCATGCGCGGGCCGGAGCCGGAGGGCGGTCGTTTCAACTATGACCACGACAACCGTCAGCCTCCACCGAAGGGGGCCGTAAGCCTTGGGTTGCCCGATCCCTGGGCTCCTGTCGAAGACGACATCGACGCCGAGGTGCGCCGGGACCTGGACCGACTCGTGGCCGAGGGACGCGTGCACCTGATCGGAGCCGACGGCCCCCGTCGATTCGCCGCCACCCGCACCGAGGCCCTCGCCGCCCTGCAGGATTTCATTGATACCCGATTGTCGGACTTCGGGCCGTTCGAAGACGCCTCTCTGTTGGGCGACAGCGACATGGCGCATTCCCGGCTGAGCGTGCCATTGAATCTGGGTTTGCTGCATCCCCGGGAGGTGATCGACGCTGTTGTCGCCGCCTACCACGGAGGCGGGGCGCCGCTGTCGAGCGTCGAGGCCGTGGTTCGGCAGATCATGGGCTGGCGAGACTGGACCTGGCACTTGTACTGGCATCTCGGTCCGAATTATGTCGCCGAGAGCAACTTTCTCGCCGCCAACGAACCACTCCCGGCCGCGTTCCTTGAGCTGGACGGCAGCACCGTTGAGGCACGGTGTCTGAGCCACGTGCTCGACGAGGTCTCCCGGACCGGCTGGGCCCACCACATTCAGCGGCTGATGATCCTCGGAAACTGGTCCTTGCAGCGCGGGTACCAGCCTGCGGCCCTCTCGGACTGGTTCATCAACGCCTTCGTCGACGGCACGCCCTGGGTGATGCCGGCCAACGTGGTGGGCATGTCACAGCATGCAGACGGCGGCATCGTCGCCACGAAGCCCTATGCCTCAGGCGGGGCCTACATCGCCAAGATGTCGGATTTCTGTGGCAGTTGTCGCTTCAACCCCAAGGTGCGGCTCGGGCCTGAGGCCTGCCCGTTCACAGCCGGGTACTGGGCATTCCTTGACCGGGTTGAGCCCCGCATCCGGGGAAATCACCGGATGAGCCAGCCGCTCGCCGGGCTGCGGCGGCTGGTCGATCGCGAGGCTGTCGTGGCTCAGGAGCGCGCACGCACACAGTGGTGACGTCGCCCGCACCACAGGGCTGGGGCGGGCGCTAGGCAGCGGTGATGCCGAAGCTCTTGAGCTTGCGGTACAGAGACGAGCGCGCGATTCCGAGGGCTTGGGCGGTGACCACCCGGTTTCCGTCGGCGTCGTGAAGCGCGTTCACGATCAGGTCTCTCTCCCCAGCTTCTATGGGCGAGAGAAGGCGACGCGCCCCGGAGTGGCAGTAGCCGGGCAGGTCTTCGGCCTGGATTTCCCCGACCGGGCGCTTGACCAGTGCCGATTCGAGCGCTTCCTCGAGCTGGCGGATGTTGCGTGGCCATGTGTAGCGGCACAAGACCCGCATCGCGGCGGCGCCGATGGTCACGCCGCGCGGACCGGTCAGGTTGGCGAGCACCCGCGTGGCAATCTGTGGCAAGTCATCGAGGCGGTGGCGGAGTGGCGCGACGGTGACGGATGCGTCAAACCGGGCGAGCAGTCCGGCGAACGGAAATTCTGGTTCGACGGTAGCGCCCGTCACCGTGGCGACCACGGTCACGGGCTGGGTTCCCGCGGCAAGCGCCAGCAAGAAGCGGTCCAGGTCTTCCGCGGAATCGTTGGTCAGATGGTCGATGTTCGTGAAGACGTAGAGCAGCGGCCCCGACACCGTCGACATATCCTCGGCCGGGTCGGGAAGCCTCAGGTCCTCGGCGGGATAGACCCGGCTGCGCCCTGCGGGGACAACACGATGATAGAGATCCACGATGAGCGAGAGTTTGCCGCTGCCTGACTCCCCCATCACCAAGAGAGTCTTGCCATGCCGCAGGGCATCGACGATTCCCGTGGCGGTGCGCTTGCCGAGAAGCGAGCGTTCGATCCCCTCGAGGGCCGGATCCTCGACGGGCCGGTCGGGAACCGCGGACGGGAGCGCGGATCGCGCGGGCACCGGCGCCGCTTCGGAGACGATGTCCACAACCATCACGATGCCGGCCACGTCGTCGCCCGCACCCACCCGCGTTCCACGGATGTGCACGACCTTGCCGGACAGCAACTCGATCTGGTCGACGGGGGCGCCGTGGCCCATGGCCAGATAGCGCCCGTGTTCGTGGATAGCCCACTGCTCGGCTGGCTCAAAGAGACTCTGGGCAACCGCATTGCCCATCACCATCGTTCCGCCGATTGCCATGACGGCACCGCGGCTGCGGGCATCCATGCGCACGTACGCTTCAAACAGCGCCTGCTGGCGCTGGCTGCGGTCAACGAGCAGATTACGTTCAATCTCGTGGGCGGCCGACCGCACGAGAGAGCGCATGAGTGGACTCGAGTCTTCGTTCAGACAACTGATATCGAGCACGCCCTCCACTCGCCCGGTCAACGGGTCATGAATGGGGCTTCCGGCGCACGTGAACGGCTGAAGGTGCTCGGTGAAATGCTCCGGACCCACGATATAGAGCGACTGGCCGGACTCGATCACGGTTCCGATGCCGTTGGTGCCCACGGTGCCTTCGTCGTAGTTGAAACCCGGGGACAAAGAGACCCGGTCGAGCAGGGTGCCGATGGTCTTGTTGGTCTCGGAACGACTCAGGATACGTGCCCGGGCATCGGTGAGAACGATGCTCAGCGGCATCTGCGCCATGTCGTCACTCAGCCGTTCGATGACCGGCTTGGAGCATCGCATCAAGCGCCCCGTCAGGTCGAGATCGCTGTGGAACACCGCCTGTGCCGTTGCCGCGTTGACGCCGGCCGAAAAGGAACGCTGCCAGGACGCGGAAACCACACCCTGGACCACGCCCGGCTCGGCGGGTAGGTCGGCCCGGCCGACATGAAGAAAATCGGCGCGCGCTGCAGCAATCCGTAAACGTCGGGCCGTTTCGGGCATATCTACTCCTTTGTGGACTCTGCAAGCATGCCCCCTAAACCAGAGCAAGCGCTAGCCGGTCGGTGTCCCAATGTGGGACACGCCGCTAAATCCGGGCTGGGGCACGCTGGACTTCGTGGCCCCCTCGAGGGCCGCACGGTCATTCCACACCAACGCAAAGGAGCGCTCATGGAACGTCTGATCAACATCGACAACGGCGGCACCCTCACCGACATCGTCGTGGGAAGCGGAACGGATTTCACGTTCACGAAAACCCTGACGACACCGGTAGACCTGTCGCAGTGCCTCTTCGATGCCATGACCAAGGCATCGACACAGCTGTTCGGCGAAGCCAACCTCGCCGAACTGCTGCACTCCACCCGCCACATCCGCTACTCGTCGACGCAGGGCACAAACGCTCTCGTCGAACGCAAGGGACCGCTCATCGGCCTCATCACCGATGATGCCGAACTCGCGGACACTCTGCGGGCCACGGAGAAGTCGGCCGGGCTCTTTGACGATCTGATCGGCGCACGGGTCGCGGTCGTCTCCCCCGCCCGGTCCGACGAGGAACTCGCCGCCGAACTCGTGATGGAGATCAACCGTCTCACCACCGCGGGCGCAGAGCGCCTCGTTGTCGCGGCCGGCAGCCTGGAACGCGAGCACCTCTACAAGCGCACGATGCTCAAGAATTTTCCGCGGCACCTGCTCGGTTCGGTCCCCATCCTGTTCTCGCGCGAATTCGCCTCGGACACCGTGCGGGAACGCCAGATCTGGTCGGGAATCCTCAACTCGTTCCTGCACCCTACGGTTGAGCGCTTTCTGTACAGCGCGGAGCACCGGCTGCGTGCGTACAAGGTGAAGAACCCTCTCCTGATCTACCGCAACGACGGTGCCTCCTCCCGTGTCGCCAAGTCGGTGGCTCTGAAGACATATTCCTCCGGACCCCGCGGCGGACTCGAAGGCACTCGCGCGCTGGCCGAGGCCTACGGTCTCACCAACGTGTTGATGATCGATGTCGGCGGCACCACGACCGATGTCGGGGTCGTCAACGATTCCACCATTTCGGTCGACCGCCGCGGTTCGATTCAGGGCGTCGATATCTCCTACGAGATGAGCAATGTGCACTCGACGGGCGTCGGCGGCAGCTCAATCATCGCCGTACACGACGGCGCGATAACCGTGGGACCCGAAAGCGTGGGGGCCGCCCCCGGCCCCGCCTGCTTCGGTTTCGGTGGGACGCAGGCCACGATCACCGACGTCAACCTGCTGCTCGGCGTGCTCGATCCCGAGACGTACCTCAACGGTGAAATGGCTCTGGATGCCGAACGCTCCCGTGCCGTGATCACCAAGACGGTGGCCGAGCCCCTCGGGATCACCCTCGAGGAGGCGCTCATCCGCATGGAGGAGACCTACTCGAATCGACTCGCGCAGTCCTTCGCCGGCCTCGTGAGCCCCGACGGCAACACCACGCTCGCTGCATTCGGCGGTGGCGGACCGATGAGCGCGTGCAGCGCGGCTCAGATCGCCGGAGTGCACAACGTACTCGTTCCCCGCCTTGCCGCGGTGTTCTCGGCCTACGGAATCAGCTTTTCCGACATCGCCCAGACCTACGAAACCAACATCACCGGTTTCACGCCGGAGGCGATTGAGGCAGCAAAGCAGACAATGACATCGGATGCCGGTCGCGACATGTTCCAGGAGGGCCACGAGCTCAGCGCCTGCGACCTCGACTGGAAGGACATCGTGGAGGACGGCAGCGAGATTCTGTCGCTCAAGGCCACGTTCCGCCTGCCGCACCCGACGCTCGACGGAGGGTCCCCCGCCGAGGAAACCATCGCCGTGGCGGCGGGGACACGTGAGGTTCGCTCCAGCGCGGATCAGATCGACACCGTATCGGTCTACCAGCTCGACGAGCAGATTCCGGGTGCCGCGGCGGCCGGCCCGGCCATCGTCGAAGGCCCCTTCTTCACCGCCCGGGTACCGCTCGGCTGGAGCCTGAAGATCTCCACGGCCGGCGACCTGCAGCTCACGGACATCCGCTGACCCGCACCCTCTGGCACCTGCACGCATCATCACTTCGACACCCATTTTGTTTCCCAGGAAGGTAAAAACACAATGCGCGTTCCCATGACGGAATACCTTTTCATAGACCTCGACACCGAACGGTGGATCTGCCGAGTCTGCGCCCACGATTTCGGCGACGCTCGCGGCAACTACAAGGAAGGGACCCTGGTCTACGACCGGGACCCCCGCGAGATTCACCCTCCCGTTATCGACCCCGAGAAGTACGAGTTCACGTTCTCTCCCGACCCGACCTTCTGCCGCATCCTGGAGTTCTACTGCCCCACGTGCGGCACCCAGATCGAAGCGGAATACCTTCCGCCGGGACACCCGCCGACCGTCGACATGCTCTGGGACATCGATTCCCTGCGCGAGAAGTGGGAAGCCCACGGCGGCAACCCCGAAGAGGTCGTCAACTACGGCCCCGGCGAAAACGCGGCCACGGACCTGAGCGCCCGGTTCGACTCCGTCGGCGGCCACTCGCACTCACACGGCGTCACAACGACTGAAGGGCACTGACCGTGAAGCGCATATCGGTAGACATCGGCGGTACCTTCAGTGACTGCTTCTTCGTATGGGACGACATCTACATCGAATCGAAGGCTCTCACCACCCACCACAACCTGGCACTCGGCTTCAACGAAGCCCTCGACCGGGCCTGTGACCGGGCCGGCATCTCGCGGGAAACCGCACTCAAAGAGGTCGACTCCGTGCGCTACGCCACGACGCTTGGCACGAATGCCCTGATCGAGGGCAAAGGACCACGGGTGGCGGCGATCGTCACCCACGGTTTCGAGGACACCATCCCGCTCTCTCGCGGACGCGGTTATGGCGAAGGCCTCGACGGCGTCAAGCAGGGCGACATGCCCGACGCCCAGCGGCCCGACCCGCTCGTGCCGCGCCGTCTGATCCGCTCGGTCAAAGAGCGCATCGACTCTGTCGGCGAAGTTCTCGTACCGCTGATGTATGACGACGTGCGCACGCAGGTGCGCGATCTCGTCAACAACGGCGCCGAAGCCATCGTGATCGCACTCACGAACGCCACGGAGAACTCGGTTCACGAAGACCGTATCCTCGAGATCATTCTCGAGGAGTACCCCACCCACGAGCTCGGCTCGATCCCCGTGCTGCTCAGCAGCCAGGTATCGGGACGCAAAGGCGAGTACGTGCGGGCCATGGCCACCATCGTGGACGCGTTCCTGCACGAGACCATGTTCCACGCCCTCAACCAGCTATCCAACAATCTGCGCGACTCGGGCTATGAGAAGCCGATGCTGGTCATCCACAACTCAGGCGGCATGGCGCAGCCCAACTCAACGGATGCCCTGCAGACGATTCACTCCGGGCCGATCGCCGGCGTCGGCGCGGCCCAGCACCTCTCGGAGTCCACCGGCCTCGGTGACGTGGTCTCGATGGACATGGGTGGCACCTCGTTCGATATCGGACTCGTGCCCGAGGGAGGGGTGCGACACTACGACTTCCAGCCGACCATCGGACGCTGGATGGTCTCGGCGCCGATGATCCACCTCAACACCCTCGGGGCCGGCGGCGGATCGATCGCCGCGTACAACCGCATTCACCACGCGATCCAGATCGGTCCGGAGTCCGCCGGTTCCGACCCGGGTCCGGCGTGCTATGACCGTGGCGGTTTGCGCCCCACGGTCACCGACGCCGACCTGGTGCTCGGCTACCTCGACCCGGAAAACTACGCGAACGGCCACATCAAGCTCAACAAGAAGCGTTCGATCTACGTGATCGATGAGACGCTCTCCGACGAGCTCGACCTGGACGCCGTGGAGGTCGCCAAGGTCATCAAGAAGACCGTCGACGAGCAGATGGCGATCGGCATCGAGAAGGAGCTGCGCTCGCGCGGCGGCCTGATTGAGGACTACACGATGCTTGCCTACGGCGGCAATGGCCCCCTGCACGCCTGTGGGATCGCGGCGAGCGCGGGCATCAGCCGCATTCTGTTCCCGCCGTTCGCCTCGGTGTTCTCCGCCCTCGGCGCCGGCAACATGCGACCGCTGCACATTCACGAACGCAGCGCCTACGTCGTGCTGTACGAGGCGATCAAGCGGAGCCTCTATAACAAGTACGAGGCCCTGAACGGGTACATCGAAGAACTCGAAGCCAAGGGTGCCGAAGACCTCGTGCGCCAGGGCTACGACCGCGCGGATGTGCGCTACCGGCTCGAGATGGACATGCGCTACGGCAATCAGCTCGTCACCACGGCCGTGGCATTCGACATCAACCGGGTGAACGGCGTTGCCGACGTTCTGCACCTCATCAAGACCTTCTCGGAGATCTTCGGCGAGCGCTACGGCGAGGGCACGCAGGCACCCGAGGCTGGCATCCGAGTACAGACCATTCGCGTGGCGTCCTTCATTGAGGGTGAGGTCATCGCCTTCGAGTCGATCGACATCGGCGGCGAAAAGACCAAGCCGATGCCGATCTCGCACCGCCAGGTGCACTTCACGAGCATCCAGGGCGCCGTCGACACCCCTGTCTACGACGCCGACGCGCTCAAGCACGAGTACGTCATCCATGGACCGGCGATCGTGACCACCGAGAACACCACCTATTTGGTGGAACCGGGATGGCGCCTCGAGCCGACCGTACAAGGTGCCGTGTGGCTACTCAGCGACTGACGAGCGAGCGACTGACCCTCTCGACAACCACAATTTCTTCAGCGAACGCAAGCAAAGGAGCTTGAGAACAATGACACTGACAACAGACGAATTCGTACCGGCCGGCGCCGAGGGCGACGACTCCCAGGCGCTCTCCACCCAGGAGCAGCAGTGGGTCGACAAGTTCATGGACGAGACCACACTCTTCCTCGGACCGGACCCGGCCATCATGCGCCACCACGAGATCATGCCTCGCACCGCCTATGAGGAGGAGTGCATCAGCCAGGGCATCAACCCGCTCGAGATCGACCGCATCCGCAAACGCCTCGCCGGGGCCCTCGATGAGGCCTTCGAAATGTGCGAGAGCATGGGCGCCGCCCCCGGCGCCAAGTGGGCCGACCTGTCCTGCGCCGTCTACACCGCCGAGGGCGACGTGACCTACCTCTCCAACCGCGGCGTCATCGCCTTCTCGGCCGTGCTCCACCACCCCATCCGCTACATCATGAAGAACTGGAAGGACGAGCCCACCGTCGGCATCAACGAGGGCGATGGCTTCTTCCACAACGACTCGCGCTTCGGCATGGTGCACAACACCGACCAGTCGATGCTCGTGCCCGTGATTCGCGGTGGAATCATCATCGCCTGGGTGGGCGCCACCATCCACGAGGGTGAGAACGGCGCCTGCGAGCCCGGAGGAATGCCCTCCGGCTCCGAGACGCCGTTCGATGACGGGCTGCGCGCGTCGCCGATCAAGATCGTGGAGAAGGGGCACCTGCGCCGCGACCTGCTCACCTTCCTGCAGCACTCCACCCGCGACCCGAAGCTCATGCTCGCCGACATCAAGGTGAAGATGGGTGCCGTGAAGCGCATCATGGACACCGTCGACCGCCTGATCGACGAGGTGGGCCAGGGGACATTTGTGGCGTCCCTCCGGGTGACGGTCGAAGACGTGGAGACCGAGGTGAAGCGCCGCATCGGCGAGCTGCCCGACGGCACGGTCACCTTCAACCAGTTCGTGGACTCAACCCTCAAAGAGAACATCCTGATCAAGTTCGCCTGCAAGATCACGATCAAGGGCGAACGCCTGATCGTCGACCTCACGGGTACCGGGCCGGAGATCCTGAACCGGGCCATCAACTCGCCGCTCGCGTCGACGAAGTCATTTATGGCGCAGGCGATCCTGTCGTACTGGTGGCCCGACCTGCCGCGTTCGACGGGCGCGCTGTCCCCGATCGAGATCATCACTGAAGAGCACAGCTGGGCGGATGCCGGTTACGACGCCCCGGTGGGACAGTCGCTGCAGGCCTCCTTCCGCGGCTTCTCGGCGCTGCAGACCGCCTTCGCCAAAATGCAGTTCTCGTCTCCGCAGAAGTACTCCAACGTGGTCGCACCCTGGTTCAACCAGATCAACGACTTCCTCTGGGGCGGCACCACTCAAAACGGCGAGCAGGTGGGCAACCTGTGCGCCGATCTCAACGGCATGGGCGGCGGCGCGAAGGCTTTCCGTGACGGTGAAGACGCCGTGGCCCCGCTGTTCTGCGCCATGGCCGACATCGGCGAGCAGGAGGTCATGGAAGAAGAGGTTCCCTTCCTGCAACTCGTGAGCAAGCGTTTGGTGCGGGACAACCAGGGCTTCGGCAAGTTCCGCGGTGGTATGGGCTACGAGATGATCGTGGCTTCGCGCGGCACACCCAGCTGGGGGTTCATGACGGTCACGAGCGGGTCGAAGTTCTCCTCCGTTCCCGGAATGTTCGGTGGTTATGGCTGCCCGGTGTATCCGCTGGCCATGGTGAAGGACATCAACATCTACGACGTCATTCAGAAGGACCCGTCGCAGTTCGACCTGTCGATTGAACGTGTGATGAACGAGCAGCCCTTCGAAGGCGGCAAGTACCAGTCCGCCCACATGGGACTGCAGTTCGACGTGGCGAAGGAGGGCGAGCTATACATGATCGCCCAGGGAGCCGGCGGCGGCTACGGCGACGTGCTGGAGCGGGACCCCGAGATGGTCGTCACCGACCTGGAGCTGGACCGGATTTCGGCCCACACCGCGACCACGATGTACGGAGTGGTCTGGGAACCGGAGACCTACGTGGTGCACGAGCAGGCCACCATCGAGCTTCGCGCACAGATGCGCCAGGACCGGATCTCCCGGGGCACCCCCTACAAGGAGTTCATCAAGGAATTCGTGAAAGAGGAGCCGCCGGCAGACCTGCTCTACTTCGGGTCCTGGGGACAGGACAACGACGAGGAGCTCCTCGCCACCCACTGGGGCGGGATCGAGCCCGAGCGTGTCAAGGGCAAGCTCGAAGACCTGCCGCTCATCATGGTTCCCGACCGCCGGGTGCTGAAGATCAGCAAGCTCGAGGCACGCGTGCGCGAGCTTGAAGAGAAATACGGCGAAGTGGTCGACCACAAGTCCTGACCCGCCCGCCGTTCCCACCAGCCGGGGAGCCCGCCATCGACAGCGTCGGCGACGGATTCCCCGGCCTTGAACTTTTCGTCATAAAGGAGACACCGTGACCCCCTCGCTGACCAGCGTGATCGACCAGCCGCCGTCGGGACGCACGCGCGCCGTGCTGCTGGACAGCCACGACTACGCCCAGACCGTGCTCCTGCAAGGCAAACCGGTGCCCTGGCTCGAGCCGATGGCATACTCCAACTTCTTCGGACAGGCGCAGGTACTGCTCAAATCGGATGTCGCCCTGCTCAGCCTCGATCGCCTCTACGGCCATCAGCTGGAGGCGAACCTCGGCCTCCAGTCGGCCATGAGCGCGAAGTCTCGAACGGGCTACGCCCTGCGCACGCTGCTCGCCGACACCGCCCTCCTCGCCTACGTCACGGAATTCGCCACCACCTTCAGCAAGACCCAGCGTGCACCCATCGTGTTGCAGATTCCGTCACCCCTGCAGTGGCTGGCCCGCACTCACCATTTCTCCGGCACGACGGATGTCTCCGGTCTCGACGCCGACAACGCCGAGAACGCCTCCATGTACGTCGCGGACTGGCTCCGCAACTTCGCCGGGCTGCCGCTCGCCGGCGTGCTGCTCGACGACCGCACCCCACCCGGAGCGGACAACACGGCCGAGGTTGCCCTCGATACCTACTCCCCCGTGGCCAACGTCACCGAGCACTATCAGTGGACTCTGGCTCTGCGCACGGCGTCCGGCGTGAACGTGCACGGGGCATCCGCTTCGGGCGGCATCATCGACCCCGCCTTCTGGCTGCAGAACGACGAATCGCTCCCGGACGGAGACTTTCTCCTCGGCGAGATCCCGTCGGGCGCCGTGCCGGAGGACGTGCTCACACGGATTCTCGCGCTGGACTGATGCGTGGCGGTCGGCGCGACAGCCCCGGTGGCTTCAGGGCCGGGTCGACTGCGCCGTCGCGGCGGGGATCAGACGCTCGGCCCGCAGTCGGTTGAAGAGTTCCATAAAGGCCCGCTCGGTGCGTCGATAAGCGAGGAAACCCGCCTCCCGGCTCTTGCTCATGTCGGTGATCACCTCGATGTTGCGGCCCAGGTCTCCGTCGGTGTGCCACCAAGAGGCAAGACGCGTGCTGTCGGGCTCGACCAGATCGTATCTGAGGGCGATAGCCTGCCACTCTTCCGCCGCCCCAGCCATTTGGACCTCCAGGGGTCGAGGCTCACCGATGTACCCTTCCGGCTCCACTCCGAAGTACGCGGCGATGCGCGGCCAGAGCGAACGCCACCGAAACACGTCGCCGTTCACAATGTTGTAGGCCTGGTTTTCCACGCCCGGCGTGGTCCCGGCCCACACCATCTGCTCAGCCAGCAGTCCGGCATCCGTCATGTCGGTGACGCCGTTCCACTGGGTTTCCGATCCGGGGAAGATGAACGGTCGGTCGAATTCGCGGCTGATCGTCGCCTGAACGGCGAGGGTCAGGCCCATGTTCATGGCGTTGCCGACGGCGTGACCCACCACCGTGTGGGCGCGGTGCACTGACCAGGCGAACCCCTGGCGCGCGGCGGCGGCCCACAATTCGTCTTCCTGCGCGTAATAGAAGTTATTCACTGGCAGGCGCGGCTCCTCCTCGTGGAACGGAGTGTCGGCCATCTTCCCCGCCGCGTAGGCCTCAAACGGACCAAGGTAGTGCTTGAGTCCGGTCATCAACGCGACGTGCTCGACCGGGGTGTGCTTCAGGGCCGCCAGCAGGTCGCGCAGCATTCCCGCGTTCACCTCGATGTTCGCGGCCTCGCTATTCTGCCGTGACCACGCCGTGAAGAAAACGTGGGTGGGGTGCTCGTCGCGCAGAGCCCGTTCGAGGTCCACGGCGGATCGCAGATCCGCCTGGATGTGGCGTGTGCCCGGTACAGGCATGCCGACGGATCGTGAGAGCGTCGTGACCGGCCAGCCCTCGGCTATCAGGCGATCACGCACGGCGGAACCGGCTATTCCGGTCGCCCCGACAACGAGCGCATGACGGGGCAGGGAGGGCGTTGAAGCGATGGGTGGATCCTTCGGTCGGAGGCAGCGGGCGGAGCAGGTACTCCATGCCGCCTTCACTGCAACGCGATCCGGACTCGAGTATTCCACCCGGGTGCATCCACGGCGCGGGATCAGGCCCGAGTCCGGCGGGAATCAGCCGGTTCAGGAATGTGACGCTACATACCCGATGAGTCCGGCCACTGTCGCGATCTCCGGGTAGTCACTTTCCGGGATGTCGACGCCGGTCTGCACGGCGATCGTTTCGACCAGCCGGAGGAAATCGAGCGAGTCGAGTTCCAGATCTTGTCGCAGCCGGGCACTCGCGTCAAGGTCGGATTCGCCGATCTCGGGCGCTATCAAGGCTATCGCTGCGATCACTGCGCTCCGCGCCTCGTCCTGCGCCTCGTCCTGCGTCATAGCTCCTCCGGTTTCTGCATCAGTTCGGCGATCATGGTCAGGAAGCGTGCGCCGCGGAGCCCGTCGCTGACCCGGTGGTCCGCCGAGAGAGTTGCCGTCACGACGGGTCGGACACCGAGAAGGCCCCCGCGCGCGACGGGTTGCTCGGTCACCGCTCCGAAGCCCACCAGAGCAACCTGGGGTGGATAGATGACCCCGAACACCGCATCGACGCCGAGGTCGCCAAGATTGGTGACCGTGATCGTGGGATCGGCCATCTCCGAACGCTGCAGGTGACCGCTACGCGCACGCCCCACGAGATCTTTGAGCTGATCCATCAGGTCGTCGAGGGCCAGGGCGTTCGCGTCATGAATGGCCGGCGCGACCAATCCGCCATGCCGGAGGGCCACGGCAACCCCCAGATGGACCTCAGTGCTTGGCGTGAAGCGATTGTCGGTGTAGAACCCGTTCATTTCCGGCACCTGCGCGGCGGCGAGCGCCGCGGCCTTGAGCAGCAGCACGCTGGGCACAAGCCTCGACGAAATCGACCGCCGCTTATTGGCGGTGCGCATCCACTCGAGCGCGGCCCCCATGTCGATCGTCGAGCTCAGGTAGTAGTGCGGAATCGTCTTCTTGGAGCGCGCCATGAGAGTGCCAACGGCCCGGCGCAGGCTCTCCGCCCGCGAACCATCGGACTTCCGAGTTGGCTCATCCGAGGTCACGGGACGGTTCTGCACGACGGGCTCCGGCACCGCCGGCTCCGGCACGGCGGGCGGGGCGGGGACGGGGTGCCGGGCGGCACGTACATCCGCTTCGGTGATCGCGCCATTCGGACCCGTGCCCGAGACGGAGACGAGGTCGATGCCGAGTTCGGCTGCAACTTTCCGGGCTCGCGGCGACGACCGCACCCAATCGGGAGTCTGCAGCGGCACGGCCGCGGGGCGCAGTGGACGCGCCGCTGCGGCATTCTCCACGTCTTCCCTGGTGAGCGCGCCCTGCGCACCGGTTCCCCGCACCTGCCGGGTGTCGACACCGAGTTGGTGAGCGAGGTGGCGCACCGGCGGGGACACGATCGACGGCGTCGGGGACAATGGTGCGGGTCGCATCGCGGGCGCAGGCCTCGGAGCTCCCGGGATCTCAGCCGGCGGTGTGTCAGCGGATCGTTTCGCAGCGGACGGTCGCTTCGTCGGAGTGGCTGCCGCAGGTTCGGCTCCGGCAGCGGGGGTCTGCACGATGCGGGCAAGCGCCGTTCCCACCGGCACGGTCATGCCGATGTCCACGAGAAGCTCCGCGATCACGCCTTCCTCGAAGGATTCCACATCAATATCAGCCTTGTCGGTGTCGACAACGGCAACCAGGTCCCCGCGATGCACATAGTCACCGGGCTTCACGAGCCACTCCACGATCTTGCCCTGTTCCATGTCGGCGCCGAGGGACGGCATCCGGAACTCACCCATGGCTTCCCACCGTTTCCCGTGCCGCGTCTACGATACGTTGCACGGACGGCAACACGGCCTGCTCGAGGTGCCGGGCGTAGGGCACCGGAACCTCGACGCTGCATACCCGATTCACCGGGGCATCCAGGTCGAAGAACGCGTTTTCCGTGATGCGCGCACTGATTTCGGCCGAGATGCTTCCGCTGCGCCAGCCCTCGTCGACGACGACAGCGCGGTGCGTCTTCGCGACGGTGGTGAGGATGGCCTCGGTGTCCAACGGCCGGAGAGTGCGGAGGTCGAGCACGTCCGCCTCAATGCCCTGCTCGGCGAGCCGGTCCGCCGCTTCCAGGACGGTCGGAAGCGTGCCGCCGTAGGTGATCAGCGACACGTCCGGTCCCGCACGGCGCACAACGGCCCTGTCGATGTCGACGGCCCCGGCGTCGTCATCGATCTCTCCGGCCGTATTGTAGAGCGATCCGTGCTCGAAGATCAGCACCGGGTCCGGGTCCTGCAGGGCGGTCCACAGCATGCCGCGGGCATCGGCGAGGGTGGCGGGCGTGAGGATTCGAAGCCCGGGAATATGTGCGTACCAGCCCTCGAGGCTGTGCGAATGCTGGGCGCCGAGCTGCCGACCTGCGCCCGTGGTCATGCGGATAACCACCGGCACGCTGAATTGTCCGCCGGACATGTGCTGGAGGGTGGCGGCATTGTTCATGATCTGGTCGAGGGCCAGCAGGCTGAAATTGACGGTCATGATCTCGATGATCGGGCGCATCCCACCGAGGGCAGCACCGATGCCGGCTCCCACGAAGCCAGACTCGGACAGCGGTGTGTCGCGGATCCGCTCCGGGCCGAATTCCTCGAGCAGTCCCAAGCTCACAGCGAAGCAGCCGCCGTAATCTCCCACGTCCTCGCCCATCAGGAAGACCCGTTCATCTCGCCGCATGGCCTCGCGGATGGCCTCTCGCATCGCCTCCCGGTAGGTGGTCTTCATGACGCGCCACGATCGCTGTAGGTGAACCGGGTCAGCTGGTCGACGGGTTCAGGTGTTCCTGCCTCGGCAAACTCGACGGCCTGAGCGATCTCGGCGTCGACCTCGCGTTGCAGCTCGATCCATTGCCCGGCGGAAAGTTGGCCGGAGGCTTCGAGCGACGCGCGGAGGTGGTCGATCGGATCCTTTCCGACCCAATCGGCGACCTCCGCCTTCTCGCGATACCGCTCCGGGTCGTACATCGAATGAGCTCGAAAACGATAGGTGCGCAACTCAAGAAAGTGCGGTCCCCCGCCGTTGCGTACGGCATCGACGGCCCGACGGGCGCCCTCGTCGACAGCCAGCACGTCCATACCGTCGAGGTGCCACGAGGGGATCTCATAAGCGGCCGCTTTCAGGGCGATGTCGGTTTGTGATTCCGAGCGGGCGAGGGCCGTTCCCATGGCATAAAGGTTGTTTTCGCAGCAGAACAGCACGGGCAGTTGCCACAGCGCGGCGAGGTTGAGACTCTCGTGGAATTCGCCCTCAGCGACCGCTCCCTCGCCGAAGAAGCATGCGGTGACGCGTGACCGACCCGCCATCTTGTCCGCGAGAGCGAGCCCCACCGCGAGGGGAAGACCACCGGCGACGATCGCGTTGCCACCGAAGAATCGCGTGGCCTTGTCGAACAGGTGCATCGACCCGCCGCGTCCGCGGCAACATCCCTGCTCGACGCCGTACATCTCCGCCAGGATCGCTCCGGCCGATACCCCGTTCAACAGCGCATGTCCGTGTTCGCGATAGGTGGCGACGACGGCATCGTCGGGTGCGAGGTTGGCGAGCACGCCGGCCGCGACCGCCTCCTCACCGATGTAGACATGCATGAAACCACGAATCTTGGCGGCGCTGTACAACTCCACGCATTTCTCTTCGAACCGACGCACCCGCACCATCTGCTGAAGAAGAAAGCGCGATCGTTCCTCCTCCGCGAGGGGCACCGCAGCAGCGGCGGACGGCGTCATCGCTTCACCTCGACCGTCGAGGTATCGCCTTCCGGCAGCCCCAGCTCGCGCGCCTTCAGCAGTCGGCGCAGGATCTTGCCGCTACGGGTCTTGGGCAGTGCATCGGTGAAGGCAACATCACGCGGGGCCACTGCAGCGCCGAGACGTTTACGGGTGAACCCGATGATGTCCAGTCGCAAGGCTTCCGACGGCTCCCATCCCGCGCGGAGCTCCACGAAGGCCTTCACCACCTCGCCGGCAACCGGGTCGGGAATGCCGATGACTCCTGCCTCGGCGACCGCGGGGTGCTCCATGAGCGAGCTCTCCACCTCGAACGGGCCGATCAGGTGGCCGGACGATTTGATCACGTCGTTTCCCCGCCCGATGAACCAGAAGTACCCGTCGGCGTCCCGTTTGGCCAGGTCACCCGTGAGGTACCAGCCCCCAACAAAACAGCTTTGGTAGCGCTCCTCGTCGTTCAGATAACCGCGGAACATGGATGGCCAGCCCGGCAGCAGGGCGAGCTCGCCCACGGCATCCGCTTCGGTCACGAGGACCGCGGCACCATCGCGGACCAGTGGGAGTCCGTCGGCATCGCGCTGCACAAGTGCGGCGGTCACGCCGGGGAGGGGCCGACCCATCGAACCGGGCCGGATGGGCGTTGCCGCATAGTTGGCGATCATGATGCCCCCGGTTTCGGTCTGCCACCAGTTGTCGTGCACGGGCTGACCGAAGGCCTCTTCTCCCCACACCACGACCTCGGGGTTCAGGGGCTCGCCGACGCTCGCCACGAAGCGCAGGGCGGAGAGGTCGTAGCCGGCGGCCCGTTCCGTGCCCGCCTTCATGAGCATCCGCAGGGCGGTAGGTGCGGTGTACCAAACGGTGACCCGCTGCTCCGCGAGGATCGAATACCACCGGTCGGCGTCCATCTCCTCCTCGTCGACGATGACGGTCACGCCGTGCACGAGCGGAGCGATGATGCCGTACGAGGTTCCCGTGACCCATCCGGGATCGGCCGTGCACCAGTAGACGTCGTCCGGGTGCAGATCGAGGGCGAAGAGACCCGTGGCAGAATGACCGGTGACGGCGTCGTGAACATGGATCGCGCCCTTCGGAGTGCCGGTCGTTCCGCTCGTGAAATGCAGCAGCGCCATGTCTTCGCGATGGGTGGTCGCCACCGGTCCATACTCCGGCGCCGTTCGCATCAAGGCCGCGAGGTCGTGGGTTCCCGGCTCGGGTTCGCCCTCGGCGTCGACGAGGAACACGTGCTGCAGGCTGGGCAGCGTATCGCGAATCTGCGCGATCTTCTTGCGATAGAGGGCCTTGGTGGTAACGAGAACACGGCCCGCGCCGAGTTGCAGCCGCTGGCGCACGGGCTCTGGGCCGAAAGCGGAGAAGAGCGGGCAAAAGACGCTGGCGTTCTTGAACGTGCCCAGTACGGCGATATACAGTTCAGGCCGGCGGCCGAGGAGAGAGAAGACGCGGTCTCCGCGCTCGATGCCCAGACCGCGCAGCACGCTGGCGAACCTGCCCGTCTGCTCGGCCAGCTGCGCATAGGTCAGGGAGTGAGCGCTGCCGTCGGCGCTCATGAATCTCAGAGCCTCATGCTCGGCGAGCGGTCCGGACGCGTGCCGGTCGACCGCCTCGTGGGCGATGTTGACCCCGCGTCCCCCCGGCAGGCCGGACAGGGAGCTCCGTGCTTCGTCCCAGGTGAAGTCCGCACAGGTCTGCTCGTAGTCAATGAGGTTCGGTGCCACGGCCAAAGCACGGAGGTCCTTGGAAATGACGGGCCAGCGGGTGGAGGATTCGGTTCCAGCTTTCATGCGCCAATTAGACTCCGCCCCGCACCTGAGGCATAGGGGCAATGTGCATTCTTGCCATCCTGTGGTCGGGATTCTTAGCGCGGCAAGCGCCCCCACCGAAAGTAGGAGAGCGGCCCGACGAAGTTCACCGCGATCACACCCGCCCAGATCAATTTACGACCTCGCACCGACGCCGCCGGGCGCCGGGCGAGGTCTTTCCAGGCGGCTGCTGCCAGGGTGAGCTGCACAACCGCCGCAACAATGGTGGCGGTCTTGTGCAGCGGATCAAGATCACTGAAACTCTGTGCCTTTTTCATGCATTCCTCCGCTGCCGGCGCCGGTATGCCCCCAGTATCGTCACGTCCGGGGGCACGCACAAGGGCCCGGTAGAACGGTCATCCGTTCTGCCGAGCCTGGTGCGACTGTCGATCGTTACTTGCTGGTGCCGGCGGGCTTGGCTGCCGAGGTCAGTTCGCGTGCATCTTCCGTGGACAGCTCGTCCAGGGCGAACGCCGTGTCATCGGCGAACGACTTGATGCGGGCGACACGGTAGATGATGAGGCCGTAGAGGCACTTGGCCAGAATGTCGGCCACGGAGTAACCGATCTGCTTGCCGACCCAGGCATCCGCACCGTTCGCACCGATCGCGGGCAGCAGGTACGCGATCGGGTACACACCCCAGGTCGCGAGGAGCAGCACGCGCAACCGGCTGATCGTCTTACGAACGGCCGGCGGCTGACGGTCGAGGGATTTCGTGAGCTCGACGAACAGGACCCAGAGGATGTAGACGAACGGGATGGTGGAGAGGAACCCAAAGATACCGCGGGTCAGGTTGTCCCCGCTCATTTCACCCGGGTAGCCGAGTGCGATCATCAGAGCGGATGCCGGGATGAGACGAAACAGCAGGCTGGTCTGCAGCTTGCGGGCGAGGGCCAGAACGGCGATGAGCTCGAGCAGGAGGAGCGGTACGGTCAAGAGCCAGTCGACGTAACGGTAGCCTTCGTTGAACCCGGCGCCGGGAGCCTGCATGTAGATGCCTTTACCGCCGACAGCGTCGGTAACAAAGGCCTCTGTGAACGAGTTGAAGATACGGAAGTAGTGATACGCAGCGATCCCGCAGACGATAGCCGCGACCGTGATGGCCTGACGATAACGTGGCAAGATTCGCTTCAGGCTGACCGTGAGGAAGATTGAGGTGAAGAGCTGTGCAGCGATGACGAGCGAAAACATGTTGTAGACGGTGTCGTACTGTGACTGGGTTAATGACTCAGGTATCACGATGTCCTTCGGCGAGCGAGAGAATTG
>NZ_JPRS01000002.1 GCF_000738085.1 Cryobacterium sp. MLB-32
AAGGTAACACACAGCTTAATGGTTTACAACTGGGTATGCATCGCGATAAATGTGATTGCATCGCGAGAGGAGACCACACAATGGCTGACCGCAGTTTGCGTGGCATGAGATTGGGCGCACAGAGCCTTCAGAGTGAAGAGGGCGTTACCTTTTCCGCACGAGTAAGCCACACCTACCGGTGTGCGACCTGCTCGAAGGAAACGGTCATGATTTTTTCCGCCGACGCCGAGGCACCCGACGAGTGGGAATGCAAGTATTGCTCCCGAGTGGCCACACGCCTCGTCGATTCGACTCCGGTAATCGTCGATCACTCCGGCGAGAAAATCGCTCGGAGCCACTGGGACATGTTGCTGGAACGACGCACCCGTGCGGAACTGGAGGACCTCCTGCAGGAGCGTTTGACCGTTCTGCGTGAGCGACGTGGACAGCAGAAGATCGGAGCCTAACCCAGCGTTCACCCGCCGGGCATGACCGGCTGAAAAGGCTGATCTCCCAAGAGACGGTTTCGGTCTAGCTCCGAAACCGTCTTTTGCTGTACCGTTTTCCGCGGCCACTGCCGATGCACAACGCGAATCCAGCCAGTCCAAGGCCCGCAACCAGCCATTCGATTTCGCGTCCATAAGCCATGGCGGGGGTGATAGTCGAGCTCAGTGGCACGGTCTGCACCATCGCCCCCGGCACCCAGGTCGGCAAGCTGTCTACTGTTCTGCCGTCAGCCGTGATGATGGCGCTCGTACCCACGGTGGAGATATTGACGACGGTACGACCGGCTTCAATTGCGCGCAGGCGCGCAATTGCGAGCTGCTGCACGCTCTCGTCGGTGTGGCCGAAATCGGCGTTGTTGGTCTGACCGAGGATGATTTCGGCCTTATCGTCGATCATGTTGTGAATGAGCTGGTCGTCGGCGATATCGAAACAGATCGCGATGCCGGCGATCACCCCGTTGATGTCGAAGATGTTGTCACGGGTGCCGATACCGTAGTCCCGGCCGATCATGTCGATCAGATCAGGAGCGAACGGGCGCCAAAATGAACGATTGGGCATGTACTCCGCAAAAGGCACGGGGTGCACCTTGTCATAGATATCCACCGCCCCCTCCCCCGCTTTCCACAGCAAGGAACTGTTGTAATACGTTCCATCCTGCAACGTGATGGTGCCGACGAGGAGTGGGGCGCTCATCTCCCTGCTGATGTAGTCGAGCACCTTTGCCGCTTCCGGGTAACTCAGCGGGTTGATGTCACTCGCGTTTTCCGGCCACACAACGAAGTCCACCGGGTCCTGCTGGTTCTGCGAGATCAGCGGCAGGGTGGCGGAGGTCTGGTCACCCAGAATTTGCCCCGGAGTGTAGACGGCATTCAGTCCGGCATCGGACGCACCCTGCACGGCCGCCAGCCTGGTGGTTCCGCTCTGTACGATCGTGAACGCGGGAACGACAAGGAGTACGGCGACGGAAGCGACCGCGATCGTCGCTCGCGACAGGAGCCTGAGATCGGGCTCCCGCAGAAGCTGCACCCCGAGGGCGCTCAGCCAGACGATCAGAAAACTCAGGCCGGACATACCGACCCACGCCACCAAGTAACTGAACGGGCCCTCAGACTGAGACAGGGCCACCCGACCCCAGGCGAACCCGCCATAGGGCCAGACGGCCGAAATGGCCTCACGGGCTGTCCAGAGCCCCGCCACGACCACAGGAATCAGGCCGAGCCGCGACACGCGGGTGGGCCAGAGGCGCGGGCCGGTGCGCAGCACCACAGCGGTGAGGGATAGTCCAACGGCGAAGAAGATGCTCTGCAATCCGCCGAGCGCGATCCAGGGCACCGGACCGAGGTAGAGGGTGATCCAGGAGATGTGAATCAACCAGAAGGACAGTCCGGCCACGAGCCCCACGAGCAGTCCCGTCCACGGACCGCGGCCGAGCAGCGCCACGAGCATGAGCGCGACACCCACCGGGGCCAGCACCCACCAGTCCCGGTCGGGAAATCCTGCGTCGAGCACGGCACCGGCAAGTCCCGCGAGCAGAAGCGCGGCCCACACCGGAAGCACGAGCCTACGCTCGCCCGGCGCCGTCATCGCGGGCATTCAGGACACCGAGGAGTAGGCGACGATGCCCCGGCGAACGGAATCCATGGCCTGGCGGGCCGTGCGGCCAACCTGTCCGTCGGCGACAACCGACAGTTGGTCCAGCAGGTCGATGGTCTGCTTGGTCCAGCGCACGAAATCTCCCGCGGCCATCTCGGCCTCGAGCAGAACGTCGCCGAGGCTCGCGCCGCGGGCCCACTTCCACATGGCCAGGCTCAGGCCCACCGACAGCGGCTTGCTTCCCGGCAGCCGGTTGTCGCGCTCCAGGTCGTCGATGCGACTCCACAGGTCCGTGGTCTCGTCGAAGGCGGGTCGGAACGCACCCCGAGGCAGGTACCGGGCATCGAGCAGTCCCTCTTCGCGGCGAGGTTCGAAGACGAGAGCGCAGGCCATGGCGGCGAGGCTTGCGGCATCGAGATCGTTCCAGAGGCCGCGGCGCAGGGACTCCGCGACGAGCAGATCTCGCTCCGCGTAGATCCTGCGCAGCATGCGCCCACTCTCGCTGAGCTGCACCTGTCCGCTTTCATTCTCGGAGAGGTATCCGTAGCCGAGCAGAACGTCCGTGACGCGGTCGAAGACACGGGCGATGGCACCCGTGCGCGTGCTGATCTGGCGACTGAGCACATCCGTCTGCTGCGACAGGTTCCACCAGCGTTCGGCCCAGCGTGCGTGTTGCTCCCGCTCGGGGCAGTGATGGCACGCGTGCGAACGCATCGTCTTGCGCAAGTGCGCGATCTCACGCTGGCGGTTGTCCCGCTCCCCGCGGAGGGAATTGTCGCTCTTGGATGCCTCGCGCTCGCGGTCCGTGAGTCGGCGGCGGATGGTGGTGTACTCGGCGAAGTCGCCGAGGTGGCAGGTCATAGATTCCTGAAAACCCGCCAGGGATACCTCCTGCTGGCGCACCGTGCGGGCCAGGTCGACGACGGATCTGTCCGCCTGGAACTGGGCGAATGACGATTCCAGCACGGCGCGCGTGCGCTCGCGACCGAACTGGTCTATGAGATTGACGGCCATGTTGTACGTGGGCTTAAAACTCGAATTGAGCGGATACGTTCGCCGCGAAGCGAGTGAGGCGACCGCTTGCGGATCGAGTCCCTGCTGCCATTGGATCACCGAGTGCCCCAGGGTGTCGATCCCCCGCCGACCGGCGCGACCGGTGAGCTGGGTGTACTCCCCCGGCGTGATCGGAACACGCGCCTCGCCGTTGAATTTCTCCAACTTATCCAGAACGACCGTGCGCGCAGGCATATTAATGCCCAGGGCGAGGGTCTCGGTAGCGAAGACGGCCTTCACGAGCTTCTTTTGGAAGAGTTCTTCGACGACCTCCTTGAACGCGGGAAGAAGGCCGGCGTGGTGAGCAGCCACCCCGCGTTCGAGGCCGTCGAGCCATTCGAAGTATCCGAGCACGCCGAGGTCTTCGTCGAGCAGGGTTCGGCACCGCTCGTCGACGATGCTGCGGATCTCGTCGCGTTCGTGCTCCGTCGTGAGTCGCACGCCCGCGCGCAACACCTGGCGCACCGCCTGGTCGCAGCCGACCCTGCTGAAAATGAAGAAGATGGCCGGCAACAGGTGCTTGCCCTCGAGCATGCGCACGATTTCGGCGCGGTCCATGCGGCCGGCATCGGTCCGCGTCGGCACGAATGCGGGACGCTGCTGGTTGCGTCCGCGATAGTCGGACCGCCGGTCTTCACCGCTGCGCCCGCCGCCCCGCCCGGTCGAACGAGATCCGGCGTGGGAGAGACGCACGAGTTCCGGGTTGACCCGGTGGGTTCCGGCCAGCCCGGCGGCGTCGAAGAGATCGAGCATGTTGCTCTTGACCAGAACGTGCTGTTCCAGGGGAACCGGGCGTTCCTCGGAAACGATCACATCCGTCTCCCCGCGCACGGCCTGAAGCCAATCTCCGAATTCTTCGGCGTTGGACACCGTGGCGCTCAGCGACACCATGCGCACGGACTGCGGCAGGTGGATGATCACCTCTTCCCAGACGGCGCCGCGGAATCGGTCGGCCAAGTAGTGCACCTCGTCCATGACGACGAAAGCGAGGTTCTTGAGCAGACCGGAGTCGGCGTAGAGCATGTTTCGCAGCACCTCCGTCGTCATGACGACGATGCGGGCCTGGGCGTTCACGTTGGTGTCTCCCGTGAGAAGCCCGACCTGTTCGGCTCCGTATTCAGCGACGAACTCCTGAAACTTCTGATTGCTCAGCGCCTTCATCGGCGCCGTGTAGAAGACCTTCTTTGTGGGGTCCTGCATCGCCAGGAAAATGGCGAACTCGGCGACGATGGTCTTGCCGGCTCCGGTGGGGGCCGCGACGAGCACGCTGTTTCCGGCCTCGATGGAGGCGCAGGCTTCGATCTGGAAGGGATCCAGGTCGAAGCGTTGAGCGGTGCGGAATGCCTGAAGCACGGGTTGGGACACGCGCTTGCGTGACGCCGCGTAGCGCTCGGCCGGGGATTGGGTGTGGGTCACGGGGATCCTAAAGCGCCAGTTCCTGTTCGAGGGAACGAGCTCGTTTGGCGGCGCGGCGGTCATGCAGCCAGGCGACTCCATAGGCGGCGAAGTAAAGCACCACCATGGGAATGGCCAGCATGAACATCGAGACGACGTCGGCGGCCGGGGTGGCGATGGCGGTGAACAGAACAATGACGAGAATGGCTATGCGCCAGGACTTGATGATCGATTGTGCGCTGACCACCCCGGTGAAGTTCAACAGCACGATGAAGACGGGAAGCACGAACGCGATGCCGATCGCCAAAACGAGCTTGAGCACGAAGTCAAAATAGCTTTGCGCGTTAATCAGAGCAGCGTCCTGGGCCGGCGCAAAACTCGTCAGGAGTTCGACCACGTGGGGCAGCACAAACCATCCCGCGGCACAGCCGGCCAGGAAAAGAGGAATGGCCGAGAAGAAAAATCCGAACGTGTAGGCCTTTTCTTTGCGGGTCAGCCCCGGCACCAAAAAAGCAAAGATCTGGTACAGCCAAACCGGACTCGAGATGATGAGCCCGACGTAGAACGCGATCTTCAGCTTGAGATCGAACGCCGACGTCATATCCGGGTAATTGATCTGCGCGTTTCGCGACTGCGCCTCCATGATCTGCGTGATCGGTGCACGCAGTTGATCCAGCACAAAATCGGCCTGAAACCAGCCGATAACGGCACCGACCAGGATGCCGGCTGCTGCCAGAAAGAGACGCTTACGCAGCTCGATCAGGTGTTGACCGAGCGACATCTTTCCCTCTGTCGCCGCACCCCGGCGGCTCCGAACCGCCACTTTGTTAGGACTTGGCCGCTGGATCGACCGGACCGTCAGTCTTGGGCGTTTCGTCGCTGGGTTCGTCGCCCTTGTCGCCCTTGATTTCGGTCTTGAAGATCTTCATCGACTGGCCGAGGCTGCGCGCAAGACCCGGAAGCTTGGGTGCGCCAAAAAGGAGCAGAACGATGAAGAGGATGATCACCAGGTGCCATCCGCTGAATGCATTACCGAGCATGAGGTTTTGTCCTCTGAATCATTTGTGCGTGTGACAACAGTTTACCTTGGGTGATCAATTCATCGCGACGCACCTGCCGGCGGTGTCTGCGCTCGCTTGCTCGCAGCTCCACGGCAAATTTCAGCGCTGCCTGGTCGTGGAAGACCGCGGGCCGGAACGCCGGTTGCGTCGCGTCCGTCTGCCCGGTAACGGAGCCGACTGCCGCGAGTTGAGCAGCGAGTTCGTCCAACGCGTCCATGGTGCGCATAGCCTTGCGGAAGAGCACGAGACCCAGGCCCCCAACCGTGCCGAGCAGCACAGCGAGCATCACCCCCCAGACGATGAACCATGACCACCACGCCATGGATCAGTCCTCGTCGTACGGCGCCGCGCCGGCCGCCGCCCACTCGGCGACGACGCGACGCGCCTCAGGCGGCGAGACAACTGTCACGACCCCTGCGAGGCCCGCGACCAGTCGCTTGAGGGCGTGGTAGTGCGCCACGCGAAGGGTCGCACGCACGCGGTCCGCCGAGCCGGCAGCGTGAACCTGCTCTGGCCGGTAGTCCGCGATCAGCGTGAGCGCAGATTCCGGCAGTTCCAGCACAACCTCACGATCATCGAGGGACGGCTCGAAGAGCGTGTCGGGCAGCGGCACATCGCCGTTGCGCGCCCCTGCGGGTTCCGACGTGACGGTGAGTTCGCTGATGCGATCCAGGCGGAACGTTCGCACGGCCGTGCGGAGGTGGCACCAGCCGCGCAGGTACCAATCGCTATCCACCGATTCGATGCGCAGCGGGTCGACCCGTCGGCTCACCCGATCGCCACGGGAGTTCAGATAGTCGAATTCGATCTGCACGTTTGCCTGCACCGCGGCCTGGATCACACTGATCGTGGCGGAGGATTCCGTGCTCGACACGCGAAGTTGGCTCGGCGCAGCCGAGGCTCCCCGGGTGAGTTTCGCCATGAGCGATGCGATCCCGTCACGATCGGCATTCTCGGGCAACGCCGACAGGTACTGGAGCCCCGCGATCAACGCAGCCGCCTCCCGCGCTGAAAACCGCGGCGAATCGTCAATGGCGACCTGATGGGTCAGCACGATGCGGTCGTTCTCTTCGAACTCGTCCCAGTGAATGTCGAACAGGTCTCCGTGCAGGTATTGCCTCGTTTCACCGGGAATACCCGAGACGGCGATCAGCCGCACGGCAGACCGCACCTCTTCGGCGTTGACACCGAATCTCGTCGCGACGTCCGTGACGGCCACGTTGTCGTGGTCGATCAGGTACGGCACGAGCGCGAGGAGAAAAGTGAGTTTGTCCGCGGCAAGTCGCGGGGTCCTGGCGCTCACGAGTTATCCGCGTGAGCGTTGTGAACCACGGTGAGCCGCTCTCGGACTGCCGTGCGCAGGGCAGACGGCGACACGACGAAGACCTCCGGGCCGAACCCGGCCAGTTCATCGGCCAGAATGTTGAGATCGGTGTAGTGAAGGCTCACCGCCGTTCCGGCGTCCGACTCCAGAGCCGTCTCCGGCGCGCTTCGCTTGCCCAGCCGCACCTCCGCGTCGCTGCCGCGTACGACGGAAATGACCGCGACCTGCCTCATCCACAGCTGAGCCAGCCCGTCGAGTGCGTCCTGGGCTGCGTCCACGGCATCTCGCTCAAACGTGGCATTCGGGACGGTCACAACCGGCCCAACGATGCGGGAGAGCAGAAAGGTTCGCGGCGCGGCCGCGGCTTGATCGGTGGCGAAGAGGTGCCAGCGACCTTCGTGCAGAACGATCGCCCGCGGCGCGACCCGACGGCGATGGGATTCC
Source organism: Cryobacterium sp. MLB-32 (assembly GCF_000738085.1). GTDB lineage: Bacteria > Actinomycetota > Actinomycetes > Actinomycetales > Microbacteriaceae > Cryobacterium. The sequence goes on from NZ_JPRS01000002.1 coordinate 7,357, forward strand.
GTCTCCCCCGGTTTCAGGTAGGCAAACGACACGACCAGCCCGCGGTCCATGGCCTTGTTCAGGGGCTCGAAGGATGCCTCGCGAGACCGGAGCAGCGGGGCATAGCCCAGGACCGGATCACGGGAGTCGATGCCGAGGGAGTTGAGTTTGGTGAGCGCGCGCCGAGAATCAGCAGAGAGAGAGCCTTCGCGCCAGACCGTTGCCGCCAGTTTCAGCAACATGATGTCGTCGGGAGAAAAAACAACATCGGCGGGAAGGTCATAGAGGCCCTTCGGGATGCGGTATCGAAGGTTGTGGTTGCTGCCGGGGTCGTCGGGAGGCTCGATCACGTCGAGGGGTATGCCGAGTTCCCGAATATCGTCCTTGTCCCGTTCGAACTGTCGCTCCAGGCTGGCGTTGTTTCCGCTCGCGGAGTAGCGCTGGCGATATCCCTGTACCGTGGCGAGGATCTCCCCCTTCGTCAGCCCGATCTCCGTGGCGACCAGCGCCAGCACGAGGCTGAAGAGTCGCTCCTCAACGGTCACAGCGCGGGGCACTGAATTCGATTCTGGTGCGGGTTCGGCGAGGGAATCATCAGAAAGGGGCGGCACGTGTGCGATTCTATCGCGCACGTGCCGCCCCTCGTGATTCAGGTGACTCCGGCTCAGTTCACGCCGAGAATGTCGACGACGAACACCAGAGTGGAGTTGGCGGGAATCGGACCGGAGACCTGATCACCGTAGGCCTGGTCGGGAGGAATGACGGCAACGATCTGGGACCCGACCGTCTGGCCGATCAGGGCCTCCGCAAAGCCGGGGATAACTCCGCCCTGCGTCTTCGAGCCGTCGGCCGCCAGGAATTCTGCCGGTACTCCCGTGGTCCACGTCGAATCAAACGCCGTCTTTTCGCCCCACACCACACCGGAGTACGCGACCGTAACGGGCTCGCCCTCTTTCACCGTTGCTCCGGTTCCCTTTTTGAGGACACCGACCTGCAGCTCGGTTGGCGGAGTGGCCGAGGGAACGGTGATCCCGGGCGTGCCATCCTCGGCCAGGACGACGGCGGGCAGTCCGTTCTCGGCGGGCTGCGCGGCGCCGTTGGCGCGGGTGAGATAGGACTTGACGACGTCGATGACGAACACGATCGTATCGGTCGCCGCGATCCCCAGGTCGGCACTGCCGCCCTGGGGGCCGAAGGCGTCATCGGGCGAGACGACAACGGCAAGACGCGAGCCCACCTGGGCGCATTCGAGGGCATTCGACAGTCCCGCGATGGTCTGATCGCTGATGACGATGCCCGACTGCGTCGATCCGTCGTACGCCGATTCCTGGAGGGTTTCTCCGGTCGTCCCGTTGTAGACGCTGAGATCGACCTTTACTTTTTGGCCCTTGACGACCGGCTGACCGGTGCCAGGAATAATCTCGGCCAGCTGCGACGTCTCGGTCTTCAGCGGAGTCGGAAAGTCCACTGCCGGTGTGGCACCGAAATCCCCGGTCACGGAGACGAGTTCCGACGCGGGGCCCGCTTGCAGGGGCGGCGTGCAATCGGCGGCGTTGGAGCCGGAGTGCTGCAGGCCGTCAATGACGCTACGACGAGTCCTGCGGTCAGAATCAGCGCGGATGCTTTGCGCACAAGTCCTCTTTCTCAGTTGGGGGTGCCGCCCTCGGGCGGCAGGGAAATGCCGGGTCGGCGGGCAGAAGGTTATTCTACCGGGGGCTCAAGGTCGCGCGCTTTGGAGAGGCCCGCACTCGTGCTCGCAGCTCTGGCGCGCTTGCGCATGCTCTTCGAGCTGACGTTTCGTTCTCCGAGCGCGCCCGGGGTCCACGCCTCGACATCCGCGTCCTCGAAGTCAGTCTTCGATGGGCGACGCTTCAGCTCGGGCAGAATCGTGTCCGGGGCCAAACGACGGGCGGTGATGAGGAATCCGGTGTGCCCGATCATTCGGTGGTCGGGACGAACAGCGAGACCCTCCACATGCCATCCTCGGATCATTGTCTCGTTGGAATCCGGGTTCGTGTAGAGGCCCGTTCCGCGGATGGCCTCGGCCACGCGCGAGAGTTGGGTCACGGTCGCGACGTAGCAGAGCACGACTCCCCCGGGCTTGAGCGCATCGGAGACGACGCCGAGGCATTCCCAGGGGGCGAGCATGTCGAGGACGACACGGTCGACGCTGTGCGCCGGCATGACATCAGGAAGAGTCTCCGCGAGATCGCCGAGCGTGATGCTCCAGTTGTCCGGGTCGGAACCGAGGAACGTCGCCACGTTGTCCCGCGCGACGTCGGCGAACTCTTCGCGGCGCTCGAAGGACGCCAGGCGTCCGCTGGACCCGATGGCGCGCAGCAGCCAGAGCGACAGCGCGCCGGATCCGACACCGGCCTCGACGACGGTCGCCCCGGGAAAGATGTCCGCCTGGGCCAGGATCTGTGCGGCGTCCTTCGGGTAGATGATGGCCGCGCCGCGCGGCATCGACATGACGAAATCACTCAACAGCGGCCGCAGGGCCAGGTGCTCCACGCCGACGTTGTTGGTCACGACCGACCCATCGGGCTGCCCGATGATGTCATCGTGCGCCAGGATCCCGCGGTGCGTGTGAAACCCCTGACCCGGGATCAGGGCGATGGTGTTCATCCGACCCTTGGGCCCCGTGAGTTGCACGCGGTCGCCCGGTCGGAACGGGCCGCTGTTCTGCGGGACCTGGCTCTGGTTGACGGAACTGGTGCCGGTATTGCTCATGTGACTACTGCATTCTCGTGGTGATGGGCCCGACGACGGAAGGCTGTGCCGGGTCGGGAAGAAAATCGGGGAGGAGTTCGAGCTCCACGTGGGCCAACCGTTCGCGGTAGAGCGCCGTCACGTGGTCGATCGTGCGTCCGTCGAGAGTGGACCAGCGCGTATAAGCCGCACTCTCCGGCAAATCGATCTGGTGCGGAACGGCTATCGTGATCGTTCCCGCCGCTACGGCGCTGGCGACCCCCGGGGTGGAATCTTCAATCGCGATGCAGTGCGTCGGGTCGACCCCGAGGGTGGCGGCCGCGGTGAGGTACGGTTCGGGGTGCGGTTTGCTGTTGGCGACCATGTCGCCCGCGACGATGAGGTCAAAAGCCGGGAAATCTATGAGTTCAACGATCTGACGCGCCATGCGCTTCACCGACATGGTGACAAGGGCGGTCGGAATCCCCGCGTCCTTGAGCTCGGCCAACAGCTCGCGGGAGCCCGGACGCCACGGAACCCCGTGCTCGGCCAGTTGTTCCTGCACGCGGTCGGTCAGCCACTGCACGATCGCGTCGGCGTCCATGTCGACGCCTCGCGCCTGAAGTATGCTCGCCGAATTCCAGAGACCGGATCCCACGAGCAGCATGCAGTCGTCGTGCGTCCACACGCCGCCGTACGATGCGACGAGCTCGGTTTCCGCGCGCATCCAGTACGGCTCGGTGTCGACGAGGGTGCCGTCCATGTCCCAGAGAACGGCGGCTGGCAGGGGGGATTCTTTCTGGAACACATTCACGGAGTCCAAGTGTAGGGGGCACGGCCTATCCTTGACTGAAGGTGCGCCGAACGGAGCACTCCGAGATCGAGGTTTTGCACGGTGACAGACGGTAATGGGTTTCTAGGCGGACGACTGTTGGTCGTTGCGTTTGAGGGATGGAACGACGCGGGGGAAGCCGCGACAGGGGCCGTTCGCGCGCTGAAAGAATTGCTCGACGTACGAGAGCTCATGACCGTCGACCCCGAAGTATATTTTGACTACCAATTCAATCGGCCCACGATTTCCACCAACGAGGACGGCCGGCGCGTCATCGAATGGCCGAGCGCGACGATGTACGGGCCGACCACGCCGGGAGCCGTCAGCGTGCCCCTCGCGGAGGATGCCGAACTGCGCGTCAGCGGAACCAATGCCGCCAACATCTATCTTCTCCTCGGCACCGAGCCGTCACGAAGTTGGAAGAGCTTCGCGGCAGAGATTTTCGACGCGGCTCTTGCCGCAGACGTGACCGGAGTGGTTTTTCTCGGCGCCATGCTGGCAGACGTTCCACACACTCGTCCGATTTCCATCTTCGTGTCGAGCGACAATGCGGTCGTGCGCGGGGAGCTGCAGATTGAGCGCAGCACGTATGAGGGCCCCGTCGGGATCCTCAGCATTCTCTCGGAGGCCTCAGAAAACGCCGGGATTCCCACCCTCTCGATCTGGGCATCCGTGCCCCACTACGTGCACAATGCGCCGTCGCCGAAGGCCATGCTGGCCCTGATCGACAAGCTCGAAGAAGTCATCGATGTGGTCATCCCCCGCGGGAACCTCGTCACCGAAGCGGCGGAATGGGAGACCGGCATCGACACTCTGGCGGCGGAGGATGACGAGATGGCCGCCTACATCGCGCAGCTTGAGCAGGCGCGAGACACGGTCGACTCGCCGGAGGCCAGTGGCGAGGCGATTGCGCAGGAGTTCGAGAAGTACCTGCGCAAACGTGGAGATGGCCGTGACGGCCGCGGTGACGGCCGTTCAGGCCCCGACGGCAGATCCGGCCCCGACGGCTCCCGCCAATAAAGCCGATCCCGCGCCACTCTCGGGTCGGTCAGGACCTGCACGCGGTGATTACGCCCGTGAGGCCTGCCCCAGTTCTTCTGCCACCAGGAAGGCCAGCTCGAGGGACTGCATGTGGTTGAGACGTGGGTCGCACAAGGATTCGTAGCGCGTCGCGAGGGCGGCCTCGTCGATGTGCTCCGATCCGCCGAGACACTCGGTCACGTCGTCGCCCGTCAGTTCGACGTGGATCCCGCCCGGGTGGGTCCCGACAGCGCGGTGCGCCTCGAAGAACCCCTTGACCTCGTCCACGACGTCGTCGAAGCGACGAGTCTTGTATCCGGTCGGCGTGGTCACTCCGTTGCCGTGCATCGGATCGGTGACCCACAACGGCGTTGCATCGCTCGCCTTGATCGCTTCGAGAAGAGGGGGCAGCGCATCCCGGATCTTACCGGCGCCCATGCGGGTGATGAACGTGAGGCGTCCGGGTTCGCGGTTGGGGTCGAGTTTGTCCACGAGGCGCAGCATGTCGTCGGCCGAGGTACTCGGGCCGAGCTTGACACCGATCGGGTTCCGCACGCGAGACAGGAAGTCGACGTGCGCGCCGTCGAGGTCGCGTGTTCGTTCCCCGATCCAGATGAAGTGTGCAGACGTGTTGAACGGCGTGCCGGTCCGGGAATCGATGCGTGTCATAGGGCGCTCGTAATCCATGAGCAGGCCCTCGTGGCTGGTGTAGAACTCGGTACGCTTCAGGGCCTCAAAATCTGCACCGCAGGCGATCATGAACTTGATGGCACGATCGATCTCCTGGGCGAGCTTCTCGTAACGCTGATTCGCCGGGTTGGCAGCGAAGCCCTGGTTCCAGCTGTGTACCTGACGCAGATCGGCAAATCCACCCTGAGTGAACGCCCGAATGAGATTGAGCGTCGAGGCCGCCGTGTGGTAGCCCTTCACGAGACGGGCAGGGTCGGCCTCACGCGATTCAGGAGTGAAGTCGTAGCCATTCACAATGTCGCCACGGTAGGCAGGCAACGTGACGTCCCCGCGCGTCTCGAAGTCGCTCGAGCGCGGCTTGGCAAACTGGCCCGCCATGCGGCCCATCTTGATAACCGGCATGGACGCACCGTACGTCAGGACAACGGCCATCTGCAGAACAGTCTTGACGCGATTGCGGATCTGGTCGGCTGTAGCGCCACTGAACGTCTCGGCGCAGTCCCCGCCCTGGAGCAGGAACGCGTGGCCACTGGCGGCCTCGGCCAGGCGGTCTCGCAGGATGTCAACCTCACCGGCAAAGACGAGCGGGGGCTGGGTGGCCAATTCGGCTGAGGCGGCCGCGACAACGTCGGCATCCGGCCACGCCGGCTGCTGCTTGATAGGCAGCGTGCGCCAGTGATCCAGCCCGGCGACTACAGATGCATCGGCCAATACGACTGGTTCGGTGGGGTCTACCACGTGATAGTTCCTGTTTTCTGTGTACGGCGCACACGCGTGTGCGCCTCAATGGTGCGGTGCCCGCAAGGGAACGCGGCCCTCAGCGGGCAAACGCGGTAGTCGCAGCCTATCGCGAAAGGTTCGCGCGCTTTTCTTTCACGCTCGTGGCGTACACGTCGACGTACTCTTGAGTGCTCAATCGCTGGAGCTCGTACATGAGCTCATCTGTGACCGATCGCAGCACGAATCGGTCACCTTCCATGCCCGTGAAGCGGGTGAAATCGAGTGGCGTGCCGATGACGATTCCGATCCGACGGACCTTGGGTATGCGCGTTCCCGTCGGCATCGCTTTTTCGGTATCAATCATGGCAACAGGGATTACCGGCACACCAGATTCCAACACCATGCGAGCAACACCTGTGCGACCGCGGTACATCCGCGCGTCGGGGCTGCGAGTCCCTTCCGGATAGATTCCCAGCACGCCCCCGGCGCCGAGAACGCGCAGGCCCGTGTTGAGGGAATCTTCAGACGCTTTGCCGCCGGAGCGGTCAATCGGCAGCTGCCCGGTGGCCTTGAAGAACTGCCGAGTCGCCCATCCTTTCAGGCCCGTGCCGGTGAAGTACTCGCTCTTCGCCAGAAAGACCACGCGTCGCGACACCACGAGGGGGAGAAAGATCGAATCGATGAAAGACAGGTGGTTACTCGCGAGGATAACTCCGCCGTCCTTCGGGATGTTCTCCAGCCCCACGACCCAGGGGCGAAAGATGCCCAGCAACAGGGGGCCCACCACAATGTTCTTCATAAACCAGTAGAACATTGCATGATCTCCATTCGACTCAAAAAACTTACGTCACCACCGCGTGGCGTGTGCCCCAGTGAAACGGAAAGCCGCCGCTAGTGTCCGGCTGCCGCGATACGTGCAAGATCAGCGGCACCGACAACCCCGGCATCGTTGACGAGCTGCGCAATAGCGAAGGCCGCTTCGGGATGATAACCCCGCGCCGGCAGGTGTTCGAGGTACGCCGCGCGGATCGGCTCAAGTAAAAGATCGCCAGCGATGGACACGCCTCCGCCGAAGACAAAGACCTGAGGGTCAAGAACCGCGCCCAAGCTCGCACATGCTTGCCCCAACGATCCTCCCAGCCGCCGGAGTGCCGCCAGGGCTCCCCCATCACCGTCTTGAATGAGGCGGCCGACCTCCTTGCCGGTGAGCTTGCCCTTGCGTTCCCGGGCCGCGGCGAGGCCTCTGCCGATCACGCCTTCATCAGCGATTTCGTTCGCAATGCGCAGCAGCGCACGCCCAGAACCGTATTGTTCAAGACATCCATAGGACCCGCACCCACACGTGAGTCCGTTGGGAACGACGCGCATGTGCCCCAACTCTGCACCGGCGCCAAATCCCCCGCGGAAAAGGGAACCGTTGGCGACGATCGCGCCGCCGACCCCGGTGCCGATTGTCAGCGTGACCATGTCGGAATACGAGCGACCGGCGCCGAATCGAAATTCCGCCCAGCCCGCGGCGTTCGCGTCGTTTTCAATGATGATCGGCAGGTCAACCCGCGCCTCGAGTTTCTCTCGAAATGGCTCGTTGCGCCAGTTGATGTTCGGCGCGTAATAAACAGTGGATTGCGCGGCGTCGATGAATCCGGCGGCCGCGACACCGACGCCGATAACCTTCTCCCCGCCGCCCAGGGCTTCGATCATGGCAACGACGGCATCTTCAATTTCCCGGGGGTCGCCGGCGTTGGTGGGCTGCCGTTCAGACCTGACGATGACACCCTCCTCGTCCACGAGTGCTCCGGCAATCTTCGTGCCGCCGATATCGATTCCAATGGCGTGCACGGGAGCACCTTTCGTGAGTGGCTCTGAGTTCAGGGCGTGACGGACGGCGTGCGCGCCGACCTGACAGGGCAACACCACACCACATAGAGTGTAGTTAACCAGCTTGCCGTAGGGCGAAGCACCAGATCACCACCGTCATTTCCTGGTTGTGAGGTTGCCCGCCCTAACCGGTACCAAAGGAGCTACCGTGAAACAATTTGACGTCCCAGCCGTTGTACCCGCAGACCCCGGGGCCAATGTCACCGATCTTCTCGTGAAGCGCCTCGAGGCGACCCCTGACCTCGTTTTGTTCTCGTTACCGAGCTCAGGCGGATGGGTTCCGGTCACCGTCGCCGAGTTCCACGGCCAGGTGGTTGCGCTGGCAAAGGGTTTGGTCGCCGCCGGCATCGAGCCCGGCGACAAGATCGGGCTGGTCTGCAAGACGCGCTACGAGTGGACGCTCATCGACTTCGCCACCTGGTTTGCCGGGGCCGTACTTGTTCCCGTTTACGACACCAGCTCACCCAGCCAGGTGCAGTGGAACCTCAGTGATTCCGGGGCGACGACGGTGATCCTGGAAACAGCGGAGCACTTCGCCCGGTTCGACGAGGTGCACGCCGACCTCCCGGCGATCGGTCAGGTCTGGCAAATTGATCTCGGGGATCTCGACAAGATCATCGCCGGCGGGATCGCCGTTCCCGACGCGGAGATCGAGCGACGTCGCAATCTCGCGGTCGGAGCAGACATGGCGACCCTGATCTACACATCGGGATCCACCGGCAAGCCCAAGGGTTGCGTGCTTACCCATGCCAATTTCCTCGAGACCAGCCGCAACGCTGCCGTTGCCCTGAAAGAAGTTCTCACGGATCCGAATGGCGCATCCACCCTGCTGTTCATTACGACGGCGCATATTTTCGCGCGGTTCATCGCTGTTCTGTGCGTCCACGCCGGCGTCCGCGTCGGGCACCAGCCCGACACACGGCAACTCCTGCCGTCCTTGGGCAGCTTCAAGCCCACGTTCCTGTTGGCCGTGCCTCGGGTCTTTGAGAAGGTGTACAACTCCGCGGGCCAGAAGGCCGAAGCCGGAGGCAAGGGCAAGATCTTCAAGGCAGCCGTGGCAACCGCCGTGGCACACTCCAAAGCTGTTCAGGCCGGCGAACAGATTCCCCTCGGGATGAAAATCAAGTTTGCTCTCTTCGATCGCCTCGTCTACAGCAAGCTGCGCACGGCCATGGGCGGCAACGTGCGGTACGCCGTCTCGGGTTCCGCACCACTCGGCGCGCATCTCGGGCATTTCTTTCACAGCCTCGGAATCGTCATCCTCGAGGGCTATGGCCTGACGGAGACGACGGCGCCCGCGACCGTGAGCCTCGCTACCCGCGCCAAGATCGGCACCGTCGGCCCGCCGCTTCCAGGTGTCTCCGTGCGCGTCATGGATGACGGTGAAATCCAGGTCAAGGGTGTCAATGTCTTCACGGAGTATTGGAACAACCCGCAGGCAACCGCGGACACCTTCGACGACGGTTGGTTGAAGACCGGCGACATCGGTGCATTCGACGACGACGGATTCCTCACCATCACCGGCCGCAAAAAGGAAATCATCGTGACCGCCGGTGGCAAGAACGTGGCGCCTGCCGCGCTCGAAGACCCCATTCGTTCGAACCCCCTGATCGGCCAAGTCATCGTGGTCGGTGACCAGAAGCCGTTCATCGGCGCCCTCATCACGCTGGACCCTGACATGCTTCCCGTGTGGCTCAACAACAACAACGCGGATGCAGGCATGAGCGTTCAGGAGGCGGCCGTCGATCCGGTCGTGCTCGCCGAGATCCAGCGTGCCGTCGACCGCGCCAACGACACCGTGAGCCGCGCCGAGTCCATCCGTAAGTTCGTGGTGCTGCCCCTTGAACTCACCGAGGAAAGTGGGCACCTGACACCGAAGATGAGCATCAAGCGCAACATCATCCTGCAGGACTTCGCTGAGGAGATCGACCGCCTGTACGCCGGCGCTCCGGTCACGGAGGGGTTCTCCATCCGCGACTAGCGCGTGGCCGTTGGTCGAGGCGCCCGTCTAATTCCGTTGGTCGAGGCGCCCGTCTAATTCCGTTGGTCGAGGCGCCCGTCTAATTCCGTTGGTCGAGGCGCGACGAAGGAGCGATCGAGACCGCGCGAGTCGATGCTCAGACGGCGCCTGCCATCCGAGGAATGTCTCGCGAGGTCTCGATCGCTCGTACCTCGCGCCTCGACCAACGAGGGGGATGTCTCGCACCTCGACCGGCGAGAGGTGCGACACGCCTCGATGGGTGGGTGGGGAGCGCTAGAACCAGTCGGACTCGCGGACTTCCTTCATGGCGGCCCGCCGATTCTCCTTGGTGAGCCGATCGAGATAGAGCAAGCCCTCCAGGTGGTCGGTTTCATGCTGGAGGGCCTGAGCCATCAGACCTGTTCCGGAGAGTTCCACGGTCTCACCCTCGAGATTGATCCCGACCGCTTTGGCGTACGGGAACCGTTCCGTGGGGTACCACAGACCGGGAACCGACAGGCATCCCTCCTCGATCAATTCGGGTTCTCCCGAGAGCTCAACCAGGGTCGGGTTGAGGATGTAGCCGACCTCGCCGTCCACGTGATAGCTGAAGGCGCGAAGGTTGACGCCGATCTGCGACGCGGCGACGCCTGCGCGGCCGGGAAGGCGAACGCTGTCCACAAGGTCCTGGACGAGACTGCGTACCCGGTCGTCGATGACCAGGATCGGGTCTGAGACGGTCTTGAGGACCGGGTCTCCGAAAAGACGAATCTGGCGCTCGGGCACAGGAGAACTCCCACTTGTAATGTCGGTGATGGAACAAAAACGAACGGTCAGGCGTGTCGCTTGGTCGGCAGTCCTTCGACCACGAGGGCTGCGAGGGTGCGTGCCGCGAGACGAGTGATGGGCTGAAGGTCGGCGTACGACACGACGCTGCCCGCCGCCAGCTGCGGATCGTACGGAATGCGCACGATCTCACGCACGCGAGACCGGAAGTGCGATTCGATTTCCTCCAGCCTTACCAGGTTCGTGCCCTGAGTGGCGGTATTCAGGGCGACAATGGCGTTCTTGACCAGATCGCCGTATCCGTTGGCTTCCAACCAGGTGAGAGTTTCCGAAGCCAGCCGAGCCTCATCGACGCTGCCACCCGACACGATGACGATGGAATCGGCGCGTCGCAGGGTCGCCCGCATCACGGAGTGGACGATTCCGGTTCCACAGTCGGTCAGGGCGATCGAGTAGTACCGCGCCGCCAGATCCGCGACAACGTTGTAGTCGTCTTCGTCGAATGCCTCGGATAGCATCGGGTCGGTATCGGATGCGAGGATGTCGAGCCGAGTCTCGTCCCGGGAAACCAGCGTAGAGAAGTCGGTGAAATTGCCGATGGACGGCGCCTTCGTGACCGCATCACGAACGGTTGTGCTCGTTTGTTGACTGACTCGCTCTGACAGGGTTCCCCGGTCGGGATTCGCATCGATGGCGATGACCCGATCGTCTCGAGAATCTGCGAGTGCCATCCCCAGCAGGGTCGTCACGGTCGTTTTGCCGACGCCACCTTTGCGCGTGAGGATCGGAACAAAACGAGTACCCCCGTCGAAGTGCTTGCGGATGCGCTCGTCCATGTCGGACCGGGCACGCACCGCTGCAGAGTCTCCCAGATTGACCAGATGCAGTGTCGCCGCGTAGACGAATTCATTCCACGCACCGCGCGGTGGCCGGCGGGTCTTGCGGTTGACAGCGAGGAGCCGCTCGGACGTGAGCATGGCGGCAGACTCCGGCTGACCCACATATGATTTGTCGGACGCGTCACCTGCCGGGAGTTCACCCCGAGGCCTGTCCCGTCGAATGCCACCCGGTGCGTCCGCGCGAGTCCGCGGCAAAGTCACAGCCCCATTTGCAACGGCCCCCGCCGCACTAACGGGCCGCGCTATCGCGGTCGTATCGACTGCGACGGTGTGTGTTGCCAGACGCGACGAACCACGCGTGTCCGAGGAGAGCGCCCGGCGTGGTGTCGGTACGACATCCACGGCCTCGCTCAGACCCTCAGGAAGCACGGACGCGAGGTTCTGGACCGTGTGGGGGGCCAACTCGCTGTGGTACTCCGACTGGTTCGTCTCGGAGTCGCTCTGAGACGAACCCGAAAGTTCCGTGTCGTCCACATCATCATGCTTGTCTGGCAAAACTGCACTCAATTCCTCGTAGGTTGCGGCACTGAAGCCTAGCGCGGCCGCACGACGACGAGGAGGTCCCCGGCGTCGACCTGCTGAGTCTTCGGAATAGCGACACGCTCAATGAAACCGGCGATCGGGGACGTAATGGCCGCCTCCATCTTCATGGCCTCTATGCTCGCCACGCTCTGGCCTGCGGTGACCTCCGCACCATCTTCGACCTGCAGGGTCACGACGCCGGAGAAGGGAGCCGCGATCTGGCCGGGCTGGTTGGCATCCGCTTTCTCGGCCACCCGCGCGTCGACCGTGATACTGCGATCCCGAACGAACACGGGACGCAGCTGACCGTTGAGCATGGTCATAACGGTGCGGATGCCCTTGTCATCGGCCTCGCCGATTGCTTCGAGCCCAATGTAGAGTCGCACGCCCTGGGCAATATCGACCGCGTGCTCCTGGCCCTGCTGGAGGCCGTAGAGGTAGTCCACGGTGTCGATGACGGACAGATCGCCGAACAGTTCGCGAATCTGCTCGAACTGTCGCGTGGGCGCGGGAAAGAGCAGCTGGTTAAGCATGGCTCGCCGGGTCGTACTGTCCATGTTCAAGGCCGTGCGCTCGGCTTCAGAGATCTCCGTGACCCCGACCTTGACGTTGCGTCCCTTGAGGACCTTGCTTCGGAAGGGTTCCGGCCAGCCACCGGGGAGGTCGCCCAGCTCACCGGCCATGAAACCGATCACGGAGTCAGGCACGTCGTACTTGTCCGGGTTCTGCTCAAAGTCAGCAGGGTCTGCCTTGACCGCAGCGAGGTACAGGGCTAGGTCGCCGACAACCTTCGAGGAGGGGGTCACCTTCGGCACGCGGCCGAGAATGTTATTGGCCGCCGCGTACATGTCTTCGATCAGCTCAAAGTGGTCTGCGAGGCCCAGCGCGACGGCCTGCGTGCGCAGGTTCGACAGCTGGCCACCCGGTATCTCGTGCGTGTACACGCGCCCGGTAGGAGCCGACAGGCCGGATTCGAACGGACGATAGACGTTGCGAACGGCCTCCCAATACGGCTCGAGGTCCGTCACGCTCTTGAGCTCGATGCCGGTATCGCGCTCAGTGTGGGCGAGGGCGGCCACGAGAGAGGATGCGGAGGGCTGGCTCGTCGTGCCCGCCATCGGGGCACTGGCAACGTCGACGGCATCCGCACCGGCGCGCGCGGCCGCCAGGAGCGTCGCGAGTTGTCCACCCGGGGTGTCGTGCGTGTGCACGTGCACCGGCAGGTCGAAACGCTCCCGAAATGCGCTGACGAGCTTCTCGGCCGCGGCCGGACGCAACAGTCCGGCCATGTCCTTGATCGCGAGCACGTGCGCGCCCGACTCCACAATCTGGTCCGCGAGGCGAAGGTAATAATCGAGCGTGTAGAGGTCTTCGGCCGGGTTCAGCAGGTCACCGGTATAGCAGACGGCGACCTCGGCCACCGAGGTACCCGTGTTGAGTACCGCGTCGATCGCCGGACGCATCTGCGCGACGTCGTTGAGCGCGTCGAAGATGCGGAAGATGTCCACGCCGGTATCGGCGGCTTCGCGCACGAAAGCGTCGGTCACCTCCGTTGGATAGGGGGTGTATCCGACCGTGTTACGACCGCGCAGCAGCATCTGAATGTTGATGTTCGGCAGCGCAGCCCGCAGGGATGCAAGACGTTCCCACGGGTCCTCACCGAGGAAACGGAGGGCGACATCGTACGTCGCACCTCCCCAGGCCTCCACGGAGAGCAGCTGGGGAGTGAGCCGTGCGACATAGGGGGCGACGGCCACGAGGTCTTTCGTGCGCACACGAGTCGCGAGCAGCGACTGGTGCGCGTCCCGGAAGGTCGTGTCGGTCACGGCCAGAGCGGTCTGTGCGCGCAGGGCAGCCGCGAACTTCACCGGCCCGAGCAACTGCAACTGCTGACGAGACCCATTCGGCGCAGGAACGCTGAGGTCCAGGACGGGAAGTTTCTCGGTCGGGCTCACCGACGTGACCATAGCGCCATGGGGCTGGTTCACTGTGACATCGGCGAGCCAGTTCACGATCTTCGTACCACGGTCCTTCGACGCCATGGTGCGCAGCAGTTCGGGCCGTTCGTCGATGAACGAGGTGCTCAGGTCCCCCGCCGCGAAATCAGGGTCGTCAAGGACTGCCTGCAGGAACGAAATATTGGTGGAGACGCCGCGGATACGGAACTCTGCCAGCGCGCGCTTCGACCGCACAACAGCGGAGGCGTAGTCGCGGCCACGACAGGTGAGCTTGGCGAGCATCGAATCAAAGTGAGGGCTGATCTGCGTTCCGGGGTTGATCGTTCCGCCGTCAAGACGAATGCCGGCACCTCCGGGCGAACGGTATGTCGTAATTTTGCCGGTGTCGGGGCGGAAACCCGCCGAGGGGTCTTCGGTGGTGATGCGGCACTGCAACGCGGCACCGCGCAGAGTGATCTTGTCCTGGGTGAGCGAGAGTTGCTCGAGGGTCTCCCCCGCGGCGATGCGAATCTGCGACTGCACGAGATCAACATCCGTCACCTCCTCGGTGACAGTGTGCTCCACCTGAATGCGCGGGTTCATCTCGATGAACACGTGCTGCCCGGCTCGCTCACCGACAGTGTCGAGCAGGAATTCCACTGTTCCGGCGTTCACGTAGCCGATGGACCGAGCGAACTTGATGGCATCCGCATACAGCTTGACGCGGATCTCGTCGCTCAGGTTAGGCGCTGGGGCAATCTCGACAACCTTCTGGTGGCGACGCTGCACCGAGCAGTCGCGCTCAAAAAGGTGCACGGTCTCACCCGTGTGATCGGCAAGAATCTGCACCTCGATGTGGCGGGGCCGCAGCACGGCCGCCTCCAGGAACATCGTCGGGTCACCGAAAGCGCTGTTCGCCTCGCGCATGGCCTCCTCGAGGGAGCCCCGCAGCTCGGCCTTGGACTCGACGCGTCGCATTCCACGCCCGCCACCGCCAGCGACTGCTTTGGCAAAAATGGGGAAGCCGATTGCATCGGCCTGACTGATCAGAAGTTCGACGTCTTTCGAGGGCGGTGTCGATTTCAGGACCGGGACCCCTGCCGCAATGGCGTGGTTCTTGGCGGTGACCTTGTTGCCGGCCATTTCCAGTACGTCGGCGCCCGGGCCGATGAATGTGATTCCGTTCGCGGCAGCGGCCTCGGCCAGTTCCGGGTTCTCGGAAAGAAAACCGTATCCCGGGTAAATGGCGTCAGCGCCACATTCCCGGGCCACGCGAATGATCTCGCTCACGTCCAGATACGCACGCACGGGGTGGCCGACCTCGCCGATCTGATACGCCTCATCGGCTTTCAGGCGGTGCAGGGAGTTGCGATCCTCAAAAGGGAACACCGCGACGGTCTTCGCTCCGAGCTCAACGGCCGCACGCATGGCACGGATTGCGATCTCACCACGGTTGGCAACAAGGATTTTCGTAAACATGCAGACCTTTCGAACGCATACCGGCATACAGCCAACGGTTAGGTTCTCCCAGACTAGTGAAGGTAACGTGTCTACTTGTGCATGTACTCAGCGTTAGCTCCCTCAAGGGAGGTGTAGGTAAGACCACGGTGACCCTTGGTCTTGCTTCTGCAGCCTTCGCCCGCGGTGTGCGAACACTGGTGGTTGATCTCGATCCGCAATCGGATGTGTCGACGGGAATGGACATTGACGTCGCCGGTCACCTGAACGTGGCGGATGTCCTCGCCTCGCCCAAGGAGAAGACCGTTCGCGCCGCGATTGCCCCCAGTGGGTGGACCCGCGGCCGACAGGGCACGATTGACGTCATGATCGGCAGCCCCTCGGCCATCAACTTTGACGGCCCGCACCCGAGCATTCGTGAGATCTGGAAGCTCGAAGAGGCCCTCTCGACAGTCGAGAAAGATTATGACCTCGTACTCATCGATTGCGCCCCCTCCCTCAACGCCCTGACACGCACGGCCTGGGCCGCGAGCGACCGTGTCGCTGTCGTCACCGAGCCGGGTCTGTTTTCCGTGGCAGCCGCCGACCGGGCGCTGCGCGCGATCGAGGAAATCCGACGCGGCCTCAGCCCGCGCCTGCAGCCCCTCGGCATCATCGTGAACAGGCACGTACGGCGTCGCTGGAGCACCAGTTTCGAATCAAGGAGCTGCGCGACATGTTCGGTCCGCTCGTGCTGAGCCCCCAGCTGCCCGAACGCACGTCTCTGCAGCAGGCTCAGGGCGCCGCGAAGCCCCTGCACATCTGGCCGGGCGACAGCGCACAGGAAATGGCGAGATACTTCGACCAGTTGCTCGAGCGGGTTTTGCGGACGGCACGTATTGGTGAGTATGCGGAGACGCCGGCGAGTCGGTAGTCGTGCGTGCGTCGAGAAACGCGTAACAGGCTCCTCACCTCAGACAATGAAAATTCTCAGGCAGCCCCCGAAAGGTACACTCGGGGCTGCCTGAGAATCTTTATAACTGGATACCCCGCCCGTCAGGCGGTCCTCGGTAGTTTCTGAGGTTGGGCCTGTGCCCTCGTGACGATGGGGTGGGGAACCGGGGCGCGGCTAGGAGATTTTGCGGGACGAACGACGAGCCGCGAGCTCATCGGACGGATCAGCTTCCTGCAGGTTGAGCTCGACGAGGCTCGTCTCGACCTCGCGCAGTACCTTGCCAACGGCGATGCCGAAGACACCCTGGCCACGGCTGACGAGGTCGATGACCTCATCGTTTGACGTGCACAAGTAGACACTCGCTCCGTCGCTCATGAGCGTGGTCTGGGCCAGGTCGCTGACCCCTGATTCTCGCAGCTGGTTGACGGCCGTTCGAATTTGCTGGAGCGAGATTCCGGTGTCGAGCAGACGCTTGACGAGTTTGAGCACGAGGATATCTCGGAAGCCATAGAGGCGCTGAGATCCTGACCCGGCAGCCCCGCGCACAGTCGGCTCGACGAGGCCGGTACGTGCCCAGTAGTCGAGCTGGCGGTACGTGATTCCGGCAGCCCGTGCCGCCACAGCGCCGCGATAGCCGGAATTCTCATCGAGTTCGGGCAGTCCGTCGGTGAACAGCAGTCCCTGTGAATAGCGCGAGGCGACGTCATCGGGTTTGAGCTCACTCATACGACTGCCTCTCAGGAATTCTTCGCGATGAAGTTTTGATCGCTGTCGTTAACGGTACCGACAACCGGGCATCAGACGGCTGACATTCGCCCCACGAACTTGCCGTGTCGAAATCGAAGAATTTCGACGCGCCATGGTCACGAATCTCGCTGCGGGGATGCCAACCGTGGTGAAACGGATAGTTCAGCCTAACCGCCCCAGAGCGGAACGGATCAGGCTGCTGCGAATAACTTCAAGTTGCCCGGCGATCTCGACGGCCATCTCCGCGGCCTTGGCCCGGCTGGAGGCATCTTTTCGCCGCGCCAAGGGCACGAGGGCGCTCTCAATCAGGCCAAGCTCACGCTCGGCGGCTCCGCGGAATCCGCGCAGGTGACGAGGTTCAATGCCGCTGCGTTGCAGCTCTACGAGCGCGCGAAGCACCTGGAGGGCATTCTCACCGTAGTAGTCGGCCGGCAGAATGATTGACGCCGAAACTGCATCATGCAACAGCGTGACGGACGCCCCGGCCTCGCGGACCAGCTCTTCGCGCGTGAGGCGCCGGAGCGTGGACAGCATGGAGGGACCGGGCGTTGCCCCACCGGGCAGCGTCGGCGAGAGTCCGGCGTCCAGGTCCTCCAGATAGGACCGAATCACCTTGAGTGGGAGGTAATGGTCACGCTGCATGGACAAGATGAGCCGGAGGCGTTCCAGATCGCCGGAGCAGAATTTGCGATACCCGGAGCCGGTACGAGCCGGTGAGACCAGACCTTGCTCTTCGAGGAAACGAAGTTTTGACGGCGTCAGCTCAGGGAAGTCCGGCGTGAGCCGAGCCAGCACCTGACCGATGCTCAATAGCGGCGCTGCGCCCGAGGCTTTCACCTGGGCGGAGGACGCCGACATTATTCGCTCGCCGTGCGCGCGAGATCGAGACGGGACGCGTAGAACGTGAGACGGAACTTTCCCACCTGCACCTCAGCGCCATCGTTCAGCACTGCGGTCTCGATGCGCACGCCGTCGAAGTAGGTTCCGTTGAGGGATCCCAGGTCTTTCACCTCAAAGGCCGTTGCGTTCCGCAGGAACTGCGCGTGACGGCGCGAAACGGTCACGTCATCGAGAAAGATATCCGCGTTCGGATGACGCCCCACCGTCGTGACGTCGGCATCCAGCAGGAATCGCGCACCGGCGTTGGGACCGCGACGCACAACGAGCAGCGCAGAACCGGACGGCAGCGCCGCAATCGCTTCCTGCTCCTCGGCGGTGACGTTTGCGTCAATCGATGCCATCTGCGCAGCGAACTCTTGACTGAAAGTCATCGTGGTGTCGGTACTGACCGAATCGTGTGTGTTCTTGGGCACGGGCTCGTTCTGCTCCTTGTTCGAATTCTCAAAATCGGCCACGTTGCACCTCCTATGCTTCCAGCGTATCTGATTGCACCGGCACAATGGCCCGCGGAATCCGAATCACGCGCATCGTTTCAATGGCGTAGATGATTCCAGCCCACCAGTACAGGAAGACGCCCCACAGACCGAAGGCCCACCCCACTGGTTGCGACCACCACGACAGGTCTGGAAAGGCCTGTCCCAGCATGATCATGGGGAGGGCGTAGAACAGGCAGAATGTCGCTACTTTTCCCAACGTGTGCACCGGAAGCGGACCGAAGCCGACGTTGGCCAGGATCACGCCCAACCCGAGCAGGAAGACATCGCGACCCACGACGAGCAACACAATCCACCAGGGCACCAGGTCACGCCAGGCGAGGCCGATGAGGGCCGCAAAAATGTAGAGGCGGTCAGCGGCAGGATCGAGCAGCTGACCCAGGCGGGTGACGAGATTGAAACGGCGGGCGATGAAACCGTCGAGGAAGTCCGTCAGGCTCGAGAACGCGAGCACGATGAGTGCGAGTGCATCAGAGCCCTGAGCCAGTAAGACGAGAAAAACCGGGACGAGAAGCAGACGGATGGCGCTCAGCCCGTTGGGCACGGTCATCACCTGCGAGCCGACCTCGGTGCGCTCTGCTCTCGTCACGGTGTCCAGTCTACTGATCTTCTCGTTCAAAAAGGCTCCCGATCAGCAAGAACTCTGAGAAATATCATGATGCTAGCCGGCCCCGGATGACCGACGACGGCTCTCGTCGACACTACGCCTGAGTGCCTCCATCAGATCGAGAACGTCACCCCCGGCCGGCGCATCAGCGGAGGCGTCCAGCGCGTGTACGGTGCGGGCTTCGCCCCGATCCAGTTTTCCAGCGATGAGCGCGCGAAGCTGCACCTGATAGTCGTCGGAGAACTCGTCTGGAGTGAAGTCCTTCTCAAAGGACTCCACGAGAACGCCGGACAGCTCGAGTTCCCGATCAGAGACCGATACGGGCGTGGCCAGCACAGCAAAATCCGCTGACCGCACCTCATCTCCCCACAGCAGACCCTGAAGCACCAGAACATCTCCCCTGACTCGCAGGGCGCCCAGTCGAGTCTTCTGGCGCAGCGCGAAGCGCACGATAGCCGTGCGGCTGGTTGCGTGGAGTGTGCGCCGAAGCAGAACGTAGGCCTTCGTCGACATTCCCTCTGGTTCCAGGTAATACGTGTGCTCATACATGATGGGGTCGAGCTGGTCGCTCGGCACGAATTCGACGACCTCGATCTCACGAGCGCGGGCTGCGGGGAGGGATGCCAGTTCTGGCTCTGTCAGAATGACGCGTTGTTCTCCGTCGTCCCAGGCCTTGTCGATGTGCTCGTAATCAACGACCTGACCGCAGGTCTCGCACCGGCGCTGGTATCGGATGCGTCCACCATCATGATCGTGCACCTGATGCAACGCTACGTCGTGATCTTCCGTGGCGCTGTACACCTTCACGGGAACGTTCACGAGCCCGAAGGTGATCGCACCCTTCCAGATTGACCTCACCTGTCCAGTAGACACCCATATTCCGTGACCAGCTAGCCCGAATTCGCGCAGCGCAGCGAACCTAGTCCGAATCCATGGAGCGGGGCATTCTGGTGTGATGGATGCTACGAGCCCGGTGGTCTCTGTGGACGGCCACCGCCTGACACTCACCCACCTCGACAAGGTGCTGTACCCCGAGTCGAACACCACCAAGGCCGACGTTCTCCAGTACTACGTCAGTGTCGCTCCCGTTCTCGTTCCATCGATTGCCTGGCGCCCGGCAACGCGGAAGCGTTGGGTGCACGGCGTGGGAACGGAGTCGGCGCCGGGGCCGATGTTTTTCCACAAGAATCTGGAGTCCGGCGCTCCCGAGTGGATCATACGCGGGACGGTGCGCCACCGTGAGCACGCCAACGAGTATCCGCTTGTCAACGATCTCGCCACGTTGCTGTGGCTGACTCAGCTGAACGCCCTCGAAATCCACGTGCCGCAGTGGCGGTTCGGTCCGCAGGAAATGAGGCAGAACCCCGACCGACTGGTGCTGGATCTCGATCCTGGACCAGGGACTTCGCTCGTCGAGTGCGCGGAAGTCGCTTTTATACTGCGCGCGCTCCTGACCGGCATGGGACTCGACCCGGTCCCGGTGACGAGCGGAAGCAAGGGCATCCATCTGTATTCCGCATTGGACATGCGCTCCACGAGCGAACAGATCTCCGCAGTGGCGCACGAGCTGGCACGTGCCGTGGAAGCGGATCACCCGGATCTCGTGGTGAGCACCATGACGAAGTCGGCGCGCGTCGGACGGGTCCTCATCGACTGGAGTCAGAACAGTGCCGCGAAAACGACGGTAACGCCCTATTCATTGCGCGGACTGTCACATCCCACGGTCGCAGCGCCGCGAACGTGGGATGAGCTGGCCGCCGGCGACCTGACGCAGCTGGACTATGTGGAGGTCATGCGCAGGATGAGTGGCGGGAGCGACCCCCTGGGCGCACTCGGCTCCATTGGCACTCCCCACCGGCAGAGGACATCCGTCTCCCTGGCCGACCCGGACCCGCTCGGGGCCTACCGAGCGAAGCGTGACGCCACGCACACCCCGGAACCTGTCCCTGCAGCCCTCGACCCCACGCCGTCGACCAGCACGGGACGGTCGTTTGTGCTGCACGAACATCACGCCAGAATGTCTCACTGGGATTTACGGCTGGAACACAACGGTGTGCTCGCCTGCTGGGCGCTGCCCAAGGGGATGCCCACGAGCTCCGCACACAACCATCTGGCGGTGCGCACCGAGGACCACCCGTTGCAGTATCGGGAGTTCGAAGGCACCATTCCCGCCGGGCAGTATGGAGCGGGGACGATGCGGATCTGGGACGCCGGCAGCGCCGAAATCGAGAAATGGCGCGACGACGAGGTCATCGTCACCCTCTATCCCGACGGAGGCGGCGGGCTGGGTGGCCCCCGCAGATTTGCGCTGATCCACACAGCAGGACGGGGCCGGCCGGACAACAACTGGCTCATTCATCTCATGGCGCCGGCTACCGACGACAGCACGACTCCGGTGGCGAAGAACGCGGCGGCTCGGGCCGGGCTCCCCGAGGGGTCCGACCCGCCGGCATACTCCCCCATGCTCGCGACCACGGGCACACCCGCCGACCTCCGCCCGGCGAGCGACTGGGCGGTCGAGATGAAGTGGGATGGCATTCGTATACTGGCGGCGGTCGCGCTCGTGGCACCCGGGCCACGCGTGCGGCTCAGCACACGCAACGCGATCAACGCGACGTCCTATTACCCTGAGGTGGTTGCCGGACTGGTCACGGCCCTCGGCGGCGGCACCGCCGTCCTCGACGGCGAAATCGTCGCGCTGGATTCACGGGGCCGACCCGACTTTTCGCGACTCCAGACTCGCCTGCCATCGATCTCTCCTCCCCGTCACGGCCAGCTGCCCCCCGGTCCACCGGTGGTCTACCTCATCTTCGATATCCTCGAACGCAATGGCGAGTCGTTACTCGGCCGTACGTACGATGAACGCCGCGAGCTTCTGCGGCGATCGGTGGCCCCCGTCGCAGCGGTTCAAATTCCGGACGCCTTCGACGGCCACGTAGAAGCCGCCCTTCACGCAAGCAGGGAGTTAGGTCTGGAAGGCGTCGTTGCCAAGCGCCACAACTCCACGTATCGGGCCGCACACCGCTCTCACGCCTGGATCAAGATCACCCAGCGACGGACGCAGGAAGTCGTCGTCGGTGGATGGCGGCCCGGGCGCGGCAACCGCGCCGACATGGTCGGGTCGCTTCTTCTCGGAGTTCCCCACGAGGGAACGCTGGAGTACGTCGGACGTGTCGGCACGGGATTCACAGATCGTGACCTCGTACGTGCACGGCAGCTCATGGACACCATCACGGCCGCAGGCTGTCCGTTCGCCGATCTGGGCGACGACGAGGCCGCGGGTGTCATCTGGGTGCGCCCTGAACTCGTCGGCGAGGTGGAATTCGCCGAGTGGACACCCGGCCGTCGACTGCGCCATCCGTCGTGGCGCGGCTGGCGACCCGACAAAACACCTCTCGACGTCAGTCGCGAATAGCGGCCCGTGGTCGGGAATCAGTCGGGCACGAACGATTCCAGCCGACGATGCAGCTCAGGCCAACTTGTGGCGAACGCGGGGTGCAGAGGGTAATCGGCGATTTCGTCAGGCTTGACCCAGCGTAAGGCGATGCTCTCCGCATCGCTGATGACGGGGTCAAAATCGTGCGTGGACTCAGCGACGACGGTCGTGTAAGACCAGAAACCGAGGTCCACAACCGACGTGAACAGAACGCGCAGGGCATCTTCGGGCACGCCTGCTTCTTCCCGAGCCTCTCGGAACGCGGCCTCGACCGCGGTTTCGTCTTCATGACGCGCTCCTCCCGGGAGGCCCCACGTATCGCCGAAGTGGCTCCAGACAGCGCGGTGCTGCAACAGCACCCCATGCTCCGGATGTCGCAGGAGCAGGCCTGCGGCGCCGAACCGACCCCAGAATCTGCCGCCGTTGGGTCCGTACACCCACGCATCTCCGCCGCCGTTCGTCATGTTCCCAGCATGGCCCTCCCCGGCACGAAGTCTCAAGACCGCACAGCAATCAGGCCGATATCCTCAGAGACGGACATCGGGGCAACGGCACCCTCGGTCACCGCACGCCCTCGTCGTCCCGCACGGCAGAACTCATGGCATCAAGAAAATGCACCACAGCCCGCTGCTGCTCAGGGTCGAGGCTTTCCGCGACGGCAAGCATACGGGCATGGGCGGGGCCTAGAGTGCTCCGCACATCTCGATGCGCTTCCTCGGTCGCGAAAATCACTTGCGCCCGACGATCCCTCGGATGCGCCTCGCGTCGAACATGACCGGATTTCACGAGACGGGACAGCAACTTCGCGGTCGCTGCCGACGAGATGTCAAGGTAGGCGCTCAGATCTTTCGGACTCACCGACGACGCGGATGCGGCGCTCTTGATCAGGTGGCGCAAGGCCATCAGATCTGTCTCGTTCATGGCCATTTCTTCTTGCGTGCGACGCCTGAGCGCCGAGTCCGCCGCGCGGAAGCGTCGGAGCGACTGCAAGACTGCCACCGACGAGGCTGTACGCTCGCCTGTGTGGTACCAGTACAGTGCTTGTGTCTGCAGAGGAATCTCTTTTTCGGACATGCCCCATGCTAGCCTCAACAAGCTAACCAAGTTAGCGAATTCAGCTTTTCACGACACCGGGAGACCCCACACATGCACACCCTGGACCTGGCCGAAGAGCTGGTCGTGCTGCTCGATGAGCGCGGGCGCGAAATTGGCACAGCGCCCAAACACAGTGTGCACACCACGGACACCGCCCTGCACCTGGCATTTTCCTGCTACGTCTTCAACCCGATCGGTGAAGTTCTCGTCACGCGCCGAGCGCTCGGCAAGAAGGCCTGGCCGGGAGTGTGGACCAACTCCTTCTGCGGCCACCCGATGCCGGGCGAGGCCTTGAACCTCGGAGTTGTGAGACGGGCGAAGTTCGAACTCGGGCTCGACCTGGATCCGATCGACGTGAGTGTGAGTCTTCCCGCATTCCGCTATCGCGCCGTCGACAGCAGTGGGATCGTTGAAAACGAAATATGCCCGGTCTACGTCGCGACGACCGTCAGTGAGCCCATTCCCAACCCCGATGAGGTGCTCGAATACACCTGGTCCACGCCTGCCGCTCTGCGCCGGGCCGCAGAGGACGCCCCGTGGGCATTCAGCCCCTGGCTCGCGCTGCAGGTGGCCGAACTGGAGAGCTTTCGTGCTTGAGACGACCTCGCCGGACGTCGAATTCGGGCTCACGCAGTTTTTTGCAGATTCCCGGACGCGAGCGAGCCAGTACGGTGAACATTACCTCGCTCTCTGGGATGCGCTGGCGCACGCTGCGACAGGAGGAAAGCGCATCCGTCCCACCCTCGTATTGACAGCTTTCACCGGCCTCGGCGGCCGCGATGTCGCGCTGGCATCGCAGGTTGCCGTGAGCTTCGAACTGCTGCACACGGCCTTCGTCATCCACGATGACGTCATTGACCGGGATCTGCTGCGGCGTGGGGTGGCCAACATCGCGGGACGCTTCACTGACCGGGCCTTCGCCCGCGGAGCGGGCCCTGATCAGGCTGCAGTGTGGGCTACCGCGGCCGGAATCCTGGCCGGGGACCTGGCGCTGAGTGAGGCCCACCGCATTCTGGCTCGACTGCCCATCGCCAGCGAAACGAGGATGCAACTACTCGACCTTCTCGACCGCGCCGTCTTCATCTCTGCTGCCGGAGAACTCGCCGACGTAACCAACGCCCTCACCCAGCACCCCCCGGGGATAGACGAGGTCGTGGCCACTCTCGACCAAAAGACGGCGGTGTACTCATTTGAAGCGCCGCTCCAGGCCGGAGCCGTTCTCGCCTCGGCATCACCAGAGGCTATTGATGCCCTGGGGAGATTCGGCCGACTGGTCGGCGTCGCTTTCCAGCTCACCGACGATCTGCTCGGGATCTTCGGCGATCCGGCCAAAACGGGCAAGAGTGTCACCGCCGATCTCCGCGAAGGCAAGCAAACGGCGCTCCTGGCCCACGCGCGATCCGTTCCTGGTTGGGACGCCATAGCGCCGCTCGTCGGCAAGCGGGACCTCACGGAGCGAGAGGCTCAACGGGCGCGGACTCATTTGGACGCCTGTGGAGCGCGGAACGCGGTGGAGCAACTCGCCAGGGACTACGCGACGAGTGCGATCGATGCACTCACCGAATCCACGCTTCCCCTGGACCTGCGAGAAAAACTCACCGTCCTCGCCGAATCGTCTGTGAGTCGATCCCGATGAGTCCCGCACCGACTCCCACCGACATCGATCGGTATAACGCCGCAGCCATCGCCAGCGCGACGACGGTCATTGGCGCCTACTCCACCTCTTTCGGCCTCGCGGCACGCCTGCTCGACACCAAGGTTCGCACGCACGTGCGCACCATATATGCGCTCGTGCGGATCGCCGACGAGATCGTCGACGGCGCAGCAGCCGGAGCCGGTATCGGCATCGACGGCCAACGCGAGTTGCTCGACGACCTTGAGCGTGAAACCGAGCGCGCGATTGTGCGCGGCTACAGCACGAATCTGATCGTGCACGCGTTCGCGACGACTGCCCGGTCAGCGGGCATTGATTCCAGCCTTACCGCTCCGTTCTTCGCTTCGATGCGGCGCGATCTGGATTCAAGCCCGTTCACCGAAGCGGGCGTTGCCGAGTACATCTACGGTTCCGCCGAGGTGATCGGGCTCATGTGCCTGCGCTGTTTCCTGGAGGATTCGCCGCGCTCCTCGACCGCACTGCGAGAGCTCGAACTCGGAGCACGCAGTCTCGGTGCCGCTTTTCAGAAGATCAATTTCTTGCGTGACCTGGCATGCGACCGAGAAATTCTCGGACGCAATTACTTTCCCGGAATCGATCCGCTCACTATGACTGAACTCGAAAAGAACCACATTCTCGACGACATCGACAACGACCTGGCCGCGGCGGACAGGGTCTTACCTGCTCTCCCGCCCGGCAGCCGACGGGCCGTCATGGCCGCCCACGGGCTCTTCACTCATCTCTCCATTCGTTTGCGTGCCACACCGGCTGAAACGCTTCTGCGGGCCCGCATTCGCGTTCCCGACGGTGAGAAGCTGGTTATTGCGCTGGGTGCGGTCGTCGGTTCTGCGGGGCGGCGACGATGACAACCACAGAGCCGTCCCGGATCGTGGTGATCGGCGGAGGCATCGCCGGCCTCGCCAGTGCTGCCCTGCTCGCCCGCGATGGGCACGAGGTCACTCTGCTGGAGGCTCGTGATGAACTTGGCGGACGAGCCGGTGTCTGGGACACCGACGGGTTTCGCTTTGATACGGGCCCCTCCTGGTATCTCATGCCGGAGGTCTTCGAGCACTTCTACCGGCTCTTCGGCACATCGTCGGCTGAACAGCTCGACCTTGTTCGTCTCGATCCGGGATACCGTGTGTACTTCGAGGGCGATTCCCACCCGGTGGACATCAAGGCTGACCGTGATGAAAACATCAGGCTGTTCGAGAGCCTCGAGCCCGGCGCCGGTGTTGCTCTGGCCAGGTACCTTGAATCGGCCAAGGACACGTACGACATGGCCGTGCACCGGTTCCTGTACTCGACGTTCGCATCGTTCCGTCCCTTCCTGGTGCGCGACGTGCTCACTCGACTGGGGCGACTCGCCCGTCTGCTGCTGCAGCCCCTCGACAAATTTGCCGCCGGCTACGTGCAGGACCCGCGCCTGCGCCAGATTCTGGGTTACCCCGCGGTGTTCCTCGGTTCATCACCGGACCAGACTCCCTCGATGTACCACCTGATGAGCCACCTCGATCTCGCAGACGGCGTGCTGTACCCCCAGGGAGGATTCTCCCAACTCATCGGCAGCATCGCCGATCTGGCCGTGCGCGAGGGCGTTCGGGTGATCACGGGCGCCCGCGTCACCGGTATCCTGACCGCTCCCAACCCGATTCGGGGCAAAGACCACATCGTGACGGGCGTGAGCTATGTCCAGGCCGACGGCCTGAGCATGCGTCTAGACGCCGACCGTGTGGTGTCCGCGGCCGACCTGCACCACACGGAAACCGAATTGCTCGCGGCCGGAGAGCAAACGTACCCCGAGAAATGGTGGAATAGCCGTACCTCCGGTCCTGGCGCGGTGCTGGTGATGCTCGGCATTGACGGCGAACTTCCAGCGCTCAAGCACCACTCGCTGTTTTTCACGCGGGACTGGGGCGACAATTTCGGACGAATTTTCGGCAAGCATCCCTCGGTGCCGTCACCGGCATCGTTCTACGTCTGCATGCCCAACGCGACCGATCCCACCGTCGCCCCCGCGGGCCACAGCAACCTGTTCGTGCTGATACCGGTCCCCGCCGATCCTGGCCTCGGACACGGAGGCATCAATGGGGCCGGTTCGGACACCATCGAAGCCATCGCAGATTCGGTGATCGCACAGCTCTCCGAGTGGGCTGGGATCCCCGATCTCGGCGACCGGGTCGTTGTTCGACGCACCGTTGGGCCGGCTGATTTCGCCACCGATCTCAATTCCTGGCGCGGAGGCGCACTCGGCCCCGCTCATACGCTCCGCCAGAGCGCCTTCCTGCGAGGTTCAAACGCCTCGAAGAAGGTTGACGGCCTTTACTACGCCGGGGGCACGACCATCCCCGGGATCGGGCTCCCCATGTGCCTGATCAGTGCAGAGATCCTGGTTAAGCGCATGCGCGGCGACGTCACCACCGGTCCTTTACCCGAACCAGCGCGGCAGCCCGAGCCCAAACAGCAATGAGCACGCTGTACCTCCTGATCCTGCTGGTCTCCCTGACGGGCATGGTCGTGCTCGACCGCGCGTTTTCGCTCTTCTTCTGGCGCGATGCACGACGCGCAACGTTCGTGCTCGTCGCGGGCGTTGGTCTCTTTCTCTGCTGGGACCTCCTCGGCATCGGGCTGGGCATCTTTTACCGTGGCGAAACCGAGCTGATGACGGGCCTTCAGCTCGCACCCGAGCTCCCCGTTGAAGAACTCTTTTTTCTCACCTTCCTGGCCTACCTGACCATGAACCTGACCCTCGGTGCGCACCGACTACTCGCCGGCAGGGTCAGGAGATGACCTATCTCATCCTGAACGCCGGCTTTCTGCTTGTCGTCACCACATGTGTGGTCGCCGCGGCCCTGCGCGGTCTCCTGACGCGACGCTTGATGGCATCCATGGGCATCGCCCTCGGGATCGTTCTGACACTGACTGCGGTCTTCGACAACGTGATGATCTCGGCCGGCCTCTTCTCCTACGACCCGGCTCATCTCGTGGGTTGGTTCGTTGGTCTGGCCCCCCTCGAAGACTTCGCGTATCCTCTCGCCGCCGTTCTCCTGCTACCGTCAATCTGGGTGCTCGTGGGAGCGAGGAAGGGCGGTGCTCGTGCAGATGCGTGAATCCACCCTGCTCTGGAAAATCCGCCAGGTGGCACTCTCCTCGCGTCCCCTCAGCTGGGTCAACACGGCCTTCCCTTTCGCGGCGGCCTACTTCATCACCACCGGGCGAGTCGACTTCATGTTTCTGGTCGGGACCCTATTTTTCTTGATCCCGTACAACCTCGTGATGTACGGCATCAACGATGTCTTCGATTATGAGTCCGACCTTCGAAATCCACGCAAGGGCGGTGTCGAGGGCGCCCTGCTCGCACCGTCAATGCATCGACCCGTGATCGCCGCCGGGATCGTCACGGCGGTTCCGCTGATCGCAGTGATGCTCGTTATGGGCGGCACCGCACACCCATTGTCATGGGCGGCCCTGGCCGTGAGCCTCTTTTTCGTCGTCGCCTATTCCGTGCCGGGGCTGCGGTTCAAGGAGCGACCGGGGCTCGATTCGATCACCTCGAGCATTCATTTTGTGAGTCCGGCGGTGTACGCCCTGCTCGTGACCGGGGCCGCATTCACCACCGGCCTCTGGGCGCTGCTCGCTGCCTTCTTGCTGTGGGGCATGGCCAGTCACGCCTTCGGAGCGGTGCAAGACGTCACCCCCGATCGTGACGCCGGTATTTCCTCCGTGGCTACCGTCCTCGGTGCTGCACACACGGTACGCCTCGCCATCGGTCTATGGACGTTGGCCGGACTGCTGATGTTGCTGACACGGTGGCCGGGCCCGATCGCTGCGATTCTTGTGCTCCCGTATATCATCGCTGCTCTCCCCTACTGGTCGGTCACCGATGACAGGGCGGACCTGGCCAACCGCGGCTGGAAACATTTCCTCTGGCTCAATTTCTTCACGGGATTCGTCGTCACCCTGCTCCTGCTCGGATGGTCCGGGCTGAGGGCATAACGGGTCGAACACGCGGGGGCGACAACGCAATAGAGTTGAATAATGGAACCCCTGGTCACCGCCCGCGTCGATAGCTGGACATGGGGGGTGCGCCTGTTCAAGACACGGTCCATGGCCACGGCTGCCTGCCGGGCCGGGCATGTGCGCGTGAACGGCGACAAAGCCAAGGCTGCCCAGTCCCTGCGAATCGGCGACGAGGTACGCGTGCGAAGCGATGGCTTCGACCGGGTTCTGATCGTGTCACGACTGATCGTCAAGCGCGTGGGCGCGATCGTTGCCGCCGAGTGCTTCGTCGACCATACGCCTCCGCCGCCGGCCCGCGAGGAAGTCGCCATGGTCCCGGTACGGGATCGGGGCGCCGGGCGCCCCACTAAACGCGAACGCCGCGACATCGAAGAACTCCGCGGGTATTAGGCAGAGGATGGCGGCCCTCAGGCCTCCGGGAGCGGCGGCCTTGCCTGAAGTGTCGGGGCGACGACCTCGGTCTCGGTCTCGGTCTCGGTCGGAACCGGTGCCGTCGGGCCATCGAGAAGCGGACGCGTGGACGGCACCCGCAGGCCCAAGAGCCCGAGATTGCGCTTGATGCGCTGTTCCGCTTCGGCATCGACCGCAGTCGCTGCCAGATTGGCCTCGCCCACGGCACGAACGACTTCGTCACGCTGAATCTTGACCCCGCGCGGAGCATCAATTCCGATCCGTACGCTGTCTCCACGGGCATCGAGAATTGTGATGACGATATCGTCACCGATGAGGATCTTCTCCCCCGGTTTGCGTGTCAGAACCAGCATTCGTTCAGCCTATCGCGACCTGTCGGCCGCACCCTCTCCAGGGGCCGCCGCGCGTCGTCCTGACGGCGGCTAAGCGTTCGCGAACTCGATCCAGCGAACGGGCAACCGCAGGTCAGACACCGTGCCAGGTGTGGCAGTGAGTTCGGCGCCGAGCGCGGCAACGGCGTCGATCTGAACCGATTCCCCAACGGCAGTCACCCAACGAGCGGTGTCGTCCGCCTTACGTCCGGCATCCACCACGGCCCACACCTGATCGGCCCCGATGCTCTCTATGCTTGCGGTGCGCAGGGCGAGATCGATGGAGACGTCCACGCCGGGACGAGCCAGACCAAACGCGAGAAACGTCACCTGATCGAGTTCGACTCCGCGCGCGCGCGCGGCCAGGGCCTGTCGCCGGTCATCGATCCTGTCGAGTCCCGCCACGACAAGGGAGCCGCCCACGCGCAGATCGGCGCCGGTCGCTGTGAGCACCATCGTTCGCGCCACCTCCAGGGCCTCCACGGTGAGACCGATCACGAGCACGAGATCGCCGGCTGCCGTCAGCGGAGCGGGAGCCTGTCGATGAAAGCCGTGGGACGCCGCTGCCGGGACGTGCCGTGCCGTCGCGAAGGTGAGATCGTCCATGAGAGCGGCGAAATCCTCCGACTCGGTAGATACCTCCGGTTCGCTCGTGAGCCCGTTGCTGCGCGCCTCGGCCGCATCGGCAACGTCCAACAACGCTGCGATGCCGAGTCGCGCCGGCACGTCCAGCAGGGCACGCACCGCGCGACGCTCCGAAGGCCAGACCTCCACGGTCGCTTCGAAGTGCTGGCGTGCGAAGAATCCACGCACTCCGCCCACGGTGACACGCTCGGCCGATACGATCCGCGCATCCGGTCCGTGCTCGAGGCGAACCTGGTCCTGCAGCTCCTGCAGGGACGCGCCCTTAAGCAGAAAGTGATTCGGCTCCACGAACCACTCCCACCGTCTCGATCGTCACGTTGGCCGACGTGACCTCCTGATACGAGAGTACCGGGAGCCCACCGGACTGGGTTGAGACCAGCCGGCGGATGGCCGGACGCAACGCCGGCGCGCAGACGAGCACGGCGCTCAGCCCGCTCGCCTCAATTGCGGCCACAGACGTTCGAACGCTCGACAGCACGGTCTCGATCTTTGCGGCGTCCATCATGATCTGAGTGCCCTGCTCGGAGGGCCGCATTCCTTCCAGCATCGACTGTTCAAGAGTCGGCTCGATCATGATGACACGCAACAGACTACCGTCGAGGTACTGAACGGTCAGGGCAGGCCCCAGGGCCTGCCGCGCCGCTTCGATGAGACCTTCCGGGTCGCTGCTCACCTTGGCTCGCAGCGACAGGGCCTCATAGATGCGGGGAAGATCGTTGATGGGTATCCCCTCGATCAGCAGGCCCTGCAAGACCCGTTGCACCTCGGCCAGGGAGAGCAAACTCGGTATGAGATCGTCGACAGCAGCGGGGTTGACCTGCTTGACGCCGTCGGTCAGTACGCGCACGTCTTCTCGCGTGAGAAGTCGTGCGGCGTTGAGCGAGATGATCGATGACAGGTGAGTGATGAGCACGGACACCCGGTCGATCACGGTGGCACCGGTCATCTCGGCGCTGTGCCGCATCTCGCTCGGTACCCACTTGCCGGCCAGGCCGAAGACCGGCTCAACGGTCACCACGCCCGGCAGGTTGTCGAGTGCCTCGCCCAGAGCGAGTACTTTGCCCGACGGGGCGAGACCACGCCCGTATTCCACTCCGGCAATGCGAATGGAATACGTCGATGCCGGCAGCTCGACGCTGTCGCGGGTGCGCACGGGAGGCACGACGACACCCAGGTCGAGGGCGATCTTGCGGCGCAGGCCCCGCACACGAGCGAGGAGGTCGTCGGAGGCTCCGGAGACCAAATCCACGAGGTCGGGAGCCAGCATGATCTCCAGGGCATGAACCCGCATCTGCTCGATCAGGTCTTCCGGCGTGTCCGCGCGGGGCGCGGTCTTCTCGGCCGCGAGGCTCGCATCCGCTGCCGCCTGCTTGGAGGTCTCTCCCGATTTCATGCGTTGCCCGATCACGATCAACGCCACGCCCACAATGAGGAACGGGAAGATGGGCATGCCGGGGATGATCGCCATCAAGATCGCTGCCGAACCGGCGATCGTGAGCGCGTAGCGTGACTGGGACAGCTGCGCCGAGGCCGTGGACCCGATATCCGTTTCCGCGTTCGAGCGGGTGACGATCATGCCGGTGGATACAGCCATGAGGAGCGCGGGAATCTGGGTGACGAGGCCGTCGCCGATCGTCAGCAGCGCGTAGGTGTTGAGTGCCTCGCTGACCTCCATGCCCTTCTGCAGCATACCGATCGCGATGCCGCCCACGAGGTTGATGATGATGATGATGATGCCGGCGATCGCATCTCCCTTGACGAACTTCGAAGCGCCGTCCATCGCGCCGTAGAAGTCGGCCTCCGCTGACACCTCCGCGCGGCGATCCTTCGCCTGCGCGTCGGTGATCTGGCCCGCGTTCAGGTCCGCGTCAATGGCCATCTGCTTGCCAGGCATGGCGTCGAGGGTGAAACGAGCTCCGACCTCGGCCACGCGCTCGGCGCCCTTGGTGACCACGACGAACTGGATGACCACGAGGATGAGGAAGATGACGGCGCCGATAATGATCGATCCGCCCACGGCGACATGTCCGAAAGCCTCGATCACCTGGCCGGCGTAGCCGTCCCCGAGAACCAGGCGGGTGGAAGCCACGTTGAGGCCGAGCCGGAACAGCGTTGCCACCAGCAGCAGCGAGGGGAAAACCGAGAAGTCGAGGGGCTTCTTCACGAACATCGTGGTGAGCAGCGTGACGAGCGCCAGCATGATGTTCACGATGATGAGCATGTCGAGCATGACCGCCGGGATCGGCACGACAAGCAGCAGAATGATGCCGACCACTCCGACAGGCACGGCAAGCTTGGTGAGATTGCGATTCACGTCAATTGCCTCCGGTGGTCGTGGCGAACGATGGTCTGGTTGGTGTGGGTGGTGCAGGCGGCGGTGCGGCCTGCGCCGTCATGGTGTGCACCCCGCCGCCGCCGCGCCCCTTGAGGGCCATGACGAAGGCGAGCACGCGGGCGACCGAGTTATACATGTCGACGGGGATTTCCTCGCCGATCTCGCACGCGCCGTGCAGGGCACGCGCAAGAGGAATGTCCTGCACGATGGGGACCTGGTCCGTTTCCGCCTGCTCACGGATGCGAGTGGCGATGTGGCCGACGCCCTTGGCGACTACGCGCGGGGCGGATTTGCCGGGCTCGTAGCTCAGGGCCACGGCCACGTGCGTGGGGTTGACCAGCACGACGTCGGCATCCGTCACAGAGGAGATCATGCGGTTGCGACTCATGGCCAGCTGGCGAGCACGGCGCTGGGACTTGATCATCGGATCGCCCTCCGATGCCTTGTTCTCGTCGCGCACTTCCTTCTTGGTCATGCGCGTCTTCTTGCGGTTGCGACGCATCACGACGAAGACGTCCGCTGCCGCCAGGATGAGCCCGGCGATCACCGCGGAACGCAGAAGGGCACCGGCGCCGTCGCCGGCCGCTCCGATGAGTTCCATCACGGGGAGTCCCCCGGCGGTCATCATGACCGGCATGAGGCCTTGGATCACCCAGACCAGGACGAGGCCGACGACCGCGGTTTTAAGCAGGGATTTCACTCCCTCCCACAGCGCCTGACCACCGAATACCCGCTTGAGGCCTGTGACGATGTTGAACTGCTCGAACTTGCCCTCGAACTTCTTGAAGTGGATCCCGCCCTGAAGCGCGGCCCCGAACAGCACGACACCCACCACCAGGAGCAGCATCGGTGTGAGGACGCCGGCCATCGATGCCATTCCGTCCCCGAGCGCCGTGACGGCCTCGAGGGGATCGGGATTCGTGATCAGCCCCTTGATCGTGAACATCTGGTCGCTGCCGGCCTCAGCACCGGCCGCGATGGTGGCGGGGATCATGACGGCAGCCGCTCCCACTCCAAGCCAGGCCGTGACGTCTTGCGACTTCGACAGTTGGCCTTTGGCGCGCACCTCTTTCATGCGCTTGGGGGTCGCGAGCTCGGTCTTCTCGCCGGAATCGGCCTCTGGCATCTAGTTCACCCCCATCAGCGCGTCAACGGCGTCACCGGTGAGCGTGGAGACGATGTGCGGGAGGGCGACGTAGACGGTCGCGGCGAGGGTCAGGGTGATCAGGATCTTGAGGGGGAAGCCCAGGGCGAACGCGTTGAGCGCAGGGGCGACCCGGGTGATGAGGCCGAGGCCGGCATCCGCCAGGAAGAGCACCACCAGGAGCGGGCCGGCGATCTGCACGGCGGCCAGGAACATCTGGCTCACCGAACCGATCAGGGCCTGCACTGGGGCTGCCATGTCGATGCCGCCGCCGAGCGGCAGGGCGTTAAACGACCGAACGAGTCCGCCGATGATGAGCTGGTACCCGCCGGAAGCGAAGAGGAGGGCGAGGGCTGTCATCTGGAACAACCGGGTGAACTGGGCGCCGTTGACCATGGACTGCGGGTCATAGCCTTGGGCCATTTGGAATCCGCTGAACATGTCGATCAGGCCACCGGCCGACTGCACGGCGGCGAAAATGACAAACACCAGAAACCCGAGCAGCGCGCCGACCAGGATCTCAAGCACGAGCGCTCCAAAGAATCCCGCGGTGCTCAGCGACTCATAGGTCGCTGTGACGCGCGGCGAAACAGCGAGGGCCAGCCCGATGCCGAGCATCGCCTTGATCCGCAGGGGAAAGGCATTGTAGGAAAAGGGCGGGGCGATCACGAGAAACGCGATCATCCGCACTCCCGCGAGCATGACGGCTTCTATCCAGGCCTGGTTGAGGACGAATTCCACCTAGCCGCCGCCGATCAGCGTGGGGATTTTGTCGAACATGGCGTAGGTGAAGGACACTGATTCGGAAATCATCCAGTGCCCCGTGATCAGCAGCGCGATGGAAACGGCGATGGCCTTCGGCACGAATGACAGCGTCACCTCCTGGATCTGAGTGATCGACTGAAGCAGCGAGATGGCGAATCCGACGACGAGCGCGGTGATGAGCACGGGCGCGGAGAGCTTCGCTGCGAGCCACAGCGCCTGCAGGCCGATGTCGAGAACGGCGTTCGCGTCCATCAGCCGACCCGATAACTGCCGATAAGCGAGGTGATGATGAGCCCCCAGCCGTCGACGAGAACAAAAAGCAGGATCTTGAACGGGAGTGAGATCATCACAGGCGGAAGCATCATCATGCCCATCGACATCAACGCGGCAGAGACCACGATGTCGATGACGAGGAACGGAATGAAGATGACAAAGCCAATGATGAATGCCGCGCGCAGCTCGGAGATCATGAAGGCCGGAATGAGCGTCAGGAGCTCCACGTCATCGGGGCTCGCCGGGTTCTCCTGGCCGGCGGCCCGGGTCATCAGAGCGAGGTCTTCCTCGCGGGTATTGGCCATCATGAAGTGTTGGAGTGGTGTGGATGCCGCGGCGAGGGCATCCGTGAATGTCATGGTGCCGTCCAGGTACGGCGTGACGGCCAGGCTGTTGATGTCCGCGAGAACCGGCGCCATGATGAAGAGGGAGAGAAAAAGCGCGAGGCCGGCGAGCACCTGGTTGGGTGGAATCGACGGGAGCGCCAGAGCGTTACGGGTCATGGCGAGCACCACGAAGATCTTGGTGAAGCTTGTCATCATCAGCAGGAGCGCCGGGGCCACCGAGAGCAGCGTGATCCCCACGAGGGTGACGATGGCAGAGGACGGCGCACCATTCGGGCCGTTGATGTCGATCGTCAGGCCGCCTTCGCCGGAGCTCGGGTCGAGCGGGGCGACGGGGGCCGTTGGGTCGACCGGGTCAGTCGGCATCTTCGGGTCCACAGGCAGGGCGTGTCCGGCCGCAGCCGTGAACCACAGCAGGACTGCCGTGATGAGCAGGACGGCGGCCACCAGCAGGCTCAGCCGCACGTACAGCCGACGCTGCAGGGCAGCGGCAGACGGGGCGGGCCGCTGGGCCGGGGTGCTCACCGACCCTGCCGAAGGGCCGCGGCAGCCTGCTGCCACGTGGACGCGGAAAGAATAGACCCGCCGAGCGCGCCGGACGGGGCGGCCTTGCGGCGTGGGCGGAATTCGAGGGGTTCGCCCACGGTCGTATCGTCCTCGGTCACGGTGTTCAACGAGCGCGCGAATGCCTCGTGGCCGGTTGCCGGTACCGGTGTTTCACCGCCGTGCAAAACCGTCACGGACTGCTCCGTCACTCCCAGCACGAGGCGTTGGCCGTCAATGTCGACCACCACGACGGATGCCTTCTGGCCGAGGCCTTGGCGACCCACCACGGTGACGAGGTTGGCTCCCCCGCGGGCACGAACACCCTTGGTGAAGCGACGTTGCATGTACCAGAGAAGGGCGAGAACGACGGAGAGGGACAGCACTACCCGCAACGCCACGATCAGGGTGTCCACCTTAGGAAGCGCTCTCCACCACGTCGAGAATCTGCGTGATGCGAATCGCGTAATCCTGGTCGACGACGACGATCTCGCCATGGGCGATGAGTCGACCGTTGAGCATCACGTCGGCCGGGGCGCCCGCCGAGCGGTCGAGTTCGATGACGGCGCCGGGTTCGAGCGAAAGCACGTCCCGGACGGGCATGCGAGTATGCCCGATCTCGACCGTCAGGGCCATCCACACGTTGTTGATGCGCCCCAGGTTACTCACTGCGGAGGAGGAAGAAGAGCCCGGCGACGTGGTGGTCGCTGTGCCGTTCTTTCGCACGCGCATGGCGAACCACCCGGTCACCTCACCGGCGGCGCCCAGTTCGAAAACACGGGTCTCCGCATCCGTGAACAGGGCCGAAGCGTCTTCAATCCGGGTGTCGCCGAGCACCCCAATGCCCAGTACACCAGAGGCGCTCTCGAGCGACGGGCGTAGGACGTCGTGACTCGCGACGAGCGCCGATGTCGACCCGGACGCGGCGTCGAATGCCGCCGGGTCCATCAGGACGATCGCAAGGTCGGCCGAGGTCGCACCCACAAATGAGGCCACCGCGGCCGACCCGACGCGGGCGCTCAACGCGGAACTTCCATGAGTTTCTATGGCGCGCAGGGGTACGCCGGTGGGAAGAACTCGGATCAGGGCGTCAACGGCGGACGCAGACAACACTCCGGTGTCGGTCATGGTGATTTCTCCTCGGTGTCGATCACGATGCAGGCAAGACGGGAACCGTTCACGCCCACGGCGGCGGTGGCCAAAACCTGACTGTTGACGACAAGTTCGAGCGGGCGATGTTGCGGATGCGGGATGGCCAGCACGTCTCCGACGGCCAGGGTGAGTATGCGGTTGGGCAAGACCTGGATCGGATTAAGTCGAAGGGACACCTCGACCGGCACGAAAGCCAACTGCTGTTCAAGTCGTTCCCGGGCGTTTTCGGCAAGGCTCTTGGGGTTCGCCTCGCCGAGCTGGGGCATCAGTGCGTGCTCGGGGATGGCAATGGTGGCGATCACAGGAGTCTCGTTGCCCGTTCGGATCCCGAAGGTGGCCACGATCATCAGGTCACCGGTGGCCGCTGCCTGCGCGAACTGAGAGTTGTACTGGATCCCGTCCATCGTCACGTCGGTAAGAAGCAGGTCGCCGAGCGAATAGCGCAGGTCCTCAAGCCCCTCCTCGACGAGGTGGCGCACGAGCGCCTGCTCGATCGGGGTGAACTTGCGTTCTTCCTTGGTTGCCTTGCTCCCGTTGCCGCCGAGCATGTGATCGACCC
The DNA here is from genome assembly GCF_000738085.1 of Cryobacterium sp. MLB-32. GTDB lineage: Bacteria > Actinomycetota > Actinomycetes > Actinomycetales > Microbacteriaceae > Cryobacterium. The sequence goes on from NZ_JPRS01000002.1 coordinate 45,158, forward strand.
AACTCAAAGCGGTGCGGGTGGGGAACTGCATCACGGTCTTGGCGTCGATGCCGTCGATGCTGCACAGCACCATGGCGGTGGTGGACGGCAGGCTCGCGGCATACTCGTCGTAGGTTTGCATAAGCACCAGGTCGCAGGTCACCTGGCAGAGCAGACGAACACGGGCCGTGAGTTGCGTGCCCCACTGGCGAGCAAACGTTTCGAAGGCCAGTTCCAGAACGCGGCCGTGCTCACGCGCCAGGGTCGTGGGACGACGGAAGTCGTACACCTCGACCGTTTCGGGTGGCTTGGCGGGCACACCTCTGCTTACCTGTTCCTGGACCGTCACGTCTGGCACTATCGGCCGGCGTCGCCGGGGCGTTAGATGCTATCCGGTGCCGGTTTCCCCGGTTGTCGGCGTTCCGGATAGGACCCCGGGGATGAGCGAACGCACCGAGTCCGGCAGGGTCGACAGAAGCACGACGTCGACGCGGCGATTCATGGCCATATCGGCCAGTGTCGAACCAGTGGATTCGGGGCGGGCCGCCCCGTAGCCGATCGCGGCGATCCGTTCCTGCTGCACGCCACCCTGTTCCACGAGACGACGGAGCACCCGCGTGCTTCGCCCTGCCGAGAGCTCCCAGTCTGTGGCGAAGTTCACGGTTTCTCCGTGCTTGTCGGCATGTCCCTCCACCGAAATCTCCCGATCACTCGCCACGAGCACCGGGGCCATCGCATCCAGAATAGAGATGGCCGTCGCGCTCAAATCAGCACGGTCAGGGGCGAAGAAGGTCTCGGACCCGACGAGTCCCACGGTGAGTCCGCGCTCATCGACCGCGAACTGAACGAGGTCGGCGAGGCCAACCGCGGCCAGGTTGGCGGTGATCTGGGCCTTCACGTCGACGAGACTTTCCACCTCGGCGGTCGCCAGTTGCGCGTCGGTGGCCGGCGAGTCCGTGGGCGCTGCGCCGGCGAAGGCCTCCGCGTCAGAATTGGCGTGCTCCGCCGGCACCACAACACCCGTCGCCGTATCGATGGAACCGGCCTCCACACTGCCGAATCCGGTGGCCAGGGAGTTGCGCAACTGCTCGAACTTGTTCTGGTCAACGCTCGACATGGCGAAGAGCACGATAAACATGCACATGAGCACAGTGACCATGTCCATGTAGGAGGCCATCCACCGTTCGTCGGGATGCTCCTCATCGTCGCCGCCGAAATTCCGGCGCTTGGTGCGGGAACTCATGCGGCTTCGGGGAGGGAGTCGTCGTCTTTTTGCTTGGCCGCCTTTGCGGGCTTCGCGGACTTGCCCAGCGCGTCGTCGGAGACCATGGCGCGCAGACGTTCACCGAGCAGGCGCGGCTGGCTCCCGGACTGAACGGCGAGTGCTCCTTCCATGAGCAAGGTCATCCGGTCGACCTCGATGTCCGCGAGGCGTTTGAGTCGGGAGCCGATCGGAAGCCAGAGAAAGTTGGCGGAGAGCAGTCCCCAGAGGGTGGCAACGAACGCCGCGGCGATCATCGGCCCGAGCGTGCTGGGCGTGTCGAGGTTCTCGAGTACATGGGTGAGGGACACGACGGTTCCGACAATGCCGATCGTGGGCGCATAGCCACCAAGACTCGTGAAGAATTTCGCGGCGGATCTGTCGGACCGAGCTCGGGTGGAGATCTCGTCCTCAAGGAGCATGCGCAGCTCGTCGCCATCGGTCCCATCGGCGATGTTCTGTAATGCACCACGCAGGAAGGGATCTTTGACGTTGTCGGCCTCCTGCTCCAGGGAGAGTAGCCCCGAGGTTCGGGCCGTCTCGGCCAGCTGCACGACCTGGTCGATGATCTGGTTGGGTGGAGTGGTCTTTCCCTTGAAAGCACGCGGCAGCGATTTGAACGCGAGAACCGCATCCTGAATCGTGCCACCGGCGATGCCCACGGCAAGCGTCGCGCCGAATACCAGGATCATCGGCGCAGGAAGCATGATGCTCGAGATATGCGATCCCTCGAGTGTGATCATGGCAAAGAGCGCCCCGAAGGCGATGACAATGCCGACCAGTGTTGCCGGATCCATCAGATCCTCCGCGGGCCGCGCGGAAGCTCGCCCGCGTCGGGGTCATAGGCGAGGGAAATTACGCGGGCACGATACTGCGCAATGCGTTCAATGACCTCCTCCATCGTTTCTGTCACGATGAAGTTCGCCCCGTCCACCATCACCAGGGTGGTGTCGGGATTCGCATGAATGCGCTCGATCAAGTCGGGATTGATCGCAAACTGGCTGTCGTTAAGCCGCGTAACTACGATCATGAGTTCATCCCCTGGTACCGAACGACTCCGGTGAGGCGCTACTGAGTACTGTCGGCCGCGCGGCCCCCAGCGTTAGGTTCCTCACCCAGGGAGGTATGGCACAGACACCGAGCAGTCGCGCCACCACTCGGGACCTGGCGGCGCAGCTCGACGGGCTCGACACCGAAGAGGCTCGAGCGTCTACCTCCGGACGCCCGATCTCACTGCCGAGGCGCGACCCTCATGCCTGCAGTCGCAGGGACGATCCCAACTTCAGGGCTGATTTGCTCGTCAGGAGGATGGGGGTTTGGGTCGGGTCGGCGGCGGGCGTTGGAATCAGCCAGAACTCCTGCCCGATGCGGATGATCTTCCAGCCCTTGGATCGAGCTTGTCGAGATTTCGTTGTGCAACCGGAGGTGATGCGGGCTGCACAGCAGTATCCCCTCGTTCAGGTTGGTCAGTCCGCCCTCCGCCTGCCACAGCCGAAGGTGGTGAGCTTCTGAGAAGCTCGGTGGCCGCAGGCAGTCCTTCCACATGCACCCGCCGTCTCGAAGCGCCAACGCCGCACGTTGAGCGGTGGTGAACAGCCGTTGCTCGCGTCCAACATCAAGTACGGTGCCGCTCCGCCCGAACAACACCGGCGTAAACCCGGTGTTGCACACGGTCCGGTCGATGGTGGCGGCGGTGGCGGCGTCGGGTGTTCCTTCGATGAAGCCGTTGCGAAGAAGCACCAAGCCCGTTGTCGGCTGCGTCGTCGTGGGCGCGGCCGTTGTGCGCCCTGCCGCAGTGGGCGCGCCCGTCGTGAGCCCTGCCTTCGTGGGCCCTGCCGAAGTAGGCTCGGCCGTCGTGGGCTCGGCCGTCGTGGGCTCGGCCGTCGTGGGCTCGGCCGCAGTGGGCTCGGCCGCAGTGGGCGCGGCCGTCGGCGCGGGAGGCGATCCCGGCGGCATCGATCGTGTCCCGGCGCTGCCGGGCCGCCTTCGCCGCCTGATCGGCGTTGAGGGTGCGGCACTCGGCCATGAGATGCTCGATCGCGTCGCTGAGCATCTCCTCCGTCACGCCAAGGGCCCGTTGTCGAGCCTGTCGAGACACGCCGAGGGCGCGGCGAATGGCCGTTGCGGCGTCGGTGCTGAGTGTTCCGTCGGTCACGGCGTCGCCGAGAGGTGCCAACCACGGCCGGTGAACTTCCACGGGCGGGGCCTCCGGGTACTCCGCAGCGCGCAGGTCGGCTTCCTTCTGCCTGGCTCGAGCAGCCTCGGCCTCTGTAGCCATGGTGCCGGCCTCGATCAGGCGGCGGGTGTCGGCTTTGGTTCCGCCGCCTCCTCCTCCGCCGAGGGCCTGCACGTAGTCCTCTGGACTGTTGTATCCCTTCTTTCTTGACAGGCCTTCGCGGCCGAGCGTCCAGTCGGATCGGCCGGCCATATTCGCCGCCGACAGCGCGTAGGCCGCGGTCACCTCACGCAGATGGTGGGCCATCGCCCGGTGGGCGTTCTCCGACCCGTCGTCGGACAACTCCGCGAACGCTCTCGCGGACACATCTGACCGGGCCAACGCCCCGCGTCGCTGGTCGAGGAGCGCCGTCTACGGCGCGTCTCGAGACCGCGCACGGCGCCGTCCACACGCCAGCATCTCAGCACGATTGCGCGGTTCGCCGTCTATCCAGCCCCGTCGGCGCGCAACGCAGGCGCCATACCCTGGCGCGGTCTCGATCACTCCTTCGTCGCGCCTCGACCAGCGCCAGGGACGTGTTTGCTCCTGCGACTATCGCTTGAGGTTGGTGAGCTCCTGGAGCACCTCGTCGGAGGTGGTGATGATGCGGGCGTTGGCCTGGAAGCCGCGCTGGGCGACGATCAGGTTGGTGAACTCCTGCGAGAGATCGACGTTCGACATCTCCAGAGCGCCACTCTGCAGCGAGCCCAGGCCGGCCGCGCCGGGGGTGCCCAGCTGCGCGGCGCCGGAGTTGAACGTGGTGCGGTAACCGGAGGCACCGGCCTTTTCGAGACCGCCCGGGTTCGTGAACGTGGCAAGAGCGATACGTCCGATGGCCTGTTGGCCACCGTTGCTGAACAGGCCCACGAGGGTGCCGTCGGCCCCAAGTGCGAAGGACTCGAGCGTGCCGGCCGCGGAACCGTTCTGGCCCGTGAACGCGACAGTCGTGAGACCAGCGGAGCCTTCGAGCGCGGAGAGGTCGATCGGGGTTGCAGCCGAGCCGGCCGCGATGGTTGCGGATCCAGCGGCGTTTGTCAGCTTTCCGGCCACAAAGGTGAGAGCCACGGGGGGCGTGGCTGCGTTGTTCACATCGGTCACGTTCCAGGTGCCGGCCGCTGCGTCCTTCACAAATCGCAGGGAAACGGTGCTGGCGGCACCCGAGGCATCGAAGACCTCGATATCGCGGATGAGTTCGGTTCCGGCGAGGGCGTCGGACGGCAGGTTGCCCCCGACGGTTGCCCCTGTTGTCCTGACCGCCGGGATAATGGCTGCAACGGGCAGGGTGATGTTTCCGGTGGCGCCGCCCGCGTTGATCACGCCGCCGACAGCGTTCCAGCCCTGCACGATGGCTCCATCGGGCGACACGAGTCGGCCCTGGGCATCGAAATCGAAGGCTCCGGCGCGGGTGTAGAGCGTCTCGCCGCCCAGCTGGGTGACGAAGAAGCCGTCGCCCGAGATCATGATGTCGGTAGCGCGTCCAGTGGACTGAGCGGAACCCTGAGCGAAGTTGGTGGAGATGCCGGCAACCTGCACGCCGAGGCCCACCTGGGCCGGGTTCGTGCCACCAACCGTGGTCTGCGGCCCGCCCGCGGCCTGCGACATCTGCGAGAGCGTGTCCTGGAACTGCGCGGCGGATGCCTTGAATGCCGTGGTGTTGACGTTGGCGATGTTGTTGCCGGTCACGTCGAGCATGGCCTGGTGGGCGCGAAGACCGGAGATGCCGGAGTAGAGAGAGCGAAGCATGAGTGCTGCCTTTCGATAAGGACGAAGAAGAAGAATGAGCGGAATACGAATGATTGGGGTGCGGGGATCAGGGCTCGACAGGCTCGACCGACGAGGCTTTCGCGCCGGTCACCCCGGAGATGGCGTCGAGAGCGATGGTCTGCCCGTTGACCGTGACCTGGGGCACGGAACCGGCATAGGACACGGCCGTGGCTTGCCCGGTGGATTCCACGCCCCCGGCATCGGTGAATGTCACTTCTTGTCCCACCAGCGCGGCCGCGGCCATGCGCATCTGCAGGGAGAAATTCTCTTCGTTGGTTGTGGCCAGGGCGTTGAGCTTCTCCATCATGGCCAGCTGGGTCGTCTGCGCGATCATCTGGTTCGTGTCCATCGGCGAGCTCGGGTCCTGGTTGCGCAGCTGGGTGACCAGCAACGACATAAAGACCTCCGAGTCCATGGTCTGTTTCGGGGCACGCGTGACCGTGGAGGAATACATTCCGGTTGTCGGTGCGGCGGTAACTGCGGGGATTGTCACGGTCGACCTTCCTGTTATGCCATCACGTCGATGGTCGATGAAGAGTGGGAGAGAGAACTGCGGGGGCTGCGCGCCACGGGTTCATCACCGGGGCCGTCACGTATTCCGGGCGGCGGCCGTTGCAGGCGGCCGTCCTGAGCATCCGATCGGGCGTCGTTCGCCTGGCTCTGGGACGACAGATCAAGCTGAGCGTTGAGCCCGCCTCCGGCGAGGTCCCGGCGCAGGTCGGGCAAAATGGCCCGAAGCGCCTCACGCGCGAGTCGGTGGGAGCGAACAGCTCCACACGGATGTTGTCGCCGGTCACGTGGGCCCGCACAGTGAGCGGTCCGAGGTTTTCGGGCGTCACTGTGATCGTGAGCACGTGTTCCCCCGGCTTGACGCCGCTGAGAGTGAAGAGTGGCTTCGCAACCTGTGTCGTCAGGGGAACGGGCACAGCGGCGGCCGTGGGAGTGACGATGGCGGCAGGGGCCATCGGTGCGCCCAGAGCCGCGGGCGCCGCCGGTCCCACAGCTGCCGCGGCGAGGGACGTAGATGCGGATGCCGCCGCGTCCGCCTGCACGATCGTGACCGCCTCGGCCGCGGTGGCACCGGTCGGGCGAATCAGGAAATCGGTGCGGGGAGCGGTACCCGCAGGCTGCGGAAGCACCGCTCCGGCCGAGGCGGGCGTCGCGGCAGGCAGCGCGGCAGGTACCGCGGCAGGCAGCGCGGCAGGCAGCGCGGTGAGCTGCGGCGCGGCGGATGCGTCGGTCCTGGTTGGCGACGCGACCGACGTGCCCGGGGCGGGAGGGGGTGTGATGTCGAGGCTCCCGCGAACCCGTGTGGCCAGCGCCGCCTCAGCCGACGTCTGGACCGACGTCTGGACCGACGCCTGGGCCGACGCTGGCGCAGCGGCCGGAATCGTTAGACCAGCAGTCACAAGCGAAGTCGCCGCGGCAGCCGTCGTCGTCGCAGCACTCGTCGTCGTCGCAGCGGCCGTCCCAATCGTCCCCGCACCAGCAACCCCAGCAACGGCCGTCGACGGAGCAGCGGTCGCGGCGACGTCACGGCTGAACACTGGCCAGGCGAATGTCGGTGCCGGTGCGTCGATGGGGCTGGCAGCGGCGGTCGCTTCCACCGTGGCCGCGTCGGTGCGTTCTGCGGTGGACGCACGGGGTCTAACGGAGGCGTCACCGAATTCGTCGAGGGTAGGTTCTGACCCGGTCGGTGGCTCACCGGCAGCGGTGACCGAATCGGCCGCGTCCGCACGCACGGAATCGATCGTCGGCCCTGCAGTGACAGACTCCGATCGCGGCGACTTCGCGCGGGAAGAATGCGCGGTGGCCGCCGACGTGCTGCCGGTCGCCTCGCGGTCGGCAGCATTCTGTGCCGAAGAGTCGGAGCCTGTCCGCTTCATGACAGCGGCGAAGCCGGCGGCGCGCTCCGACGAACCGACGCGCGCGGTACCGCTTGGGGAACCACCCTGCCCACCCGTCTGTGCTGCCGGTCGAGCGAGGCTGGAGTTCAGGCTGAAGGTCACCGGGCACCGCCAGTCTCGAATGCAGCGAATGCCGCGCTGAACATGTCGGCGGTTGTGCCGCCGGTGGTCGCCGCCGTGGGGGTCGGGATCACTCGTCGGATCGTGTCGATGTCGGCATCCGTCATGTACGCGTCAACGAGGCATACTGAGCGGCCGGCATACGGTGCGTGAATGACCTTGTTGTTGCCGGCGTAAATGAGAATGTGGGCGCCGCCGCCGGTGACGATCAGGTCCCCGGGCTGGGCTTCGGCGAGGGATCCCACCTCGGTACCGATCTTCATCTGTCCGGAAACCAGGCGGGGGACCTCTATGCCCACGTCGGCATATACCTTCTGCACGAGGCCGGAACAGTCCATACCGCTCGCGTCTTCCCCACCGAAAACGTAGGGAACACCGAGATACTTCTGGGCGGCGTTGCTGACGTCTGTGCCGGTCACTCCGGCGCTTCCGGGCAGTGCGGCGCTGCCCGTGGCGGCGCTCCCGGTGGTGCCGATACTGGACGCCAGACTGGCCGCGAAGGCATCGGCCGAGGCAGCGCTTGAGGCAGCGGATGCCGCGGGTTTTGCGGCCGACTGGGTGCCGCTCATGCGCTGCAACGTCGACTGTATCTGGTCGATGCGGCTCAGGGCGTCGGACATGGTCATTGTCATCGCGCACCTCCATCGTCGGTCGTGTCATGCGCGGCCTGGTCGCGATGCCAGCGGGTGGAAGCGATCTCATCGAGCACGATCTGCTCGGCGCGCAGGTCCGCCGCAGCCACGGCAGCACTGTGCCGAGCTTCGAGCTTCTCGAGTCCGATCGATTCGGCGCGAGCCGCGTCAAACACGGACTGCGCCTGCGCGAGGGTAGCGAGGTGCCCCTGACCGAGGGCATCGAGGTCGGCGAGCATGCTCCGAGACGATGCCCGTGCGGCGGCCATGGCGTTCATCGTCGCGGAGCTGGTGGGTGAGTGGGCTCCCCCGTGTAACAGGCTCGCGCCCGGTCCCGACGGGTCTCGTTGTCTTGCACTCGGGAGTTGGCTGCGGCGAGTTCGCCCGCGGCCTCGTCCTGCTGCAGGTGGCGAAGGCGCAGCAGCCCGGCCAGGGGAAAGAGGCGCTTCATGAGGCCACCCCGAGTTGGCGCGTCAAGACGGTCAGACTGTCCCAGGCCACACTGGTGGGCGTCTGGTCGTCCATGCGCTGTTGCAGGAAGTTCTTGATGGCACTTTCGTTGTTGACTGCGGCGTCGACGAGCGGGTTCGTGCCGGCGCGATACGCGCCGACGTCGAGAAGATCCTGCGCACCCTGACGGGCGGCAAGAACCCTGCGGAGGGTCGCGGCAACCTGGTTGCGGGCAGGCGTGTTGACCCGCGAGGCAACCCGAGAGATGGAAGCGAGCACGTCGATCGAGGGGAAATGACCGGTGACGGCGAGCTTGCGATCCAGCACGACGTGTCCGTCGAGGATCGACCGCGCGGCATCCGCGATCGGCTCGTTGTGGTCGTCTCCGTCCACGAGAACCGTGTACATGCCCGTAATGGAGCCGGTTTGCCCGGTGCCGGCGCGCTCAAGCAACTGCGCGAGCACGGAGAACGTCGACGGCGGGTAGCCGCGGGTAGCGGGGGGCTCGCCCACCGAGAGCCCGATTTCGCGCTGGGCCATGGCCACCCGGGTGAGCGAATCCATCATGAGCACCACGTCGGAACCCCGGTCGCGGAAGGACTCCGCGATGCGAGTGGCGGTGAACGCTGCGCGAAGGCGCATCATGGCCGGCTCGTCGCTGGTGGCGACCACAACGATGGACCGTGCAAGGCCCTCGGGGCCGAGGTCGTCCTCGAGGAATTCCCGCACCTCACGGCCACGCTCCCCCACCAGCGCGATGACCGATACCTCGGCATCCGTTCCACGGGCGATCATCGACAGCAGCGAGGACTTGCCCACACCGGAACCGGCGAACAGTCCCATGCGCTGGCCCTTGCCCACGGCAGTGAGGGTATCGAGGGCACGCACGCCGAGCTGCAGCTGTTCGGTGATGCGGCTACGCTGCATGGCCGAGGGGCTCGCATTGTGCAGGGACACCGCTCCATCGCTGACGAGGGGGCCCTTGCCGTCGATCGGGCGGCCGAGGCCGTCGATGACGCGGCCGAAGAGTCCGTTTCCGGTGGGAACGAGCAGTGGTGTGCTCGCGGCACGGGCCGCTGCACCTGCCCGCAGTCCGGTGAGACGGCCGAGAGGCATACAGCGGATGCCGCCCGCTCCCGTGGCCACGACCTCCGCGTCGATTCCCGGGTGGTCTCCGAGGTTCACGAGATCGCCGATGGCGGCATCGAGACCGCGCACCTCCACGCCGAGACCCACGATGGAGCTGACCGTTCCCACCCGTTCCGGTCGCGCCGCCCGCCGTGCCGTCGCGACGACGGAGTCGAGGAGGGTGACGGCGCCCATCAGATTCCGCCCAACATGGCGTTTTTGACTCGGGCGAAGGCCGTGCCGATACGGGCGTCGATAAATCCGTCGGGGAATCTGGTGACGGCGTCGCCGCGCGCCAGTGAGGCGTCGGACACGAAGAGCACGCCAGGAACATTCTGGGTGGCGGCGCCGAGCACGGCCAGATCATCGGGGTGCATGTGCACCGTGTGCGTTTCGGCGTGCTCGCCCTGACCGAGGGCACGTTCGAGGGCACGTCGGGCCGAGACGTCACTGTGGCTCAGTTCGGCACCGAGCACGGCCTCGGCGAGGTCGAGCGCCGTGTGCACCAGCGTTCCTTCGGCCTCGCGGAGCACGGGAATCGTGCGGTTGTCGAGCGCTTCGGCAGCGGCCGCGAGCAGGCGCACCGCACGGTCGGAACGCGCTTCAGCGTGGCGCAGCGCTGCGGCGTGTTCGGCCGCATGCTCCGCGGCGACGGCCACGGCCGTGATCCCGGCTTCGCGCAGGCCGGCGGCGTACCCGGCGGCGTGCCCGGCAGCGCGGTCCTGCTCGTCGGCGCGAGCATCGACCACAACATGCAGGCGCGGAAAGGCGACACTCGAGAAGCGGGCGTCAGTTGACATATTCTTCCTCCGCTCCGCGCTGCACGGTGATCGTGCCTTGGGCTTCCATGTCGCGGATGGCCCGCACGACCTCCGCGCGGGCGTCTTCCACCTGGCTGACACGCATAGGGCCCAGGCTCTTGGTTTCGTCGTCGAGCAGGTCACGGTTGCGCTCGGAAAGGTTGGCTCGGATGACGGTGAGCACGGCGCCGGAGGTGCCCTTCATAGCGATTGCGAGCACGCTCGTGTCGATTCCACGCAGCACCTGTTGCACATCCCGGCTCTCGAGCTTGACGATGTCGGCGAAGGTGAGCATGCGGGAACGAACCTCTTCGGCGAGGATCGGGTCGCGCTCCTCGAGGGCTTCGAGCAGGGCACGCTCCGTGGCGGCATCGGCACGGTTGATGATCTCGACAAGCGGCTGCACTCCCCCGACGACCTCGACCGTTTCGCGTGCGACAACCGTGCGGGCACCCATCTTGAGGGTGTCGGTCACGATGCGGATCGCATCGGGGGCTGCGCTGCCCATCGTGGCGATGCACTGGGCCACGTCGGTACGCAGTCCCGGAGACATTCCGGACAGGATCGCTGAGGCGTGCTCACGGCGCAGGTGCGCGAGCACGAGCGCGATGGTCTGCGGCATTTCGCCTTCGAGCAGGTTGAGAACGTCGCTTGACTCGGCGCTGTCGAGAAATTCGAAAGCTTTGCCCGCCATCGAGGTGGCAACACGGGTGAGCACGCCGGCCGCGCGTTCCGCGCCGAAGGACGCCTCAAGCAGCCCCTGGGCGAACTCGTGCCCCCCACGGCCGGACCGGGAGCTGGTTCGGGTGAGCTCATGGAACTCGGTCAGGGCGTTCTCCGCGACGCCGGCATCCACTTTACGCAGCTGGATGATTTCAGACGCGATGACCTCCGCCTCGGCGTCGGAGAACTGCTTCATGACGATGGTTGCGAGATCGTGGTCCATGTTCATGAGAACCACGGCCACCTTCTGGGTGCCCGTCAACGCGGTGATGATCTCGGTCATGCGTTCTGCCGGTCATCCATCAGATTACGCAAGTACTCGGCTGTGCGCTTCGGATCGCTCTGGGCCAGCTGGTCGATTTCCGCTCGACGGGTGTCGGCCTCGGTCAGGGTGTAGTTGAGCGGAGGTAGCTCTGGCGGTTTCTGGGGAACGACGGGGTTGAGCAGGGTCGGCGCGTTCATGGCGTCGAGAGCGTTCTGCATCTCGGTGAGGTCTCCCACGTCGACCGCCTCGCGGCTCTGCCGCCGTGACCGGCGCGCGTACAGGATCAGGCTGGCCATGAGAGTGATCACGATGCCTGCGGTGATGATGGCGACGCGCAGCACGCTGGCGAGGCGGGCATCCGCCGCTGCCTTGTCGGCTGCGGCCAGGGCTGCCGCCGCATCCGCCGCACCCGTCTGGTTGAACGAGACGACCTCGACCGTGACCGCGTCGCCGCGGGCGACGTCGATTCCGGAGGCGGAGGCCACGAGACTCGTGATGTCGGCGACGTTCATTCCGGCTGCGGCGTCCTTGTCGACGGCCACGGAGATGGTTTGGCGGTTGACGGCGCCGGCCGGGATGGTGCGGGATTCGGTGACCTTGTTGACGGCATTGTTGCGGGTGGTGTCTTCGGAGTTGAACGTGCCATCACCGCTCCCGTTGGCCGCAACAGCGATGTTGTCGGCGCCGAGAACGCCCGCCGCGCCGCCGCCGGTGCCCGTGTACGTCTCGGTCTTGGTCGACTCGTTGAGGGCAGGGGCGTCGAGGGGAGTGACAAAGGACTCCTCCGTGCGCTGCGCGGATTCTTTGCTCATATCGGCGGCCACCACGACGGTGGCGTTGCCGGGTCCCACAACCTTGTCGAGCATGTTCTGCACCGAGTCGCGCACGCGGCCTTCGTAGTCGGAGGCCTGCTGGTCGGCGGAGCCCGTGGCTCCCACCCCTACGGCGGAGAGCACGGTTCCCGCAGCGTCGACAACAGACACGTCTTCGGGGGCCATGCCGTCAATGGACGCGCTCGTGAGGTGCACGATGGCCTGCACCTGGCTGTTGCTGAGGGTGATGCCGTTCTTCGTCTGCACGAAGACGGATGCTGTCGGATCATTCTTCGTAGACACGAAAACGCTGTCTTCGGGGATCGCAAGCTTCACCGACGCGGTCTGGACACCGTCGAGGGCACCGATCGTGGCCGCCAGCTCGCCTTCGAGCGCTCGCTTGTAGGTCACCGACTGCTGGAATTCGGAGGAGGTGACGCCCATTTTGTCGAGCAGCGCGTATCCGCCCGTGCTGCTGGTGGGAAGACCGGCTGCAGCGGCCTTGAGACGCTCGTCATAGACGTTGGCCTCGGGCACCATGATGGTCGCACCGCCGTCGCTGAGTTCGTAGGCCACGCCATCCGCCCGAAGTTGCTCCACGATGGAGTTGGCGTCCACGCCGCTGAGCCCGGAGAAGAGCGGGGTGTACGCGGGCTTGGTGACCCACATGCTGAGGGCGGCGATGCCGAGCACCAGCACGGCGACGCCGATGATGGCGACGGTGCGTTGCGCGACGGTGAACGCGCGGATGGCATCGGCGAAACGGCGAAACGCCGAGGTGACCTGGGTGGGCATCAGGCCTGCATCCTCATGATCTCGTTGAAGGCGTCGACGCCCTTGTTACGCACGGCGGCGACGAGTTCCAGGGTGACCTGCGCGCGGGTGCTCGCGATGGTGGCCGAGTGGATGTCGGTGAGGTCGCCGGTAACGGCCTTGATGGCGAGCTCGTTGGAGGTGGAGGACATCTGCTGCAGGTTGTCGACCGCGCCGGTGAGGGCGGCGCCGAAGCCGGAGCCGTCGGTGCTCTGGGTGGCCGTGGTTGCAGTGGTGCCCTGCACGCCCGCCATGCCCTGGATCATCTGGATTGAGCTCAAGGGCATTAGGAACGTCCGATCTGGAGTGCGGCTTCGTAGGTCGTCTTGGCACGGTCGACGACGGCGGCGTTGGCTTGGTAGCCGCGCTGGGCCATGATGAGCTGTCCCATCTGCTCGGCGAGATCGATCTCCGGGTAGCGCACGTAGCCTTCGGTGTCGGCGAGTGGGTTGTTCGGCTCAAACACCATGCGCCCCTCGGCAGAACCGAGTTCCACACCCGTGGCGTAGACGCCCGAGACGCCTTCACCCTCCTGCGCGGCGATATACCGGGCCTGGAAGGCGCTGCCGTCTGTGCTCGTGGCGGTGTTTACGTTGGCCATGTTGTCGGCAAGAGCATCGAGCCACTGGCGGTGCAGCGTCAGGCCGCTGCCGGCGATGCCGATTGCGTCGAAGGTCATCAGTTGGTCCGCATCGCAGAGCGCATGGCGGTGAAGGGGCCCTCCACGGCGCGGGCCGCGAACTGGTAGCGCAGCACCGTGTCGATGTTGGAGAGAGTCTCGGTGTCGAGGTTCACGTTGTTGCCGTTGACGTTCGTGGGATCCATCGAACGTGCGGTGCTCGCCGACACCGCTCCGGAGCCCTCGGAGACCGACTGAGCGAGCGCGTTCTCGAAGGAGACACGCTGGGCGTGGTAGTTGGGCGTGTTCACGTTCGCGATGTTGTTCGCGATGGTGCGCTGGCGCAGGGCCAGGCCGTCGAGAGCACTGGTGATCGCAGTGGAGGTCACGGATTCAAGCACGGGTTCCCGTTTCGTCGACAAAAAAAGATGCGACGGCCAATCCGTGGCCAATTGATGAGCGATCCGTGCTCACAGTGAGCTATCGGCCGAACGGGGGTAGGGGTTAGGAGTTAGTTGAAAGAATTCGGTAAGACTTTGTGCCGAGGCTGGTGACGTGTGGTGTCAGCCGGTGACGTCGAGGTACACCGAACGGTCTGAATCACGCACGGGCGGTACCGTGCGTAGGGCTGCGAGGTGCTGACCCGCCACGCGGCGGGCCGCGTCGAGTTCGCGCACAAGCTTCAGCTGGCAGAGCAGCAGGTCGCGGGCGCGCTCCCCGAGCTCGGCAGGTATCGGGCCGATCGTCGTCGGGGGTTGCCAGAAGGATGCCGGGGCGAGGCCCGCGGCATCCGGTGCAGAATCCGGCGTGGAATTCGCCGCGGCAGACCAATTGGCGGTGTCGAGGTTTAGCTCGAGCTCGTTCAGTACGCGCAGCCAGGCAGCCGTGTTGGGTGACTGTTTAGCCAAAGCCGAGTGCGCCACCCGTCGTGTTCACTTCGGCGGGCTGAGCCGGCAGCGATGCCGCGGCTTCATGCCAGGTGAGGCGCAGGGGCTCGAGCAGCGCGATGCTTTCCTGCGTACGGGCAACATCGCGGTGCGTGTTGGCGCGCATCAGCGCGGTGGAGACGTAGGTGTAGAGCGCGAAGAGGCCCTCTCCCCCGTTCCAGGCATCAACGTTGAGCGAGGTGGTGAGCTCGGAGATGATCGCCTGCGCGTGCAGCAGGTTCTCGCTCGCAACGCCCCAATTCTCGTCGACCTGCGCCGCTTCGGCGCGGTTGAGGTCGAGAAGCAGTCGGTCGTAGAGCATCGTGAGCAGGCGCACCGGGGTGGCGCTCAGCACGGCTTCGCGGTTGTAGCGGGCACGTCGGGCTTCGGCATTAGGCATCATGAGAAGTGTCATCAGTTACTCGTCGAGGTTGGCAGAGCGGCGAGCTGAGAGGTGAGCCAGGAGGATTGGGCTTGCATCGCACTCAGCTGCACCTCCAGCCCCGAATAGGTGCGTTCGAGCGTGGAGCGCCGGGAGGCCAGGCGGCGGTCCCAGTCGGTGATCTGGTTTCCGAGGTCCTTGACCATGGATTCCTGACCGGTGATTCTTGACGTGATCATGCCGTCGTACTTGTCTGAAGCGTTCGTTGCGACATCCGCCACGCGTGACGCGATCTCCTGCACCGCGGCTTCGGTGCGCCCCGGGTCGGCCTTCAGCGCCGCAGCGAACTTTGTGGCATCAAATTCCATGGTGCCGGTCTTCGTGATGCTGATGCCGAATTCGCTCGGCGAGTGTCCGTCGATCGGGGCGGACGCCGCGGTCAGGATTCGCTGGTTGAGATCACGAACCGTGCTGTCCCCGGTGAACGGCCCGCTCGAAAGCACTGCTCCGCCCGCCGCGTTGGTGCTGTTGACGACGGCGGACTTGGTGGAAATGAGCGCCAGGATGCCGTTCACACCGCCCACCAGGTCGCTCGCCATCGTGCTGATGGCGGCGTCGTTGCGGGCCACGGTGATGCTCACGGGGTCGACGGAGGCCTTTGTAGCCGTGACCGATACGCCGGGCAGCAGCTCCGCGAAGGTGTTCGTAGCCGAGCTGATGGACTGCGCCGCGGGCGAGCCTGCCCACAGGGTGACCTTGGCGTCTTGCGCGGCCCGCACCTGGGTGAGGCCCGCATCTGTGTCGGTGGCCGGAGAGGTTGTCGTGTCGGAGTTGGCTACGGTGAAACCTCCTGCCGCTCCGGTGGACGTGGCAGTGAACTGCACCCGGTAGACCGGGGCGCCGCTCGCGTCCATCCCCGCGGCAACCTTCACCGCACTCACGCCGGCATTGGCATTGTTGACGGCATTGACGACGTCGTCGAGGTTGGCGGTGGTGGCAGAGATCGCCGTGCGCACGCCGGCCGAGCTCGTGATGCTGAAGTCGCTTCCGGGCCACTCGGCGAGAGCTGACGACACCGAGACCTGGCGCTGAGCGAGCTGGTCAACAACGAGGTCGATCTGTCCGGCGCTGGCCCCAGCGGAGGCCGTGACCGTTGCGGCGGTCGAGCTGCTCGTTGCGGAGTACAGGTCGAAGGCGCCGTCTTTGGCTGTCTTGGCTGCCAGAGTAGCGAGGTTCGCGACGCTGGAGTTGAGCCCCTGAAGCGCGGCGATAAAAGTTGTGGATTCAGAAACCTTGCGCTGGAGAAGAGACTGAGGAACGGCCTCGAGCTTCATGAGCGAGTTGATCAGTGAGGTGGTATCCAGGCCGCTGGCCAGTCCATCAATTGCCATCGACATGGTGGGTTCCTCTCCTGCTGTCGATTCTGCGTGCTGCCGACACGCCGGTCGGCAGCACGCGGGGCGAGGTCCAGATCGCCCCGCGGCTGCTTCCCAGCGCGGTTCAGTCAGTTCGTACTAGTGCTACTCCGATTTAGCGAAGGAGCTGCAGCACGCCCTGGTTGGACTGGTTCGCCTGCGCGAGCATGGCGGTTCCGGCCTGCGACAGGATGTTCGCCCGCGTGTAGTTGACCATTTCCTGCGCCATGTCGGTGTCGCGAATACGCGAACCGGCAGCGGTGAGGTTCTCCGTGGAGACGGCGAGGTTCTTGATAACGCTCTCGAACCGGTTCTGGTTTGCACCCAACTCGGCGCGAGCGGTGGACACTTTCTCGATCTGCGTGTCGAGCATGCTGATAGAGGCGGCGGCGTTGGCTGCGGTGCTGAAATCGAGCCCAGCACCCGTGCCAAGGCTGGATGCGGTGGTGCTGAAGACATCCGCACTCTTCGACTTCACGTTCATGCCGGTCTCCACAGTGGGATCTGTGGGATCGTACGTGATCGTTGCGACCAGTGATCCAGAGAAAGCAGAATCCTGGTTAAGGGCGGCAACGGTCTTCGCCAATGTCGACTGACCTCCCGTTGCTGATTCGTCCGTCAGGTCCGCGGCGGTCAGGTCCGGCGTGATGACCTGAGTCGATCCATTCGCGTTCGTGAGGTTGTAGTCTGCCGCGGCAACGTCGCCTGCAGCGATGTCCAATCCGCCATTTGCCGCGCCTAGTGTTGCGGCGATCGCCTTCACGTTCGCACCAGAAAGGTCGACAGCAATCTGGCTGCTCGCGTCGCTGTTTGCACCGACCTGGAAGCTCAGCGACGGCCTGGAGCCGTCAAGCAGCTGGGTGCCATTGAAGTTCGTGGCCTCGCTAATGCGGGTCAGTTCCTTGGTCAACGCCGTGACCTCTGTCTGAATCGCCCCTCGGGATTCGGCGTTGTTCGAGTCGTTACCGGCCTGAACCGCGAGGTCGCGCATCCGCTGAAGAATCGATGTGGTCTCGTTCAGGGAGCCTTCTGCGGTCTGGAGAACCGAGATGCCGTCCTGCGCGTTTCGGCTGGCGACCGTGAGGCCACCGACCTGCGACTTGAGGCCTTCTGAGATGGCGAGACCAGCCGCGTCATCCGCTGCCCGGTTGATGCGAAGGCCGCTGGACAGCTTCTCCAGCGACTTGGACAGGTCGTTCTGTGTTGTGCTCAAAGCGCGGTAAGCGTTGTTTGCCGCGAGGTTGGTGTTTACCTGCATGCCCATGATGAATCCTCCGTGATTGGGTCAAAGTACGCCAGTCCATCCATGGGCTGACACCTTGAGCTATCGGCCGGAGGTCTGGGTGGGTTAGGAAACGTGGGGAAGATTTCCGAACAGTTCTGAGATCGAGCGAGGGTATGGCGACTGCGTTGCGCGACGATGGTCTTGGATAGACGGCGAAGTGCGCAGTCGTGTTGAGATGCTCGCGGTTGGACGGCGTCTTGCGCGGTCTCGAGACGCGCCGTAGACGGCGCTCCTCGACCAGCGAGGCGGGGCGTCTTCGGATGATGCGGGACCGGTCAGTGTCGGTGGTGTCTGTCACACTTTTCTTATGACAACCACCATTGAAGGTGTTTTCGTTGATCTGACCGGGGCCTTGGCCCGGTCAGATGTGTCCGCGAGGATGTTCGCGGAGTTGTCCGACGACGGGTCGGAGGACACCCACCGGGCGATAGCCCACCACCTGCGTGAGGTCACCGCGGCCTACGCACTGTCGGCGGCGAATATGGCCGGCCGATCCGACTGGACGCTCGGCAGGGAGGGCCTGTCGAGAAAGAAGGGATACAACAGCCCCGAGGACTACGTGCAGGCCCTCGGCGGAGGCGGCGGCGGAACCAAAGCCGATACCCGCCGCCTGATCGAGGCCGGCACCATGGCCACCGAAGCCGAAGCGGCCCGGCACCGGCAGAAGCAGGCCGACCAGCTGGCGCTCGAACACCCCGAGGCTCCGCCGGTCGAGGTGCACCGGCCGTGGTTCGCGCCTCTCGGCGACGCCGTGACCGACGGAACACTCAGCACCGACGCCGCGACAGCCATTCGCCGCGCCCTCGGCGAACCGGCCATCGGCGTCACCGAAGACATGCTCGCCGACGCGATCGAGCATCTCCTGGCCGAGTGCCGCACCCTCAACGCCGACCAGGCCGCGAAGGCGGCCCGGCAGTGCCGGGACACGATCGACGCCGCCGGGATCGCCTCCCGCGCCGACGCGATGCGAGCACGGCAGTACCTGAGAGTGTTTGACAAGCCCGATGGGATGCTGCACGGGAGTTTTGAGTTGGACCCGGAGAACGGGTCGTACTTCAAGGACTTCCTGCTGCAGATCACCGGCCCCCGCACCGGTGGCCCCCGATTCGTGGAGAAAGGCGAAAAGGAGCGGGCGCAGCGCATCATCGACGACCCCCGGTCCACCGACCAGATCGCCGCCGAGTCCCTGATCGAGGTGATCAAGGTCGCCGCAGCCGCCGACCCCGGAACACTGTTCGGGCGTATCCGCCCGTCGGTCAAACTGGTCGTCGTTGGGGCACCCGTACCGGATCCAACGGCCGCGCCCACGACCAGAGGGCCCACTGCGGCAGCGCCCACCACGGCCGAGCTTCCGAAGGTAGGGCTCACGACGGCCGCGCCCACGACGACGCAGCCGACGACGGGCTTGGTGCTCCTTCGCAACGGGTTCATCGAAGGCACACCAGACGCCGCCACGACCGCCACCATCGACCGGACCGTGTGCAACACCGGGTTTACGCCGGTGCTGTTCGGTCGAGACGGAACGGTGCTTGACGTCGGACGCGAACAACGACTGTTCACAACCGCTCAACGTGCGGCGTTGGCCCTTCGAGACGGCGGGTGCATGTGGAAGGACTGCCTGCGGCCACCGAGCTTCTCCGAAGCTCATCACCTTCGGTTGTGGCAGGCCGAGGGCGGGTTTACGAACCTCGAGGAAGGGATCTTGCTCTGCAGCCCGCATCACCTCCGGTTGCACAACGACGGGTGGAAAATCATCCGCATCGGGCAGGAGTTTTGGCTGATTCCACCGCCCGCCGCGGACCCGGCCCAAACCCCCATCCTGCTGAAGAGCAAGTCAGCCCTGAAGTTGGGGTCGCCGCTGCGGCTGCAGGCGTGAAGGGCGACGCGTCGTCCTGGAGACGCCAGAGTCCGGAGAGCGGCTCGCGGGGTCTCGAGACGCTCGTTCCTCGCTCCTCGACCAGCGAGGGGCTCGGGATCGCGGGGTCTCGAGACGCTCGTTCCTCGCTCCTCGACCGGCGAGGGGGTGGGGAACGCATGAAGGCGCGCGTGCGCGCTGCGTACGGGCTACGACGCTACGGGGATGGTGGTGGTGCGAGCGTGGGCGGCGCGGGTCATGGCCGCGGCGGAGTGATCGGCCAGGCGGGCCAGGTAGGCGCTGCGGCGGGCCGGGGCGATGCGGGATTCAGGCACGTACTCGGTCTCGGCGTCATCGGCGTAGTGAGTGCCGAGCCCGTCGCGCAGCAGGCGGATGGCCTCGGCGCGCGTCTGAGAGACAGCGGAGTGCGTGGTGCCGAGCTCGGCGGCGATGTCTTTCACGGCACGGTCTTCGAAGTAAATCTGTTCGACGACGTAGCGGAACTTTTCGGGCAGAGCAGAGATCGACGAACGCAGGTATCCCAAGCGTTCGGCGGTGAGCATCGATTCCTCGGGGAGGATCGTGTCTGCGATGAGGAATTCGGCCGTGGAGTCGTCAATCGTAGACACGGTGCGGGCGGCGTCGGAGATGCCGGCGAGGGCAGTTTCGCGGTCCACCCCCAGTGAGGCCGCAATCTCGTCCACGTTGGGGGTGCGACCGAGCGCGATGGACAGGGTTTCCTGTACGGCAAGGGTCTCTTTGATACGTCGTCGGGCGCCACGGGTGGCCCAATCATTGGAGCGCATCTCATCGGCGAACGCGCCGATGATGCGACGTCGCGCGAACGCACCGAATGGTACGCCGAGCGATGCATTGAAGGCATCCGCTGAGGTAATCAGGGCCAGGGCGCCGGCCGAAGCCAGGTCATCACGGGATAGATGACGGGCCTTGGCCCACACCTCGGAGACCAGGTATCCCACCAAGGCAGGTTCTCGACGACGAGTTGATTGCGCTCTAAACGGTTCACGTGCGTTTCCCCCGAATTCTCAAAACACCTGATGATGAGCGTAAAACCTGAACCGTGGCACCTCGACACGCGTACACCGCGAATAGTGATCCCCCGCGGGTACGCGTTCACCCGCGATTCACAGCTTAGGGCGAAGGTAGACCGGACTTCTACCAAAACACCCCCGAATCGGGGCAGAACGTGTCGGCATTTAGGGGGACATGATTTTGACCCA
>NZ_JPRS01000003.1 GCF_000738085.1 Cryobacterium sp. MLB-32
ACCTGAACCGTGGCACCTCGACACGCGTACACCGCGAATAGTGATCCCCCGCGGGTACGCGTTCACCCGCGATTCACAGCTTAGGGCGAAGGTAGACCGGACTTCTACCAAAACACCCCCGAATCGGGGCAGAACGTGTCGGCATTTAGGGGGACATGATTTTGACCCCAATTCGGGTCATATTCAGCATTCATTGACTAACGTTGGGTCAAACCCTGCCGATAGTGCCTACGAATGAGCTGAAAGCCCTGCATTGTGCGGGCGGCACGGCACGAATCTGAGATGGTGGTTGAAGCACATGGGTGCCAATGAGCTGTCCGCGTTGCTCTGGCGCGAACGAGAGTTGCTGGAGCTGCTCGTCTTCAAACTAGAAGAAGAGCAACTGCTGCTTCAGGGCGGTAAGAGCCGCTGGCTGCAGCACGCCACCCGCGAGGTCGAGCAGGTGCTCGCCCTGGTGCGCGAAGCCGGCCTCGGCCGCTCCGTGGAGGTCGCCGCCCTCGCGACCGAATGGGGCAGCACCCAGGACGCCACTCTTCGCGAACTCGCCGCGAGTGCCCCCTCGGGCCCGTGGGCCGAAATTCTCGGCGCGCACCTCAAGGCTATGGCCGACCTGACCACACAGATCAAGCAGCTGCGCGACGTGAACGAACAGTTCATTCGGGCCGCCAGCCGCTCCACCCAGGAGACGCTCGCCGGGCTGAGCCCAGACGTGAAGACCTACGACGCCCGCGGAACCACCGACGTGGACGCCACCGCCGCTCGCCTCTTCGACCGGAACCTGTAGGCCGCCGGATGAGTACCTTCGGCGGACTGAACACGGCCTACAGTGGCCTCGTTGCCGCGCGCAAAGGCCTCGACGTGGTGGGGCAGAACATCGCCAACGCCAACACCCAGGGTTATACGCGCCAACGCATCGAGACCTCGGCACTGAGCCCCACCGCGCAGACCGGCATGTTCACCAACAACATCCGCATCGGCCAGGGAGTCACCGTCGACGGAGTGGCCCGTCTCGGCAGCGCCCAGCTGGATGCCCAGGTGCGCTTCTCGTCCGGAACCGCCGGGTACACCGCGGTGCGTGCAAATTCACTCAGCGCCCTCGAGGGGTCGCTCAAGGAACCGACCGAGAACGGCCTCTCGGCCAAGCTCGGGGATTTTTGGGCCGGCTGGCAGAACCTCGCCAACGGTGCCGACACCTCAGCGCCGGCGGCTCTGCTTCTCGGCACCGCAACTGAGCTCGTCGGACAGATCAAGCAGGGCTTTCAGGCCGTCTCAAGCGAGTGGTCCAGCGTGCGCAATGACCTCAACGGCATGGTGAGCGAGTTGAACAACGCCGCAACCCAGGTGGCGGACCTGAACGCCCGCATCCGCTCCACTCTCGCCTCGGGGGGATCGGCCAACGAGATGCTCGACCAGCGCAGCGCCCTCACCACGACGATCGCTGCGCTCACCGGCGCGACCGTGCGCGACAAGGCCGACGGCACGGTCGATGTACTGATCGGCGGCAACGCCCTCGTCTCGGGAGACAAGGCGCACGCCCTAGCGGCGTCAGGTTCGGCGACACTGGCCAACGTGATGACGAGCCCACGACCAGAAACCGGCGCGGATCCGCGCCTCGTCTGGCAGGACGCCAGCCGCGCCAGCACACCCGTCGTCGTCGACAGTGGCGAGATCGCCGGTGCTCTGTCCATGCTCGGCGTCGGGGGACCAATCGTCTCGGCTGCCGATTCATACAACTCCTTCGCCTCTGACCTGGCAGAAAAGGTCAACGCCATCTACGCGCCGGCCGCCGGTGATGGCGCATTCTTCTCCTTCGGTACCACCGACAACGCTGCGGCGAGCCTGAGCGTTATCCCGACCACCGGCGCCGCTGTCCGTGCCGGTGACGCGTCGCTCGGCGTGTACGACGGATCGATCGCCGATGCGATCGCACAGCTCGGCGCCGGCAAGGCCGTCGGCACCGACGGCGCCGCCATCGAGTCTCCCGACTCTGTCTGGTCGACATTCGTCACCGAGCTCGGCGTGGCAACACAGGGCCAACTCCAGCAGGCCACTACCGCCAGCTCAAGCGCGACAGCCGCTGCGGGGCAACAGCTCGCCAACGCGTCCGTGGATCTTGACGAAGAAAACGTGAACCTGCTCATGTACCAGCATGCCTACCAAGGGGCAGCCCGCGTGATGACCGCCGTCGACGAAATGCTCGACACCTTGATCAACCGCACCGGATTGGTGGGAAGATAACCGATGATTTCTCGTGTAACCAGCCAGACTCAGCTGCGCACCGCGCAGCTGAACCTGCAACAGAACATGGCCAATATGTCGAAACTCCAGGAGCAGGCGAGTTCGCTCAAGGCGATCAACCGCCCCTCCGACGACCCGACAGCCGCCGCCGCCGCGCTGTCCGTGCGCGCCGAGGCTCGTGCCGTCGACCAGTACAGCCGCAACGCCGACAACGGCAACGACTGGCTCACCACCATCGACTCTGCTCTGAGCGCGTCGACCAACATCATGAACCGCGTGCGGGACCTCACGGTACAGGGCGGCAACGGAGCGCTCTCCCCCGCGGCGAAGGAGGCTATCGCGGTGGAACTCGACGGGCTCAAGGAAGATCTGCTCGGATTGGCCAACACTTCCTACCTCGGTCGCACGGTCTTCGCGGGCAGTTCCAACGCGGGAGTCGCGTTCACCCCGGTCACCGAGAACGGCATCACCACCTACAACGCAGAATCCAACCCCGCCAGCTCTGTCACGCGGCGTATCGGCGCCGATACGACCGTGCGAGTGGATGCCGACGGCGCGGCCGTGTTCGGTACGGGTCCCGGGTCGGTTTTCTCCCTTATCGATACGATCGCGAGCAACCTGCGCGATGACACCCCACTGAGCGACCAGCTGGACAACGTGGACAAGCACCTCGGTACGATCATCGGGCAGCGATCGGAAGCGGGGGCGCGGCTGGCTCGCGTGGAACGCGCCCAGAGCGCCTTGGTGGAGCAGGCGGGATCGCTGGAAGCCCAACGTTCCGGGCTCGAAGACATCGACCTCGCCCAGGTGATCGTGGACCTCAAGCTGCAGGAGGTCACCTACCAGTCGGCCCTCGCGGTGACCGCCCGCGTGCTGCAACCGACCCTGATGGACTTTCTGCGATGACCCCTGCACTGACCTTCGTCACTCCCCCGCCCGGCCTCGCGCCGATCACCGACTTCACCCTCAACACGGTCGACGGTGCCGACGGACTCTACTCGCTGCAAGCGGTGCCCAATCCGAGCACACGGTTGTTCGTGCTCGACGCGTCGGTCTACCTGCCCGATTACACGCCGTACATTTCGGCAGAGCAGTCCAGCGCCCTCTCGCTGACCGTGGCAGCGGACGCCCTCGTGCTCGTGGTCGTCAACCCCGGCGAAGGCAACACGACCGTGAACCTGATGGCACCGATCGTCGTGAACGCCTCGACCGGAGTCTGCGCCCAGGTGATACTCGAAGGTCAGGACTGGCCTTTGCGCGCGGAACTCAGCACCGCCGCTTAAGCGCCACCGGTGCCAGACTGGGCCTCATGAGCTCATTACTGCTGACCGGTGCCACCGGAACCCTCGGGCGTGCGGTCGACTCGCTTGCGGTGCCCGGCGAAACGCGCACGCTCAGCCGTCGTGCCGCACCGGCTGGGCTCGCAGGGGCTTCCTGGGCGCAGGGCGACCTGGCCACTGGCGAGGGCCTCGACGCGGCTCTCGAGGGCGTCGACACGATCATCCACTGCGCCACGCGTCCACGCGGCGGTGACGCCCGCATGACGCGCATTCTCGTCGACGCGGCTCGCCGCTCCACGACGCCGCCACACATCGTCTATGTCTCCATCGTCGGAGTCGACCGCATTCCTCTGGCTTACTACCGGGAGAAGCTGGCCGCCGAAGACGTCGTCGAAAGCTCGGGACTGCGGTTCAGCATCCAGCGCGCCACACAGTTTCACAACCTCGTCTTCTCCGTCGTCGCGTCCCAACGACGGATGCCCCTGGTGCTGACCCCCAGCATCCGAGTTCAGCCCATCGACGTGCACTACGTCGCGGATCAATTGCTCGCCCTGGCTCGCACGGGCATGGCCGGCCGGATGCCCGACATCGGGGGGCCCCAGGTGGTGCGCGCCTCCGACCTGGCCCGGGCCACCCTCAAGTCGCTCGGCACCCAACGCCCCGTTGTTCCCGTGTTGCTGCCCGGTGCGGTCTTCGCTGCCTTCCGGGCCGGCCACAACCTGGCGCCCGGTAACCGGCTCGGCACCCGCACCTACGACGACTTTCTTGCGGGCCTCCCGGTCTGACTCCCCCGGGATTCGGGGTCACCGGGTGAGCTGGTGGGCGCGCTGGGGAGAGATGTCGAAGGCGCGGGCCACCGCGGCGAGCGTGAACCCCTGCTCGCGCAGGGCCTGCACGGCCTGTTTACGCAACACCGATGCTTCGGAGGCGGCCACCCGCGCCAGCTCGCACAGCTCCTGGGCACTCTTCCAGACGGCCCGGGACTCGTCAGGCACCTGCAGGGTCACGTTCACGTCCACGTCCCCGGGCGAGCAGTGCAGCCAGAGAGCCGCCACCTCTGTGGCGATCTCATCAATCTGCCGCACCGTCGAGGCCTGTCCCCCGGTCCCCAACTCGGGAATGTCGATCGCCCATTCCTTGCCGCGCAGCGTTGCCGTTGCTTCGATCACGGCACTCACGTTCGCTGTCGTCACTGACGCTTCTTCCTGATGCCCCCATGGAAATTCGACTCGTCCCTCTAACGTACCGGACGACCGTTTATGAACGCATGGGACTTTCGGCCCCTCTTGGCACCGCCGGTCGGGCTCCGTCTAGCGGGATTCAGCCTCGAGCACGGCCGCTTCGAACGCCACCCAGGGCAACATCGCGCACTTGACCCGGGCCGGATAGCGAGACACTCCGCCGAACGCCGCCGCGTCGCCGAGCACCTCTTCGTCGGGTTCGACCGTGCCGCGCGAGCGCAGCATCTCGCGGAACGTATCCAGAAAGGCCCGCGCCGCCACAACCGTGAGTCCGCGCAGCTCGTCGTTCAGCACAGAGGCGGATGCCACGGAGATGGAGCAGCCCTCGCCGCGCCACACGATATCGTCGACGCGCGCCTCCTCACCGGCGCCCAGGGTCACGCGCATCGTGACCTCATCACCGCAGGTGGTGTTCACCTGGTGCGACTCGGCCACGCGGGGCCACCCGACACAGCGTCGGGAATGTCGGTCAAGGGCTCGACGGAGGCTCCGTGTCGAGCCTTCGAGTGGTCGAGAATGATGGTCTGGTAGAGCTGCTGCAGAGCGCTCATCGGGTTGCTCCAAAGAAAGGTGCGACCTCACGCAGGGTGGCCAGGAACTGGTCGACCTCGTCGGTCGTCGTGTAGAGGTAGGTGCTCGCCCTGGTGGACGCCGTCACGCCGAGGCGCCGGTGCAGGGGCTGGGCGCAGTGGTGTCCGACCCGCACGGCGATGCCCGCGTCGTCGAGGTACTGCCCCACATCGTGGGCGTGAACGCCGGCCACCTCGAAGGAGGCCAACCCGAGGCGTTCCACGCCGAGCCCGGGACCGAGCAGGCGGATGCCCGGGATCTCACCGAGCCCCGCCACGAGGCGCTGGCCGAGTTCCGCCTCTCGACCGCCGATACGATCCATGCCGGTTTCCCGGAGGTAGTCGACCGCGGCGGCGAGGGCAATGGCCTGCGAGATTCGTTGCGTACCGGCCTCGAAGCGCTGCGGCGGCGCGAGGAACTCGGCGCTCTCCATATCGACGGTCGTGATCATTGAACCGCCGGTGAGAAAGGGCGGCATGCCGGCCAGCAGCTCGGCCTTGCCGTAGAGTGCGCCGATGCCCGTGGGGCCGAGCATCTTGTGCCCGGAGAACACGGCGTAGTCCACGTCGAGGTCAACGACGTTCACCGGGAGGTGGGGCACGGACTGGCAGGCATCGAGGAGTACGAGCGCACCGACCCGGCGGGCGAGGGCGACGAGCTCGGTGACCGGGTTGATCACGCCGGTGACGTTAGACGCGTGGGTGAATGCCAGCACGCGCGTGCGCGCCCCCACGATCTTGGCGGCGGCCACGAGGTCGAGGGAGCCATCGTCGTGGATCGGAATGTAGCGCAACGTCGCGCCGGTGCGCAGAGCAAGCTGCTGCCACGGAATCAGATTGGCGTGGTGTTCCATCTCCGTGACGACGATCTCGTCGCCGGCGCCGAGGGCGAACCGCTGTGCTGCTGCTCCCCCGAGCCCAAGCGAGGCGTTCGAGAACGAGTACGCCACGAGGTTGATCGCCTCGGTCGCGTTGGAGGTCCAGACGATCGTGTCGCTCGGCGCGCCGATGAACGCCGCGACGGTCTCGCGGGCTGCCTCAAAGGCCTCGGTGGCCCCGAATGCAAGCGTATGAGCGCCCCGGTGCACGGCAGCGTTGCGCTGCTCGTAGTACTCCTGTTCGGCCTCCATCACGCTGATCGGGTTCTGCGAGGTCGCCCCGGAATCCAGGTAGTTGAGCGGATGCCCATTCACCAACTGGTCTAGCACGGGGAAGTCATTACGGATGCGTTCGACCTCAACGCCCGTCAACGTGGGTGCTGTCTGGGTCGATGGAACAAAAGACGTCATACTCTTAGGATATTGCCTTCTGCGGCTCGCGTTCCCGGCCCCCGAGCGCGGTGGGCGGTGGAATTCCCGTCAACGCCGTGGCACCCTTGAAGGGTGACGATGACCGATCCCCTGCTTGACCTGCGATCCCAGGTCGCGCTCGAACAACCCTGGATCACGCTCGTCTGGGATGACCCGGTCAACCTGATGTCCTATGTCTCCTATGTCTTTCGCGCCTATTTCGGCGTCACGCCGGAGGAGGCGGAGCGGCTGATGCTGCAGGTTCACAACAACGGTAAGGCCGTGGTGGCAACGGGCAATCGTGAGGCCATGGAACGACACGTGGAGGCCATGCACGGCTACGGGCTCTGGGCGACCCTCGCCAAGGCCGACGCATGAACAGGTTCGGGCTGACCCAGAGCGGCTCCCTCTTGGGCCGTTTCGAGCCGATCGAGGTGGACCTGCTGAAACTGGTGGCCACCCAGCTCGTCGATATGCTTCGGGAGGCCGGCGAGAACGTGCCCGCAGCCGCACAGGACCCCGTGTTCCGGCGAATGCTGCCCGACGCCTACCCCGACGACACGGAGGCCACCGACGAATTCCGGCGGTTCACTGCAGGGGACCTTCTCGAGAGCAAGGTCTTCAATGCGGGCGTTGTGCTCGCAACCCTGGGCGCGGCGCTGGCGGATCCGCCTCAGGCCGACGCCCTGGCCTCCGCCCGGGACGACATCGACGAGCCGCCCGAGCGCGAGGCCGTCACTCTCGACCTCGATCCGGAGGCCGTGCAATCCTGGCTGCGCACCCTCACCGACCTGCGGCTGACGCTCGCCGAGCGACTCCTGATCGCCCCCGACGGAACCAGGCATCTCGAAGGCGACGAGGAACCGTTCCTCCGCGAGCTGTACGAATGGCTCGGTAGCGTGCAGGAGTCCCTCGTGTACGCGATCGACATCTAGGGCGATCCCGCCCGGCTACCGCGCGGGTGCCTGCATCCCCATCCGGCGCAGCACGAGCGTTTCCACGAGCTGCGCACCACCATAGAGAACAAGAGAAGCAACCGTGATCACGACCACGGAGGCCCACACCTCGGAATTCCGCACCTGCGCGACGGCCGTCACGATGCCGTTGCCGAGTCCCTGACCGGTCGAGAGCCACTCGGCCAGCAGCGCCCCGGTGATCGCGGCAGGGATCGAGATTTTCACCGCGGCGAAAAACGACGGCAACGAACTCGGCAACGCGACAAGCCGCAGCGCGGTGACGGCATTTCCGCCGTAGACGGCGATCAGATCATTCATGTGCAGCGACGAGGATCGAAGCCCGAACGCGATGTTCACCAGAGCGGGAAACAACACCACAATGCTGCCCATCACGACGACGGTCGTGAGGCCGCGACCCGTGATCAGGCTGATCACCGGGGCGAGGGCCACGAGCGGAACTGACCGCAGCAGGAGCGCGAGTGGCATCAGGGCGCTCTCGACGCCCCGAGACAGAGTGAAGACGACGGCCAGCACGAGTGCGGCCGTGAGCCCGGCCACGAATCCCAGGAAGGCATCGCCGAGCGTCACCACCAGATTGTCGCCGATTCCGGCACGGTTTTCGGCGGCGGTCGGCACGGTAAACAACCAGGTGAACACGTCCATCGGGCCCTTGGCAAGAAATGGGGAGATGCCGAGGACGAGCAGCAGGCCCTGCCAGGTGAGAACGACGAGGGCCAGGGTGAGGAACCCGGTCAGGAGCGCGCGCCCCACCGTGACGGCGAGACCTCGAGCCGCCACGACGCCGGCTTTGGGTTCCACGCGCACGACCGAGGCCCGTCGGGGAGACGCCGCTGGGGAGAATATCCTCGTCATATCAGGCCGCCCGCGCCCAGGGGGTGGCGACCCGGGCGATCAGCGCGAAAATGGCGTAGCCCAGTCCGGCCATGAGACCGGCCACGAGCGCGAGGCTCCACACCCGGTCAACGTTGGCGGACGAGCCGGCCACGAGCATGGCAATGCCGAGGCCACGCTCCACCCCGCCGAGGTATTCGCCGAGAATGGCCCCGAGGAACGCGGCCGGCGCGGCGACCTGCAGCGCGGAAAGCACGCTGGGCAGCCCCGCGATGACTCGCACGAGACGCAGCTGGGTGAACCGGCCGCCCCCGTAGGCCGTCACGATGTCCAGACTCGCCGCATCCGCTGCCTTGAGTCCGACGAGCGAGCCCACCACCGTGGTGAAGAAGACGGACATCGCCGCCAAAAAGACGGCGGTGCCGGAGGGGTCCCCACTCTGCGGGGCGCCGATCACGATGTAGGCGATCGGGCCGATTGCAACGATCGGTATGCAGTAGGTGATGACCGCGATCTGCAGGGCGACCTTCTCAATGCGGGGCACAACCAGAACAAGCCCGGCCAGCAGCAGCGCCAGGGAATTGCCCCACAGAAAGCCCTGTGCGGCTTCCTGAACCGTGACGGACACATGCGGCCAATAGAAGGCGGGCCCGTCGGTCAGGAGCTGGACGAACACGTCGCCCGGGGTGGGAATCGCGCCGCCGGGCATCGACCCCACACTGCGAAACACCGTGGCGGCCCCGAGCCACCACAGCCCGATGACGAGGGCGAAACCGATGATGCCGGTACCCCAACGCGGCAGCCTCCGGCTCGTCACGAGGTTCCGGCGGGGACGGCGCCGGGTGCGGGAACGCCGTCGACGTCGGAGCGGCCACGAATGGCGTTGTCGCGCGCAGTGCCCTCCCGTGCTGCCTCATCGCTGCCGAACAACAGGTCCGATGCCCGGTCGTGCAGAGCATGGAACGCCGCCGTGCGCATCATCTCGGGGTGCCTGGGCCGCGGCAGGTCGATCTCGATGACCTCCTTGATCCGACCGGGGCGCGCACTCATCACGGCGACCTGATCGGAGAGAAAGATCGCCTCGGATATGCCGTGGGTGACCATGAGGGTCGTGGCCGGCTTCTCGGTCCAGATGCGGAGCAGTTCCAGATTCAATCGCTGGCGCGTCATATCGTCCAGGGCCCCGAACGGCTCATCCAGCAGCAGCACGCTGGGTTTGAGCACGAGGGAACGCGCAATCGACACCCGCTGACGCATACCGCCCGACAGCTGAGAGGGCTTCGCCTTCTCGAACCCGGTGAGGCCGACCAGCGAAATGAGCTCGGTGACGTAGTCCTCGTCGACGGGCAGCCGCGCCACCTCGAAGGGCAGCCTGATGTTGCTGCGCACGCTGCGCCACGGGAGCAGGGCCGCATCCTGGAAGGCGATGCCCAGGCCGTGGTTCTTCTTAAGCTCTCGCGGTGACTGGCCGTCGACCATGGTGGTGCCGCTCGTGGCCGTCTCCAGACCGGCCAGGATGCGCAGGATGGTGGACTTGCCGCAGCCCGAGGGACCTAACAGCGAGAGAAAACTGCCGCGTTCGGAGTGCAGGGTGGCGTTCTCGAGAGCGACGACCGGGATCCGGCCCACCGAAAATTCCTTGTGCAGCCCCTCGATGCGCAGGCCGGTGCCGCCAGCAGTTGTGCCGTCCGGCACCGGTCCCCTCGAGTCGGACATCAGCCGGCGTAGTTCACGAGGTCGGGGTTCTCGGCGTAGACCTCGTCGAGCAGGGTCATGTCGAACAGCTGGGCGGCACTCACGTCGATGCCTGCGGCCGCGAGCGTGGCCACACTCTGCTTTTGCAGCGCGGGGCTGATCGTAAATAACCCGTTGGCGGTGGTCTCTGGGCTCACCACGAGATCAGCCGACTGGATCTCAGCCTGCCGTTTCTCTTTCGCGAGGCTGAGGCCGAGGTCTTTTCCGTAGGTATCCACGGCGAGGGATGCGGAGGCATCCGGGTTCTTGATGGCCTCGGTCCAGCCGCGAATCTGGGCCACCAGCAGTGCCTTGAGCAGCTCCCGGTCATTGGCGATGGCGTCATCGGTCACCGTGAAGGTCTCGGCGACGAAGGGAAGGCCGTTGTCGGCGAGCGGCAGGTTGACCGGGTCAAGTCCCTTGAGCTCGGCGTCGATGGCCTCGTTGGTGACGTACGCAAACCAGCCGTCGACCTCACCGTTGAACAGCGGTGTTGGGTCATATTCCACGGGGAGAGTCGTAACGTCGGTGTCCTTGATGCCGTTGACCTTGAGGAAGGCCTCCCACAGGTTGAGGTTGCTCGCCTGCACACCGATGGTCTTGCCCTTGAGGGCTGCGAGGGTGTCGATGTTGCCGTTGCCCGCGAGCGACAGGATGGAGAAGGGGTTCTTCTGGTACGTCGCGCCGATAATCTTGAGCGGCGCGCCCTCACTCGCGATGACCGTACCCGTGGACACGGCATTGCCGATTCCCATCGTCACGTTCCCGGAGATGACGGTGGCCTCCACGGAGGTGGGCGGCCCGGAGACCAGGTCAACCGAATCGAAGCCGGCGTCGGTGTAGTAGCCCTGGCTGTCGGCGGAGAACTCGCCCATGAACTCGGTGTTCTTGATCCAGGACAGCTGGATGCTCGCGGCCCCATACGACGCCGGGCCGCTGGTAGCTGCCGGAGTGGTCGAGCCCGTGGCACACGCCGTGATTGCGACCGTGAGTGCGGCCGCGGCGGCAACACTGCGGGCCACGCGCACCGCGGTGCGACGTGTCACAGAAGGGGAGTTGGGGATCATGGACGGGTCCTCTCGGGAGCGCACGGGTGAGAACTGTTCGCCTCAAGCATGCTGTGACTGACGCGAGCGCGGTGCCGCCTGCTGGCTGGCAAGATCCTCTGATCGCATGACGACCGCGGATGTTCACATACTAGAGCTCCCGTGTGACGAGAAAACCTCAGTTGGGTTTCCGGCACGTTTCCGGAACTCACTATTCCCGGCAAGCGACTTCACTAGTGTGATCAGACGCCCGAATGAGGATCCCCGCGGTTCCACGTTTTTCAGCAGCAAGGAGCACCCAGATGTCGATTATTCTCGGATCAAACCGATACGGCAAGGCGGAGAACCGCATCGTGCGCCTCTACCGCGACACACCTCGCCACGAGATTCACGACATCAGTGTGTCTACGGCGCTCCGCGGGGATTTTGCCGCCGCACACCTCGCCGGAGATCAGTCCCAGGTACTGCCGACCGACACGCAGAAACAGACCGCCTATTCATTCGCCAAGGAAAAAGGCCTGCTCTCCATCGAAAGTTATGCCCTCACCCTCGCGACGCACTTCGTGGACCACATCGCTCCCGTGCACAACGCCCTGATCGAGGTCGAGGAATTCGCCTGGGAGCGCGTGGTCGTGGACGGGACCGAGCACGACCACACCTGGGTTCGGCGTGGTCAGGAAACGCGGACGGCCAGCGTGACGGTGGATGGGGAGGGCGACGCGCAACGCACCTGGGTGATCGGCGGTTTGAAAGACCTGGTGATTCTCAAGTCCACCGGATCAGAGTTCGCCGGCTTCATGCAGGATCCGTACACCCTGCTTCAGCCCACGAATGACCGGGTGATGGCCACGTCCCTCACCGCGGCGTGGCGCTTCAGCACCATTGATGTGGCGTGGGAACAGGCCTACGCCCAGATCAAACAGATCCTGATCAGCCAGTTTGCACTGGTGCACTCCCTGGCCTTGCAGCAGACGCTGTACGAGATGGGCAAGGCCATCCTCGAGGCCTGCCCGTTCATCGCCGAGGTGAGGCTGTCCGCTCCGAACAAGCATCATTTTCTTTACGACCTCTCACCCTTCGGAGTGGAGAACACCAATGAGGTCTTCCACGCCTCTGATCGGCCGTACGGTTTGATCCAGACGACGGTGCTGCACGACGACGCCCCGGATGCCGGCCCCGCCTGGGACTCATACACCGGACTGGTCTGAGCACACATCTTCGGATGTGTATCGTATGCACGTGCATCGAAATACTAATTCCGTCGGTCAGGTCTATCGCGGCCATGTCTTCGACGTAGCCGGTTCCCCCACGCTTGCCGAGTCGCGACGCCACCTGCGCTCGATTCCCGATGGCGCGCTCGTCGTGCGCGCCGACGGCACGATCGCATGGGTGGGGGCGTTCGCGGAACTGCCGGCAGAGTTCGCGTTGTGGACCGTGTCCGGCGACGCCGGTAATTTTCTGCTGCCGGGGTTCGTTGACGCCCATATGCACTTTGCGCAGACGTACTCGACGGATGCCTTCGGCGGCGGCCACCTGCTGGATTGGTTGGACTCGTGCGTCTTCCCTGCCGAAGCCCGGCTCGCGGACCCGGACTTCGCTGAGCGCATCGCGCGAGATTTCACGCGTCGACGGGTGATGGCCGGAACCACGAGCGCGCTGGTGTTCGGCTCGGCCTTCCCGCAGGCACAGGACGCTCTTTTCGAGGCGACCGAGCGTTCGGGATTGCGGATCGTCAGTGGGCGGGGCATTCAGACCGTGGGCCCCCCGTCGTCGTCGGCTCTGCTCACCTCGGACAGGGCCGCACTCGACCTTGCCGCGGCAGAGATCTCCCGCTGGCACGCCGTGGACACGGGCGATCCCCTGACGGCCCGACTGCAGGTAGCGCTCGTGCCGCGATTCTCCCTCTCGGTGACGCCCTCAACCCTCGCCTCCCTCGGCGACCTCTACGACGATGTGCGCGCGAGCGGGGTGTATTTCCACAGTCACCTGAGCGAGAATGTGAACGAGATCGCCGCTGTGCACTCGGTGTTCGAGACAGAGAACTATCTCGACACCTACGACGGGCACTTCCTGCCGGGTTCGGTTCGAGGCGGGTCCAGTTTGCTCGGGCGGCGCAGCATCCTCGCCCATGCCGTGCACTGCCAGGACGGCGAGCTGTCACGCCTCGTGGAGACCGGCAGCTCGATCGCCCATTGCCCCACCTCGCAGCAGTTTCTCGGCTCGGGCACGATGCCGTGGCGTCGAACGGCGGAATCCGGTGTCACGGTGGCGATCGGCAGCGATGTGGGTGCCGGTGACGAGTGGCTGATCTCCCGCGTTCTCAACGACGCCTTCAAGGTGCACCTGTCGGATTCGGGTTCTGCCAGCATCGCCGTGCACCCGGCCGAGATGCTCTTCAGCGGCACACTCGCCGGAGCCCGAGCACTCGACATGGAGGCGCGTTACGGCAACTTCGATGTGGGCAAGGACGCGGACTTCCTCGTGATCGACCCCGACCGTTGGGAGCCGCTGGCGGCGGTTCTCCAGAACGGAATCCGCGCCGATGATGCCGCCCGCGCCGCGGAACAGACTCTGTTCACCCTGCTCATGGCCCTGCGAGAGCCTGCAATTGCCGGAGTCTTCGTTCGCGGCCGTCGCGTCACCGCCGACTAGCCCTGCCCTCGTTCGACCGCGTGGGCGAAAACGTCCAGTACCTAGCTTCCGCGATACGTGGAGTACGCGAACGGGCTCAGCAGCAGTGGCACGTGATAGTGCGTCGCGGCGTCGCCGAGTTCAAAGCTGATCTGCACTTCGGGGTAGAACGTGGGCTGTCCGGCCGCGGAGAACCAGGCCCCCGTGTCAAAGCTGATGCGGTATCGACCCACCGGCAGGCCGGCGGGTCCCAGGTCGGTGATCCGGCCGTCGGCATCCGTTACCCCGGCCGCCAGCGCTTCCCAGACGTCGCCGAGGTGCTGCTCGAGCGTCACGGCAATGCCACGTGCCGGGCGACCCGTGACGGCATCCAGCACGTGTGTCGTGACGTGACTGATCATTCCGATGCTTTCTTGCCGGCGAGGGCAGCGAGACGGAGCAGGGCGATATCGCGCAGCTCGCTCGCCACGATACGCACCTCGGCCTCATCGTCGAGCTGGAGCCGACGGTTGAGCTCGGTGAGAATCTGCGTGCGCGAGCGTCCCGCGGCCCGGATGAGGAATACCCGGTTGAATTTGTGCTCATAGGCACGGTTACCCTCGACGATCGCCGCGGCGAGGGCCTCGTCGTGCGCGTCATCGGAACGCTGCTCGCCACGGGAAAACCGGGCGGCCGGCGAATCGCCCGGCGCCGATTCGCCGATTCTGGGATGCCCGGCCAGTGCCTGGTCGACCTCGGCCCGGCTGAGCGGCGTCGCGGCCTCACGTGCGGCCAGCAGCAGGTCGGCAGTGCTGGTGAAGGGCGCGCGGGCGACCACATCGTCCGCCCAGCGGGGAACCGCAAGGCAGGAGCCGAGCCACTCGCGCAACTGGTCATTCGGCAACGTCTTCATGGTCTCCCCTGCGGTGAATCGTGAATTGTTCCCGGACTGCTTCAGCCTAGAGCCTCGTGCGATGTCGCGACCAGATAGACGCAGACGATGTGGGAGTGCACACCGCATCCGCATCGGTCTGCGGGGCTCGTGCTCGCCGCAGGAGCCGGATCGCCCAGGCGGAGCGCCCCGGTCGATCGGTCGCCCGGGAGTAAGACACTTCCCACCAATTCCCACTATGGAACGGGGGCGCGATGGCAAGAAGCGGTACCCGGCGTGGCACCGTGATCCGCACCGGACTGGCGGCGATCGCGTTCCTCGTGCTGCTCGTAGCGCGGATCCATTCTGGTCTGGATGGCCCTCGCCGCCGGCGTGCTCACCTCCGTGAACCAGCTCGACTTCACCCTCCTTGATCTCTCGCAGGGTCTGGATCGCTCGCCGGTGCACGATCTCCTGCACGACGCCCGCCCCGTCCTGAGATCATCGGTTCGCTGATCACCCGCCTCACCCCACCGGATGCGCCCCAACAGCAGACGAACCAATCGACAAAATAGCCTCACCAGGGAACCTCGAGCTCCTCCAGGTCTTCGTAGACGCTCGTGATGGCCGCGATGCGCGTGCGGCTCTCGCGAACGTTCGCCCCCATCGCCCCGGTGACGAGAAGATTGATCAAGCTCATGGCGGTGGCGTAGCTGTCGAAGGCCGACACGCTGTCGATGGGGCACTCGAGCCAGTGTGTGGCGAGGTCGGAATGCCGCCGGGCAGACGAATCGGCGATGAGCACGAGCGGGATGCCTCGCCGGTGGATAGCCGCCACGAGTGCGCCGAAACCGGACGCTCGTCGGCGGAACCCCAGGAGGACGACGACGTCATTGCTGCCGAGTCCGGCTAGATCTTCGGCCAGGGATTGGCCAGGCTGGGGCGCGAGCCGAACGCGGTCGCGCACCTGAACGAGTTGTTCGCGTAAATGCAAAGCCAGCGGGTAGCTGTTGCGCATGCCGATCACGACGACCGTACCCGCCGTCACGATCAACCGACTTGCGGCATCCAGACGCCCATCGTCGAGGCTCTCCAGCAGACGACGCAGGTTCTCGTGCTCCGCGTCGGCGTGGGCGGCGAGCCGCGACGGCGTGCCCGCAGACGCCCCCGGCCCGCCGATCGGGGACCCGTGACTGCGCAGGGCCCTGGCATGGTCGCGCACCTCGGCCGAGTCCTGAAAGCCCAGCCGACGGAACAGTCGCGACACGGTGGCTTTGGACACACCGCTCAGCCGCGCGAGCTCCGAAGCGTTGTAGACGGCCAGATCGCTGAGGTGGTCGAGGATGAAGTCCGCCGCACGCTGCTCCTGCGGCGACAGCTCCCCGTACCGCCCGTCGATGCGCTGTCCGATGTTGAGCGCGTGCGTCATGCCGACCCTCCCGCCGTCGCATAGCCGTCGGCCAGGGCCAGCACCGCAGCCTCGAGGGCGTCAAGCGCCACAGCAACGTCGGCCGCCGTGACCGATTCGTCGGGGTGATGGCTGACCCCACCGGCACAGCGCACGAACAACATGGCCACGTCGGTGACGGCCGCGACGGCCATGGCGTCGTGACCGGCCATGGAAAACAGCGACGGCACATCCGTCGGCGCCGCTGCGGCGGTTCGAGTCGAACGGATGCCCCGGTCCAGGACCGCGCGGAGCGGCGCGCTGCAGTGGGCGGCCGGGGCGACATGCGTCTGAACGGTGTGCACGTCCAGCTGCCGGCGAGAGCAGATGTCGGCCAGTGCTGTCTCGATTCGGTCCCAGACCGCATCCCGGGCGGCGTCGGATTCCCCGCGCAGATCGAGGCTGAATTCCGCACGGCCGGCAATGACGTTCACGGCGTCGGGGAAGACCTGCAGGTGCCCGACCGTGGCGATCAGGTTCGCCGTGCGAGCGATGTCTTCGATCGCCAGAATCGCCTCACTCGCACCCGCGAGGGCGTCACGGCGCAGGCTCCAGGACGTTCCGGAATGCCCGGCCGCGCCCTCGATGGTGATCTGGAATCGACGTGCCCCGGCGATTGACGTGACCACGCCGAGTGGTTCGTCGGCGTCGTCCAGCACGGGGCCCTGCTCGATGTGCGCCTCGAGGTACCCGACCAGGTCTCGCGTACTGCGGGCGGCCTCCCCGACGCGGTCCGGGTCGAGGCCAAAGGCCAGGAATGCCTCGTGCACGGTGACGCCATCGGCGTCGGACAGGTTCCACCATTCCGGTTGCCAGGTCCCCGAGAACGCGCGGCTGCCGAGCAGGGTAGTACCGAAACGGGTGCCTTCCTCGTCGCCGAAGGCGACGACCTCAAGCGCGAAAGGGAGGCGACGGCCGGACGCACGAATACGATCGGCCACGGCGATCGCGAGCAGAACACCGAGAATGCCGTCATACCGGCCGGCTGACGGCACGGTGTCCAGATGCGACCCGAGCAGGAGCGCCGGCAGCCCAGGAACGGCCCCTTCGCGACGGCCACACTGATTACCGGCCGCGTCCTGCCAGATGGACAGCCCGGCCTCGGTCATCCAGCGGGCGGCGAGAGAATTGACGGCCGCGTGCTGGGCCGAGAGATAGACCCGCTCGATCAAACCCCCGGGCAGTACCGTGTGGGTGGCCAGTTCGTCGCACCGGGCGAGGATGAGTGCCGCCGTCGCCCCGGTCACGACGCCACCTCGTCGGCGTAAACGTCCCACGCGGCGCCGACTCCCCCGCCGCCCGTCACCGGAGCGCCCGAGCGCCGCAGCACCTGCTCGAGGGCGGCCAGTGTGGTCAGCACGGTGTCCCGACGGGCGTTGTATCCCATGGTGCCGATACGCCAGACCCGGCCGTGCAGCGGGCCGAACGACGTACCGATCTCAATCCCGAAATCGTCCAGGAGCGAGCCGCGCACGGTTTCACCGTTGACGCCGTCGGGGATGAGCACCCCCACGACGTTGTTCATCTTGTGCTCGAGGTCGCCGAACACCGAGAGCCCCAGACCGCGCACACCGGCGAGCATCGCCGCCCCGTGCAGTCGGTGCCTCTCGATCGCGGCCGGCAGCCCCTCCTCAATGAGCAGCCGGGCACATTCCCGCGCGCCGTACAGGGCGGTCGTGGCCTCTGTGTGGTGATTGAGTCTCTTCGGGCCCCAGTAGTCGAAGAGCATCGCAAGGTCGAAGTAGTTCGATCGAATCGGACTGCGGCCCGCCGCCTCGCCGGGCTCACGCAGGCCGGCCTCGACGCTCGAGCGCGAGCGGATGACCTCCGTCGCGCGGGGCGAGAACGTGGCGGGAGCGCTCCCGGAAGGACCAGCAAGGCATTTCTGAAGTCCGGCGGTGACGGCATCCAGGCCCCAGGCATCCGTTCGAAATGTATTGCCACCCAGGGAGGCCGTGACATCGGTATAGAACAACACCCCGTGCCGCGCGCAGACCTCACCGAGTTCCTCGAGCGGCTGCATGACGGTGGTCGACGTGTCTCCGTGCACCACGGCGAGGAGCGCGGGCCGGGTCTCGATGATGGCTTGCTCGATTGCCGCGGCCGTGAACACCTGTCCCCACTCCACCTCGCGCACGTGGACCTCGGCGCCGGCGCGCTCGGCGATTTCCTTCAGCAGATGGCCGAAACGCCCGAAGATGGGCACAAGGACCCGGTCGCCCGGTTCGATCAGCGAGACGAGGGCCGCCTCGATCCCGGCGCGCGACGTGCCGTCAACCAGCAGGGTCTGCTCGTTCGCGGTATCGAACACCGTGCGGTACACCGCCATGGTCTCGTTCATGTAGGCCGTCATGGCGGGGTCGAACTGGCCGAGGAGCTGCGCCGACATGGCGCGAAGCACACGTGGGTCGGCGTTGATGGGCCCCGGCCCCATCAGGAGGCGCGGCGGAGGATTAATCGGAAGACTGGAAATGTGTTCACTCCCTCGGCATTGTGAATCATCTGTTTCGAGTGCCGAGTTTACGTAACACGCGTTTCAGTCATGTTTCCGGGAGCGGTCAAGCCATGACCGATGAGCTGGTCAGCGACCGACGACAGTTATGGTCGCACCCGTCGGGGCGTCCGCGGGAAACCACTCGCGTGCATGAAGCCGAAGTGATCGACGTCTCCGCTCGCGAGCAGGGTGTAACGGAACTCGTCGGTGACGCTCGAATTCACACTGCTGCGGACAGGTCAGCGGCAGCGGCCACGATGGCCGCGTCACTGAACCGCGGGCCCACGAGACCGAGGCCCACCGGGCGCCCCCCGACGGTCAGCATCGGCGCCGAGACAGCCGGATACCCTCCGATAGCCGCCAGACACGTCATCGAAACCGTCGCCGTGCGCGCCGCATCGACGGCACGCGTGCCCGCATCCCGATTCGGCGCCGCCGACGAGGTGCTCGGAAGCAGCAGAATTCGGCCATCGAGCACAACGTTCAGTCGATCGCGGGCCTCCTCCAGCCGACCTCGGGCATCCGCCTCTTCGTATTCGCCCACCTGCCGCGCCCAGGCGAAGCGCCGTGCCACATCGACGCCCAACGCGCCAGGGTTGTCGCTCACCCAGCCACCGTGCTCACGCCACGCTTCGGCCGCCTGCACCATGCGAAACGCCGCGGACAGCGCCGTCAGGTCTCCGACGTCGACGATGTGCGGCTCGGGCAGGACCCCCACGCTCTGCAGTCGATCGAGAGTGTCGACGAAAGACGCCTGCACCCCCTCGTCAGCGCCGAACACGAGCGACACCGCGACCGCATACTCCGTGGGCGCGGCCACCTGCGCGCCGGAGGCAAGACACGTCTCCGCCACCAGACGCAACAGTTCCGGCGTGCGCGTCAGCCAGCCCACGGTATCGAAGCTCGGTGCGAGCGCCAGAAGTCCGTCACGGCTGACGCCATCGTGTGTACTGCGCAACCCCCACAACCCCTGATATGAGGCAGGAACTCGGATCGAGCCGGCGGTATCGGTGGCGAGGCCGATGCTGGCATGACCCAGCGCGACCGCTGCCGCCGGACCGCTCGACGATCCGCCGGGGAGCCCGCCCGGGACACGAGGGTTGGGTGGGGTGCCGTAGTGCTCGTTGACCCCCGCGAGGCTGTAGGCGAATTCGTCGGTGCGCGCGATTCCCCGCACCGACGCTCCCGCGTCGAGAAGGGCTCGCACGGCGGGGGCCGTTGTCGCGGCCGGAGCTGCACGACGGAGGTACTCGGGTACGCCCGCGCCGAGCGCGAACCCGGCAACCTCAAACAGGTCCTTGACGGCGATCGTCTCACCGAGAAGGGGGCCGTCCGCCGCACCCTGGATCAGAGGCTTCCTACCACTCGCCAGATGCTCTCGTCGAAGGCGGGGGTCGGCACCGGCAGCGCCGTCGTCACGTGGTTGAGCTGGTCGAGGGCTGTGTCAGCCATGGAAATCCGCCTTTCGGATGCGTGCGTGAACTCCACACACGATGTCGACTACCTGGGAGATGTTGAAATCGGTCGCCGCGCTCAGGTATGCGTAGGCGAGGGTGCGATCCATGCCATAACGAGCACCCAGCAGGGCGATGGCCGCTCGAACGCACTCGCGCACGGCCTCGTCAAGGTCGACGTTGAGGCCCGTCGGCACGAGAAAGTCGCTCGTTTCCGCCAGCGGACCCACGAGAGATCCGAAGTGCGCCTCGGCTTCCTCGCGAGGAATCACGTCGAACCGCACGGTGACCCGAAGACTCGCCTCCATCGCGGTCAGTGCGACCTCGCCGTCACCCTGGGCGAAATGCGGGTCACCCACGTACGCCAGGGCACCGTCCACCTGAACAGGCACGTACAGCGAGCTGCCCCGAGTGAGCAGATTGATGTCAATGTTTCCGCCATGCGACCCGGGCGGCACGGAGTGCGGTCGCTCCATTCCCGAAACGGCAACCCCCATGATGCCCAGGAAGGGGTTGAGTGGAAACCGAACATTCCTCGGCCCGCCGGGAACGAGCGGCAGTGTGCCCACCTGAACGCCGTCGTGCTCCTCAACGGTGGCGAACACGCTCACGTTCTCGGGACCCAACGGGTATTCGCCGGGCAGCGCGCCCTTCGCGTGGCGGTTGGAGATGATGCCGTAGGGCACACGGGGAATCGCCTCGACGAGAGTCATTTTGAGCAGGTCGCCCGATCGTGCCCCCCGCACGTGGATCGGCCCCGTGACCACGTGCGGGCCGTCCACCAGTGGGGTGCGGGGATAGTCGCTCGCTGCCAGGGCGACGGCGTCATCGAGCACGAGGTGGGGTGCCACCCCGAATTCGCCGAAGAACGCGGTAGGGTCACGCCCCTGATCCTCGTGGATCCCCTCATGACTGATTGTGTCAATGGTGACGTCGGTGCCGGAATCGATCGTGAGTACCGCGACATCCGATTCGCACGGTAGCCGACCCCACAACACGGTCTGCCGTGTCGCCGGCAGGTATTGCCCCGCACGGATGGCGCCGGTAGCGGGTTGAAGAACGTCTATGAGGGTGACCAAGGTGTGCCTCCGTGTCAGCGGTGCCTGTCAGCGGTACATGTGCTTGAGGCTATCGCCCACCGCACGGGTCGCGGTACCGCTGCCGTCACTCAGCAGACGACGGATGCCGCCGTTAATGCCTCACGGGCACGCCGCGGCCCGGTCCCGTGTGAGAGCGACTGCCCGAGCCGCTCCAACCGATCACGAGGTGCGCCCGCCAACGCGAGCAACCGAACGGCCGCGGCGCGGATCTGCGCCGACGTGGCCGTGTTCGGGTCGAGAGTCTCGGCGAAACCGGCTCGATCGAGCGCTGCCGCCCCGGCAAACTGGTCGGTGGAGAACGGGAGCACGAGCAGGGGAACCCCGGCCGTCATGGCCTCGGTCACGCTGTTATTACCCCCGTGGCTGACCGCGAGAACGGCATGATCGAGCAGGCGCACCTGCGGGAGAAAACCGCGCACGAGCCAGCTGTCGGGAATCGGACCGAGGGTTGCCGGTTCGGTCGCCCCGGTTGCCAGGGCAACCCGTACACCGAGTCCGGTCAGGGCTGCGGCGACCCGCTCCAGTACATCGCCGCGAACGGACAGGAAACTTCCGAAGCTCACGTACACGATGGGTTCCTCGCTAGCCGCCAGCCACGCCTCCACGTCCGAGTCGGGCGCTTCCGAGCGCACCGCCGAGCCGAGGAAGACGTGCTCGGGAAGCAGCGCCGTGCGTTCCGCCGAGTGCAACTCCTCCGGATAGTTGAGCAGCAGCAC
Organism: Cryobacterium sp. MLB-32; assembly: GCF_000738085.1. Classification (GTDB taxonomy): domain Bacteria; phylum Actinomycetota; class Actinomycetes; order Actinomycetales; family Microbacteriaceae; genus Cryobacterium. The sequence goes on from NZ_JPRS01000003.1 coordinate 21,898, forward strand.
ATCACCGGTTTCCTGGAAGGCGTCGGTGCTCGGAACCGCACCGGGGTTGAGCTCCGCGAGGGCGGCGTTCCACTGCGCGGTGAACGAATCCCGCACCGATTCGCAGAGCACCCGAAGACCGGCCAACTCTGTGACGCCCGGCCGGAAGACGTCAGACCAATCCGGAGGGTATCCGTAGACCTCGCCGAAAACGGGCAGGGCCGACGGATGCCCGAGCACAACATCGGCATGGTGCACACCCGCCGTCATCAGGCCGAGCCGGGCGCTGAACGCGAGGTGGTCGACGATGACGTGGTCGGGTTGCACCCGCCGCACGAGGGCCTGCACGTTTCGCGCGATCTCCACGGGGTTCCAGAGAAGATCGCTGCTCCGCGCCTCGGCCTGGAACCGCAGCGTGTCCACCATGCCGCGTCTCGTAGCGTCGAAGAATCCTCGCAGGGCGTCGTCTTCGCCCGCGGGCTGCGCCTCGACGCGAATCGTTCCCGGGTTGGAGCCACGACCCAGTTGCAGGTTCTCCCGTTCGAACCCGAATGCGGCAACGATGTCTGCGGTCGCCGGGCCGCTGGCCACGACAACGCGTTCGCCTGCCTGCTGCCAGGCCGCGCCGAGCGTAGCCAGCGGGTAAAGGTGTGATGCGTAGTCAGGGCTGATAATCAGGAGCGTCATGAAGCCTTCAATTCCCAGGTCGCGGTCTCTTCGGCTCGAGCCACGTCACGATACACATCGGTGAGCGAGCACGCCATGGCCTGGATCGTGAAGTTCTCCTCCACCATCGTGCGGCCGCGGTCGGCATATTCGCGGCCGAACGGACCGACAGCGATGTCAAGCGCCGAGGTGATGCCACGGGCGAGTTCGCCGGCGCTCGCGGTGTCGACGAGAAAACCGGTCACACCGTTTTCCACATAGGTGGCCGGCCCTCCCGCATCCGGTGCGACCACGGGCAACCCCGTCGCCATCGCCTCGAGCAGAGCCAGGCCGAACTCCTCTTTCACGCTGGCACAGACATAGGCGCCGTGCGGAGCGCACAACCCGACGCGTCCGAACCGGGCTGCGACAAGCCATCGCGCGACCGTATCGTTGGCACGATGCCCCGCCAGCAACAGGCCGTTTTCCGCGGCGCTCGCCAGGGGCAGCGCCGCGTCGATACGCGTCAGCTGTTCCTGCTCGTCCGGTGACGGATGCTCGAGATCGCCACCCACGATCAGCAGGTTGCTCCCCTCATGCAGTGTCGGGTCGGCGGCCCAGGCCTCAACCAGGCTGGCCATGCCTTTTACTCGATGCAGCCGACCGACAGAAATCAACAGGGGCAACCGCCGGCGCCGCTCCGGAAGCATTCGAAGCAGGTCATCAAGCTCGGCGGTCGCGGGCACGATGGATGCCCCCACTCGCGGTTCCAGAGCCTCCGCCAGACTTTTCTCGATCACGGAAAGGTCGATGCCCTCCGCGACGACGGTGTGGCGCTCAGGGTGGGCGTTGATGTCGATCCCGACGAGTTCGCGCATGTCACGCTCGAGGTCGGGACGGGGAAAGAACACCGTGTGTGCGGCGTCTGCGGCCAGCCGCTGCACGAGGCGCGACCGAAACCAGAAGTGCTCCGCCTCGTCCACGGTCCCGAAGTTGGCCCGGGTGAGCGACCCAGAGCGCTCCAGGGAGTCGATCACCGCATGGGGATCCGGTGCGACCGTGAACACAATGGGAATATCAAGCTCCCGAGCGACCGTCGCGGCAGCAAGGCTGCCGATGTCTGCCATTCTCAGATGAATCGCATCGACCGTTCCCGCGGCCCGCAGCACACGGCGGATGCCGCGCTGCGCCTGGATGCGCCGCGGCCACGCGTCCGCGGCCGGTACCACTCCGCCGAGAAAAGGCACGGCGGCGAAGGCATGCCCCGAGAGCGTCGAGGACACCTCGGTGAGGCAGGACAGGGCCGTTTCACTGCTACCGCGGCTGAGCGTCAAAACTCGTTCAACCTGATCGGTGGCATTCAGGTCTGAGCGACTGTTGACGTCGACTCCACCCGCACGATGTCCCGCCACCAAGGCATCGCCGAGGCGCACGAGCAGGGTGGCAATGCCACCGTTGTCTCCTGACCCGACCCTGGAGAGTTCGCCGTCGATGTCGGCATGCAGGAACAACTGCGCAACGGTCGTGCCCTGGCTCCACGGCGGTCGGGGATAGCTCGCCGACGTGAGGTCGAAGAGTGCGAGCCTGGCCACATCGGCCAGCTCGTCGGTGCCGAAGGAAAGATCCGTCACAATGCGAACGTTCGTGTCGTTCGCCACGCGATCACCGAGCCCGGCGACCGCAGCTGCTCTGGCTTCGGCCGATTCGGAGCCGTCAACGGCCACGGCGCGCAGCAACCTCTCGGGAATGCGGCCGGGAACGAGCCCGAGTGTTTCCACCAGTCGGGCTCGCGCGCCCGACTCCGTCACGCCGAGCAGGGCGCCTTCCACAGCCAGCGCGACGGAATCGGCCGCCGACGCGCTCCACTGCTCGAGAGTGCGCTGGGCGATCATGCCCGAGAAGCCTCCACCGATGACCATGCCCACGAGGCCGGCAAGGGCATCCAGCGCGGGAGCCGAACGCCGAATGCCCACGCGGCGTGGTCGCGGAGAAAACCCGAATCGTGACCGAGCAGCGGAACCAGCACGTCGTCCGCCGAGTCATCGAAGATGCGGGCGAGCGCATGCACGGCCGCGATGGCCGTCACCTGATCGGACGAGTCCGTGGTGGCCGCCGCGAGAAGGCGGACAGCTCTGGCCCCGCCATCGCGGCTTGATGCCACGGTCAGGTCGTCGGCATAGCGGATCCCAGCCAGTATCGAGCCGGACTGACGCATAACGTCCAGGGCTGTGTGCGGTCCCATGGTGCTCCCCTCGGGGCGATCTGTCGGTGTTGGCCCGGCGATTACGATTTCGTATGCGAGTGAGCCCGAACGCTCGGCCGACATGCGGCCTGGGCAAACGCCCACATACTCTTCGGAGCCGCGAACACTTCGGATTGCATACTGTCGAATTGTGTCATGACCGCACCGCCTTGTGAGGCTGAGGTAAGCGTCTCTCAGTAAGCGTCCAGCTGCGCCCGTCACCCGAACAGGGCTGCCACCTTGAGCAGAGTCAGCGTCACGCCGAAGACCAGCGGCACGCCGACAACGGTCCAGCTCGCGATGAGTTGCAGGTACTTCATGTCAGGCCCTTCATGTCAGGCCCTTCTCCGGGTCGAGCGGACCGTACCCGGTGCCGCGGTGGCTTCGTGGAATTTCGAGGCGACAGGCGTGATCAACAGGTTGGCCACGAACCCGATCACCAAGATGCCGACCATCGCCAGCAAAGCCGCCTGGTAATCGGCGGCGGTGAGTTGTCCGGGCGTTCCCTGCGCGTCCAAAATCGAATTGACAATCAGCGGACCGGCGATGCCGGCAGCAGACCAGGCGGTGAGCAGCCGTCCATGGATCGCACCCACCTGGAACGTCCCGAAGAGGTCTCGCAGATACGCCGGTGCTGTGGCGAAACCACCGCCATAGAAGGAGATGATCACGAAGGCGAGAATGACATAGAGAACCGTCGTGCCTGAACCGAAGAGTGCCAGCACGAGATAGAGCACGCTTCCCACCCCGAGATACACCATGTAGATGTTTTTGCGTCCGGTGAAATCCGACGTCGCAGACCAGACGAATCGACCTCCCATGTTGGCGATCGAGAGCAACCCCACGAACCCACCGGCGACGGCCGCGGTAACGAGCGACGAGCCGCCCGATTGACGGAAGAAATCCTGGATCATGGGAGCGGCCTGCTCCAAAATTCCGATGCCTGCCGTGACATTGCAGAACAGAACAATCCACAAGAGCCAGAATTGGCGGGTCTTGATGGCGTTCTTCGCCGAGACGTGGTGGCTTGTCACCAGACGCTTCGCCGTGATCTGTGCCGGATCGAATCCGTCCGGCTTCCAGCCGTCGGCCGGAACCCTGATAGTGAAAGCACCGAACATCATGTACGCCAGGTAGACCCCACCAAGGGTGAGAAAGAGCTTGCCCACCGAGTCCCCACTCGCGACCCAACCGGCCGCCCCCGAATTCGGATCATAGGCCGTGAGCAGCACGGTTGACACAGGGCTGGCGATGAGGGCGCCGCCACCGAAGCCCATGATCGCCATACCGGTGGCCATTCCCGGGCGATCAGGGAACCATTTGATCAGGGTAGAGACCGGGGAGATGTAGCCGATACCGAGGCCGATACCGCCGAAGAAGCCATAGCCGAGATAAACGAGCCATAGTTGGTGGCTGAAGATCCCCAGCGCTGCGATCAGAAATCCACCCGACCAGAACAGCGCCGACACGAACATCGCTTTGCGCGGGCCATTCGTGTCCACCCAGGTTCCGAGGACCGCGGCCGACAGGCCCAGCATCACGATGGCGAGAGAAAAGATCACGCCGATCTGGGTGAGGCCCGTAGTGAAGTGCGACACCAAGGCGGTCTTGTAGACACTCGAGGCATACGCCTGGCCGATGCTCAGGTGAACGGCCAAGGCTGCCGGCGGTATCAGCCACCGGTTGAAACCGGGTGGAGCGACGGTGCGATCACGATCAAGCCAACTCATAGTGAATTCCTCGCTGCCAGAGGGCACAGCCAGAATACTGCCGAATTCGTGAAAGGGAAGAAAATCCACGACCCCTGTTTTCACCCCAACCGCCATTCGGTCGCGCAGTCGAGGTTCGACCGCCCCGAGGGCCGGCGGGGCGAGGCGAAACGCGGGGCAATCTGATTGCCCCGCGTGCAATCCTCCCGTCAACGGCATCGCTGTGCTCGGAACTGATCCGCTTTCTGAAGGTCAGAAGGTCAGCAGGTCAGCTCATCGTCAGCTGAACAGCGCCGTCACCTTGATGAACGTCTGGCTCAGACCGTAGACCAGCGGGATCCCGACGATGCCCCACCCGATGATCACTTTGATGTTCTTCATATCAGGACTCCAGTACAGGTTCGCGAGCGGAGGAAACCGCCGCGGTGGGTTCGTGGAAAGTCGACGCGACAGGCTTGACCATGAGGTTGGCCAGGAACCCGATCACCAGAATGCCGACCATGGTCAGCAGCGCCGGCTGATAGTCAGCCGCCGTCAGCTCTCCGGGTGTGCCCTGCGCGTCCAGGATCGAGTTCACGATCAGCGGCCCGGCGATGCCCGCCGCAGACCAGGCCGTCAGAAGGCGTCCATGGATGGCGCCGACCTGGAAGGTGCCGAACAGATCGCGAAGGTAGGCCGGTGCCGTGGCAAAACCGCCACCGTAGAACGAGATGATGACGAACGCCAGGATCACGTAGAGCGCCGTAGTGGCGCCGCCGAACAGGGCAAGTGCGAGGTACAGCAGCGTTCCCACTCCGAGGTAGACCATATAGATGTTCTTGCGTCCGGTGAAGTCCGAGGTGGCCGACCAGGCAAAGCGCCCACCCATGTTCGCGATCGACAGCAGTCCGACGAAACCACCGGCGACAACGGCGGTGACCAGGGACGAGCCGTCCGGCTGCCGGAAGAAGTCCTGGATCATCGGTGCGGCCTGCTCGAGGATTCCGATGCCGGCGGTGACGTTGCAGAACAGAACGACCCAGACAAGCCAGAACTGGCGGGTCTTAATGGCATTCTTCGCCGACACATGATTGCTGCTGACCAATGCTTTGGCCTTGATCTTCGCGGGATCGAATCCATCCGGCTTCCAGCCGGCGGCGGGCACTTTGATGGTGAACGCCCCGAACATCATGTAGGCGAGGTACACCACGGCGAATGTGAGGAACAGCTTCCCCACGGAGTCGCCGCTCGCGACCCAGCCGGTCGCACCCGAATTGGGATCGTAGGCCGTGAGCAGCAGGGTTGACAGGGGGCTGGCGATGAGGGCGCCACCGCCGAAACCCATGATGGCCATTCCGGTCGCGAGTCCCGGGCGGTCGGGGAACCATTTGATCAAGGTCGACACCGGGGAGATGTATCCGATACCGAGCCCGATGCCGCCGATGAAGCCGTAGCCGAGGTAGACGAGCCACAACTGGTTGCTGAAGATCCCCAGCGAGCCGATCAGGAAGCCACCCGACCAGAAGAGCGCGGAGACGAACATGGCCTTGCGCGGACCATTTGTGTCGACCCAGGTACCGAGTACGGCGGCCGACAACCCCAGCATCACGATGGCGATGGAGAAGATCACGCCGATCTGGGTGAGGCTCGCATCGAAGTGCGAAACGAGGGCGGTCTTGTACACGCTGGACGCATAGGCCTGGCCGATGCTCAGGTGAACGGCGAGGGCCGCCGGAGGGATGAGCCAGCGGTTGAATCCGGGTGGGGCGATGGTGCGGTCGCGATCGAGCCAACTCATATGGGAACGTACTTTCTGTTCTGGGTGGCGTCATCGCCCCCCGACCGTCGGATTTCAGAACTGTGAGAAATCTCTCAGCAAAGACTATACGAACGCATCCAGCGTCCTTTTCCTCCGAGTTGCGGCGGCGGGTGCACCCTCGCCGAACTTTTCGGTGCAGGATGGAGTAATGAAACGTGGAGCACCGGTCGAAGACATCAACGAAGACAACCTGGTCGTCAAGCAGCCCAAGACGCATGCAGCGGGCTTGGAAGCGGTGGTTGTTGCGCTTGACCGCGGAATCGCCCAGGCGGGACTCTCCCGCACGGCCCGCTCCCTGCTGCGACTCAACCAGCGCGATGGAACAGATTGCCCCGGCTGCGCATGGCCGGAGTCTCAGGGTCACCGCAAGACGGCAGAGTTCTGCGAGAACGGCGCGAAGGCCGTCGCGGAGGAGAGCACGCTCCGAACGGTGACCCCCGAATTCTGGGCAGAGCACTCCATCGCCGAGCTGGAAACCAAGACGGAGTATTGGCTCGGCAACCAGGGTCGCATCACGCATCCGGTCGTCATCCGTCCCGGCGACACGCACTATTCTCAGATCAGCTGGGACGATGCGTTCGAGCTGATCGGCGAGAAGATCCGGGCGTCGACGCCCGAACGCACCGTCTTCTACACGTCCGGCCGTACCGCCAACGAGTCAGCCTTCATGTACCAGTTGTTCGCACGCTCCATCGGCACCAACAACCTGCCCGACTGTTCCAACATGTGCCACGAGTCCTCGGGTTCGGCACTCAATCCCACGATCGGCATCGGCAAGGGCACGGTCTCCCTTGAGGACATCCACCAGGCCGAGCTCATCTTCGTGGTGGGCCAGAACCCGGGAACGAATCACCCGCGTATGCTTTCCGCACTCGCGGAGTGCAAGGACAACGGCGGCAAGATCGTCGCCGTCAATCCGCTTCCTGAGGCGGGCCTGTTCAACTTCCGCGACCCGCAGACACCCACCGGCCTCGTCGGGAAAGGCGTCGACCTCGCCGACGAGTTCCTGCAGATCAAGGTCGGCGCGGACCTCGCACTGTTCCAGGCGCTCGGCCACCTGCTGCTCGAAGCCGAGGAGCGCGTTCCCGGGTCGGTCGTCGACCACGCTTTCATCGCCGAGAACACGGACGGCATCGACGCGTATCGCGCCGCTCGCAAGACAATCGACTGGGACGAGACCGAGGCTGCCACGGGACTGACCCGCGAGCACATCGCCACGGTCGCCCAGATGATGGTCGAATCCAAGGCCACGATCATCTGCTGGGCACTCGGCCTCACCCAGCAGCCGCACTCCGTGAACACGCTCAAGGAGATCATCAACCTGCTTCTGTTGCAGGGAAACTTCGGCAAGCCCGGCGCGGGCGCCTGCCCGGTGCGCGGGCACTCCAACGTGCAGGGCGACCGCACCATGGGCGTCTGGGAGAAGCCGAAGGAAGAGAGCCTTGCCGCCCTCGACCTCGAGTTCTCGATCGAGTCGCCACGAGCACACGGCCTGGACTCGGTCGACACCGTCGATGCCTTCGTGCATGACAACGTGGACGTCTTCATCTCGATGGGCGGCAACTTCGCCCTCGCCTGCTCCGACACGGAGCTGCTCGAGGGAGCCATGCAGCGCGTGGGACTCACGGTGAGTGTGTCCACCAAACCGAACCGCTCCCACGTGAAGCACGGCCAGACGTCGCTCATCCTGCCAACACTCGGCCGCACCGACACCGACGATAAGCACCCCGGTGGTCGTCAGGTGCTTTCGGTCGAAGACTCCATGTCCGTCGTTCGCACAACCCAGGGACGCCTTGACCCCGTGTCGGAGCACATGCTGGCCGAACCCGTGATCATCGCTCGAATGGCGAACGCGACTTTGGGCGCCGACCACGTGATCGACTGGAAGGCGATGGCCGACGACTACGACGTCATCCGTGACCACATCTCCCGGGTCATTCCTGGCTTTGAGGACTTCAACGCTCGCCTCAAAACCAAGAACGGGTTCGTGCTTCCGAACCCGCCGCGTGATACCCGCAGCTTCAAGACCGACATCGGTCTGGCCCGATTCACGGTGAGCCCGCTGGAATACCTGACGCCACCGGAGGGGCACCTGATCCTGCAGACGATGCGCAGCCACGACCAGTACAACACCACGTTCTACGGCCTCGACGACCGCTACCGTGGCATCTCCAACGGTCGCCGGGTCATTCTCATCAACGCCGAGGATGCGGTCGACATGGGCTTCCAGGACCGCGACATGGTCGACGTCATCAGCACCTTCCAGGGCACGGAACGCCGAGCAGACAGCTTCCGGCTGGTCGTGTACCCCACGCCACGCGGATGCGCGGCCGCGTATTTCCCGGAGGCAAACGCGCTGATGCATCGCGAGCTCGTGGCGCGTGAGTCGAACACTCCCGGTTACAAGGCGATGGCGGTGCGCTTCGTGGCACGGGCCGAGGAACCGGCCCTCGCCTAACGAGACAACGACGAAGGGCTGCCGGGGCGGGTGCATGCACCCGCCTCAACAGCCCTTCGTGTGTGATCCGCTCAGACTATGACGGTCGGGCTCGCGTGCGCCCGTTCCTCGTCGCCAGCGCCAGAGCCAGCCTCCACGATGCGGTGGTCCCCGGCGTAAATGACCATCGACTCTCCCCGGAGGAATCCCACGAGGGTCATCCCCACCTCGGCCGCGAATTCAGCCGCCAATGACGATGGGGCCGATACCGCGGCGAGCACCGGGATCCCGGCCATCAGTGCCTTCTGGGCCAGTTCGAAGCTGGCCCGGCTCGACACCATCAGAACCGTTCCGGTCAGCGGCAGGCGCTCCTCTTTCACGGCCCAGCCGATGACCTTGTCGACGGCATTGTGTCGGCCCACATCTTCTCGCAGCACGAGAAGTTCGCCGGTTGTGCCGTCGAAGAGCGCTGCCGCGTGCAGCCCGCCGGTCTTGTGGAAGACATCCTGTCCGGCGCGGAGCAGCCGTGGGAACGTCGTCAGCAGGCCGGCATCCACGCGCAAGGCATCCGCGGCCACGTCGTAGATCGATTTCGTGCGCACGGCGTCGATGCTTGCCTTCCCGCACAAACCGCAGGAACTCGTGGTGATGAACGAGCGTTCCAGGCTCGGATCGGGCGGTGCGACACCGTCGGCCAGGGTCACGTCCATCACGTTGTACGTGTTTTCCCCGTCAACAGTCGCACCGGCGCAGTACCGCGCGGCGCTGAAATGCGCACCCCGGGTAATGATGCCCTCCGACACGAGAAACCCCGCAGCGAGGTCGAAGTCGTTTCCGGGTGTGCGCATGGTGACCGCCAACGACCTGCCATTGACGCGCATTTCCAGGGGTTCCTCGACCGCGAGGAAGTCCTCGCGACTGATTCGGCTCTCCCCCACCGTCAACCGCACAATCTTGCGTCGTGCCGTAATTCTGCCCATGTTAGTTAACCGCCAATGTAAGACATCTCAATTTTCTTCTTTCCTGACGCCCGCAGTTCCCGGGTCTTGGAGCTGCGAAGCTCCGAGTATCGGTCGGTACGCTCGCGCCAAATATGGGCCATCACGGTGGAGAGCTGCTCGTCGGTGCATCCCCCGCGCATGAGGGCGCGGAGGTCGTGCCCATCCGTCGCGAACAGGCAGGTGAAAAGCTTGCCGTCCGTGGACACCCGCGCACGAGAGCACGAATGGCAGAAGGATTGCGTCACGCTTGAGATCACGCCGATCTCTCCGCTCCCGTCCTGATAACGCCAGCGCCTCGAGGTCTCGCCGTCATAGTTCGGGGCTACCTCCTCAAGGGGCATCTCTGCGTGGATGCGACTGACGACCTCGGCGGAGGGCACCACAGCGCCCATCTCCCACCCGTTGCTCGTGCCCACGTCCATGAACTCGATGAAGCGCAGAATATACGGCGTGCCTTTGAAATGACGGGCCATCGCCACGATGTCCTGGTCGTTCTTGCCGCGCTGCATGACCATGTTGATCTTGATGGGACCGAGGCCGACCTCATGGGCGACGTCGATGCCCTTCAGAACCTTGTCCACCGAGAATTTGACATCGTTCATGGCCTGGAAGGTCTCGTCATCGAGGGAGTCCAGTGACACGGTGACGCGCTTGAGGCCGGCATCCTTGAGCGCCTGGGCCTTGGTGGCCAGCACGGAGCCGTTGGTGGTCAACGCGATGTCGATCTCGCGCCCATCGGGCGTTCGGAGCGCCGCAAGCATGCCCACGAGTTGCTCGAGGCCGCGCCGCAGCAGCGGTTCGCCGCCGGTGAGACGAATCTTTTCCACGCCGTGCGCCACGGAGATGCGTGCGAGGCGAGTCATCTCCTCGAAGGTCATGAGCTCGTCGCGCTCCATGAACGCGAAGTCTTTGCCGAAGATCTCTTTGGGCATGCAGTACACACAGCGAAAGTTGCAACGATCGGTGACCGAGAGCCGCAGGTCCTGCAATGCCCGGTTGCGGTGATCCGTCACACGTCCGGTGGGTTTCTCGGTCAGGAGCGGGATATCCGACAAGTGGCTGTAGAAACGCGGAGTGGGTGCTGTTACATCGACGCCTGTCATTCAACCAGCCTAATCCTCCAGTCTGTGTTCACGCGCAGTGCGCCACGGGTCAGGCACGGGTCAGGCACGGGTAACGCGCCGCGACGTACGGTTCACACCGGGACCGTTCGGATCACCAGAAGGGAATGAGCCAGTGAACCAGTGAACCAGTGAACCAGAGCGTGCAACCCCGTGATGTACGCAGGCTCACCAGTGGGCACTCCGGGCAGCGCGGTGCCGGCTGACCAAACACAACAACGGATGCCCCGGGCGGGACATCCGTTATTGTGACAGTTGCCTGGGACCTAGGCCTTCACGTAACCGTTCGGATTGAGCACGTACTTCGTTGCGGCACCGGCGTCGAACTCGGCGTAGCCGCGCGGGGCGTCCTCGAGACTGATCGCCTTGGCGTTCACAGCCTTGCCGATCTGCACCTTGTCGTGCAGGATCGCCATCATCAACTGGCGGTTGTACTTCATCACCGGGCACTGCCCGGTGGCGAAGGTGAGCGACTTGGCCCAGCCGAGGCCGAGTCGAATCGAGAGAGAGCCGACCTGGGCAGCGGCGTCCTTGGCTCCCGGGTCACCCGTGACGTAGAGTCCCGGAATGCCCAGACCACCACCGGCAGCCGTGACCGTCATCAGGGAATTGAGCACCGTGGCCGGTGCCTCCTCACCCGCTGACTTGCCATGGCCTCGTGCCTCGAAGCCCACGGCATCGACACCCGCATCGACCTCGGGTACGCCGAGGATCTGTTCGATCTGCTCCCCCGGCTCGCCCTTGGTGAGGTCGATGGTCTCGCAGCCGAAACTGCGAGCCTGCGCGAGGCGCTCGGGGTTCATGTCGCCGACAATGACGACCGCTGCACCGAGCAGTTGCGCCGAGACGGCGGCCGCGAGTCCCACCGGGCCTGCGCCGGCCACATACACCGTTGACCCCACGCCGACACCGGCGGTGTAGGCGCCGTGAAAGCCGGTCGGGAAGATGTCGGAGAGCATGGTGAGGTCCATGATTTTCTCCAGGGCCTGGTCCCGGTCAGGGAACTTCAGCAGGTTCCAGTCGGCATACGGGACGAGTACGTATTCTGCCTGCCCGCCGACCCAGCCGCCCATGTCGACGTAGCCGTAGGCGCTGCCGGGGCGATCCGGGTTCACATTGAGGCAGATGCCCGTCTTGCGTTCCTTACAGTTGCGGCAGCGACCGCAGGAGATGTTGAACGGTACGGAGCAGATGTCTCCGACCTTGATGAATTCAACGTCGGGGCCCACCTCGACCACTTCGCCCGTGATTTCGTGCCCCAGCACGAGGTTTTTGGGGGCTGTGGTCCGACCGCGCACCATGTGCTGGTCTGATCCGCAGATATTGGTGGTGACCGTGCGCAGGATCACGCCGTGCGGCACCTTGCGACCGACGTTGGCCGGGTTGACGCCCGGCCCGTCCTTCAGTTCGAATGTTGGGTAGTCAATGTCGATGACCTCGACTTCTCCCGCACTCTTGTAGGCAACTGCTCTGTTCCCCGTCATGAACTTCCTTCCTAGTTTTTGTCTGCTGATCAGGACTAATCCGAACAACATGTGATTGATCTAGTTGGAGCACTACAACGCAACTATATGGGGGGATCACGTGCCCGCGACGTGATTCCCAGCTCCTGCACATACAACGGGGATGGGCGCTGCGCGGTCCGCCCTGAGCGCTGTCCATCGCCCCGATCGGACATTAGAGAATTGCGCAGACCTGCGCTGTGACGTCACGAACGCGGTCGAAGGCGTTTCGCTGAAGTTCCGCGAGGGAGGCTGGGCCGTTTGCGATGGAGAAGGCCGCCGTGAGACCGGCCGCTCGGGTCTGGTCGGACGACAGCCCGACGCTGCCCGCGATCACGATCACCCGGGCCGCGGTCGGCGAGAGCCGGGTGACCGCGTCGACGACCTTGCCGGCGAGGGACTGGGAGTCGAAACGACCTTCCCCGGTGAGCACGAGGTCCGCGCCGGCCAATCGGTCGGCCAGTCCGACGGCATCCGCCACCATCGTCGAACCGGGCATCATCTCGGCCCCGAGGAGGGGAACGAGCGTGGCCGGCATGCCGCCGGCGGCACCGGCGCCGGGCCTGTCGAGCATGCTGAGCCCGGTGGCGCGCTCAACCACGGCGCAGAGATGGGCCAGGCCGGCATCGAGCACGTGCACATCGGCCGCGGAAGCGCCCTTTTGCGGTCCGAACACGGATGCCGCCCCCTGCTCACCGCACAGCGGATTGCTGACGTCGACGGCCAGACGCCACCGCACACGACGGGCCCGCTCATGCAGGCCGGATACGTCGATCGCGCGGATGGCGCCGAGACCGGCCCCTCCGGGAGGGACGACCTGTCCGGCGTGGTCAAGGAACGCCACGCCGAGCGCGCTGAGCAGGCCGGTTCCCCCGTCGGTACTGGCCGACCCTCCCACGCAGAGCAGGATCTCGTCGACGCCCTGATCGAGCAGATCGTGTGCGAGGATCCCGACACCGAAGCTGTCGGCGCGGAGGGGCTCCAGCTCGACGTCCGAGACGTCTGGCAACCCGTTGGCTTCGGCAGCCTCAATGACGGCGGTTCGGCCGTCGGACGATATTCCGACCCGCGCCTGTCGGGGCCTGCCGAGCGCGTCGACGGTAGACAGCGTTCGGGCCGGCACGCCCCAGACAGCCAGCACGGCGTCGAGGGTTCCCTCGCCGCCGTCGGCCATGGGGCACTGCACGATGACGGCGTCAGGACCGAAAACCGCTCGGGCTCCCTCGGCCATGGCGGCCGCGGCCTCGGCGGCGCTCAAACTGCCCTTGAACGAATCGGGCGCAACGACCACGGTGAGCGGCGTCATCGCCGCGGGAGTACTCATGCCTTCAGGCTATTTCACTCTCTCACCGGCGACGTCCGGAGGCTCGACGAACCGAAAGCTTTGGCCGGGACGAACCTTTTCCTCAGCAAGCTCTGGCGAGTGTCGGCGGGGTGGCATACACTTTTCCTATAGAACATTTATTCTATTTTCGAGTGAGGAGTCCGGCCATGCCGCAGATTATTGACGCACCGGTTGACGTAGAGCTCACGAGCGAGGGAGACCCACGCGCATTCGTGTGGAACCGGTTCGAACACACCGTTATCGGGCAGCCCCAAGCCGTCTTCAAACGAACCAGCTGGTGGGAAAATGCCGGCTCCCCCACCCGAATCGACACCGAGCTGTGGCGTCTCGATGCGTCACGCGGAGGTGAGGAACAGCACCGTTATGATCTACGCCGCGGTGCCGATGGTGCCTGGACGCTCGCTCTGGACTGGGGGTGAGCAGGAACGATGTCCTTCCCCCACCTCCACGTTGCGAGCGCCTACTCCACCCACTACGGAGTCACCCTTCCCGAGTCCCTCGTCGAGCAGGCGGCCGAACAGGGTGCAACCTTTCTCGCCAGCACTGATGTCGATGGCCTGTATGGCGCAGTCAAACACCTGAGAGCCTGCGTTGCCGCCGGTATCAGGGCAGGGCTCGGCGCAGACCTGGCTGTCCATGACGACGAGTACCGTTCCCTCGGACGGGTCGTGGTGCTCGCGCACGGCAATAACAGCGGCCGCGGGTATGCCGCTCTCTGCCGCGCCGTCAGCGCTAGCCACAGCAGCAGCGCTAGCCACCACAGCAGCGCTAGCCACCTCAGCAGTGCCAGACACCACAGCGGCGCCGGCCACAACAGCAGTGCCGCCGGCCGGGCCAGAGCAGGCATGACCCCGAGCATCTCTCGGGCGCACCTCGCCGAACTGGCCGAGTTGCGGTCCCTGACCGTTCTGTTGGGACCGTCCTCAGACGTGGGCGTCGCCATCCAACAGCGCGACAGCACCGATGCCCAGGTGCGCCTCACCGCCTGGCTGCGGGTGATGCCGGCGCACTCGATCCAACTTGAGATCGTGTGCCATTTGGCCGAACCCGGCACCCCCGGCAGCGTCGCCCCCGCCACTCGGATGCTGTCCCTCGCCGAGCATTCCGGCCTGCCCGCGGTGCTCTCCAACGCGGTGCGTTATGGGACGGCAGGAGATGCCGTCACCGCCGATCTGGCCGACGCCGCCCGACACCTCACCCCCCTCGCCGAGCTCGAAACCCGCGATACGCTGCAGACCAACGGACAAGCCTGGCTCAAACCGACCGCGGCCATGCATCAGGTCGCGCGCATGGTCGTGGATGCCGGATCACACGAGGACGGCGCACTCGAACGCCTGTTCTACGATACGGCTCGACTCGCCGATCAGTGCGGCCTCGATCCGCACACTGATATCGGCCTTGGCCGCCCCCGCATGCCCGAAGCTCGGATCATCGGCGTCACCGGTGATCCGGTGCACGAGCTGTGGAACCGGGCCCGGCACGGCATCACGGATCTGTACTCCGGCACGGGTACGGCGACCATGGACGCCGCCCACGCACAGCTGGCCCGGGAGATGAAGACGGTCGAGCACCTGGGTTTCGCGAGCTATTTCCTCACAGTGGCCCGAGTCGCCGACATCATCCGCGACATGGGAATTCGCATTCAGGCGCGCGGTTCGGGCGTAGGTTCCGTGCTCAATTACGCGCTTCGCACCTCGTCCGTCGAACCCATCTCGAACGGTCTGCTCTTTGAGCGTTTCCTCTCGCCGGAACGGCAGACGCTCCCCGACATCGACCTTGATGTTGAGTCGGCTCGTCGTCACGACATCTATCGAAAAATATTCGAGACGTTCGGCAGCGACCGCGTCTCCCTGATGTCGATGACCAATGCATACCGTGGGCGCGGGGCTGTGCGTGACGCCGGCCTCGCTCTGGGCCTGCCGGACGACCAGATCGCCTCGATCGCCAAACAGATGTGGCGGTTCAACGCCCGCGACTTCCGCCGCGCCCTCGAGGAGAAGCCCGAGCTCGCCGCACTCGCCACCGAGGTACGTGAATCGCAGCAACTCGATCTCCTCGTCGACCTCACGGCACGGCTCGACCGCCTCCCCCGGCATATTTCGGTGCATCCGTGCGGGGTCATCCTCTCCGACGCGAGCCTGCTTGACCGAACCCCGGTGCAGGCCTCGGGCATGGGACTGCCGATGTCGCAGTTCGACAAGCACGACATGGACCCGATGGGCCTCATCAAACTCGACATTCTCGGCGTGCGCATGCAATCGGCCATGGCCCACGCCGTCGAAGAACACCGACGACTCACCGGGGAGAGTATCGACCTTGACAGGATTCCTCTCGACGACCCTGGAACGTACGAGCTCATCCGGTCCACCCGCACCCTCGGCATCTTCCAACTCGAGTCACCGGGCCAGATGGAGCTCGTGGGCAAGCTGCAGCCAGAGGTGTTCAACGACCTGACCGTGGAAATATCATTGTTCCGGCCCGGCCCCATGAAGAACAACATGCCACTCACCTATTTGCAGGCCCGGCACGGCGAGACAGCACCCGACTATCTCCACCCGCGTTTTCGGCACATCCTCGAAGAAACCAACGGCGTCGTCATCTTCCACGAGCAGGTCATGCGCCTGTTCGACGAGCTGACCGGCTGCGGGCTCGGCAAAGCGGATGTTTTCCGTCGCCATCTGGGTAAGCCCGAGGAGCTTCCCGCCATCGAGGCATTCGTTCGCGAGCGAGCACTTCTGCGCGGGTTCCCCGAACACGTCATCAATCGAGTGTGGACCGTGCTCGCCGGATTCGGCAGCTTCGGTTTCGCCAAAGCTCACGGAGCCGCATTCGCCCTGCCCACCTATCAATCCGCGTGGCTCAAGACCCATCATCCGGCGGAGTTCCTGGCCGGTCTACTCACGCATGATCCCGGCATGTGGCCGAAAGACCTGCTGGTGGCGGAGGCGCGAACCCTGCGGGTACCGGTGTTGGGCCTCGATGTGCAGCGAAGCGCGCTCGACTATCGAGTTGAGGCGCTCCCCGACGGAAGCCAGGGCATCCGGCTTGCACTGCCTGAGCTGGTCGGAAGCAACGAAACGGAGCGTGCCCGCATTGTCCGACATCAACCGTTCAGCTCACTGCAAGACTTTCGCGACAGGGTGAGACCTCGCCGGCGTTCCTTCGAGGCACTCGCCCGGGTCGGCGCACTTGACTGTTTCATCGACTATGACCGAACACGACGCCACGAGCTCCTCGCCCACATCCAGTCCTTGCGCGGTACAGCCGTCGCAATCACGGCCGAACAACTCGCTTTCGATGTCGAATTGCCGGTGCACAATTATGGAAGTGGCAACAACGGGGACAAGGCGGCAGCCGTGACGTCTCTCGAGCTGCGAGGACGAACGCAAACAGACCTTGAGCTGCTCGATCTGAACCTCGCCGTTTCTGACCACCAGATGACCAGGTTCCATGCACTGTTTGCCGAGCTGGGCGTCACTCCGGCTTCCGCGCTCGGTTCCCTCCCCGGCGGCACCGAGGTGCTCATCGCCGGCGTACGACGGGCCACGAACACCCCGCCCATGCGCGGTGGACGACGTGTCGTGTTCGTGAGCCTCGATGACGGCACCGGCCCGGTATCGAATGTCGTGTTCTTCCATGATGCGCAGGAACGCGTGGGCGGACGAGTCTTCCAGACCAATTACATGCTCGTGCGCGGCCACACCCGCCGCTCGGGAGCGAAGGGAGTCTCGGTCACGGGAGAAAACCTCTGGGACCTCTTCGATGTCGCACGGGAAGTCCGGGAACGCCACACGCGCGAACTCGCCGATGTCACGATCGCGCCCGGCACCCTGCTGGAGTTCCGTTCTACCCGACGCGCCTGATCCGGGTCGCTACCGCGCGGGAGCAACGGGCCGGGGCGAGGGCGACGCCGAGCCGGGACCGCCCGCCTCAACCAGGTCATCGCCGCCGTATTTTGCGTTCGCCACTGACATCACGGCAGGCCACATGCGGTGCCGTGCCGTGGCAACCGGACCGCTCGGAAAATTCAGGCGACGCTGGTTGACACTACCCGACAGGCTGACAACCGCGACCACGGTGGCCACCTTGGAACTCGCGCCGCTCATCCAGGTGTTCTTTGCACCATCCGTGGTTCCGGTCTTACCGATCATGGGCACCCACGGCTTCGTCGCGGCATTGGACTGCTGCGCCGTGCCCTTGGTCATCACGCGTCGCATCCCGTAGGTCATCCCCGCATCGACGAGCGGGTCAACGGACGCGGCGCACTCTGATTTTGGAACCGGCAGTTCCGTGCCGTCCGGACCCACGATCCTGTCGATCGCAATCGGGCTGCAGGTCACTCCCTTGTTCGCGATGCCCGCGAACGCCACAGCCATGGTGAGCGGCGCCACCTCGTTCGTGCCGATCACCGTAGCAGCGGTCTGCGACAGAGGTTTGCCATCGGCCCGATGAACCAGGAAACTCTCGGCCGTCTTCCGAATCCCACACAGGTCCAGTCTCTTGGCCATGCCGATGAAACCCGTGTTGATCGACCGTACGGTGGACTCGAGGGCCGTGTAGTTTCCCCCGGGCTCGTTCTGGTCGTTCCGCGGGTTCCAGCGTTGACTGTCATAATTCTGCGGGCCCAGACAGCTGTCCTGAAACGTGCCCCAGTTCGATTTGCGTCGTGAGTCCACGCGTTCGCTCAGCTGGTGTCCCTCCTTGAGCCACTCAGCCAGGGTGAAAACCTTGTACGACGAACCAGGCTGAAAACCGCTCGAACCGCCATAGGCGTAATCCGTGTTGTAGTTGATACCGGTGTAGTTGGCCCCGGTCGCCTGCACGGCGGGATCCTGGCTGTAATCCTTGTTCTGCGTCATGGCCAGCACCCGTCCCGTGCCGACCTGCACACTCGAGATCACCGCACCCAGATCGGCTTCGCGAAGGTCTTCGGCACCTGAGCGTCCATCGTTGCCACGGCCGCCTGCTGGATGTCGAGGTCCAGGGTCGTGTAGACGTCGTAGCCGCCGCGGCGGAAGTTGAGCATGCGCGCCGCGCCATCATCGCCGAAAGCAGGGTCATTCTGCAGAATCTTCGTGACATAGTCGCAGAAGTAGGCATTGGCCAGAGCTGTCTGGCACCCCGTACTGGCTCAGTGATGACGGGTTCGATCGGAGTCGCGATCGCGGCGTCGTAGTCCGTCTGAGAAATCTTGTCGTACTTGAGCATGGCTCCCAGCAGGTAGTCACGGCGCTGCCTGTTGGCCGCGTATCCGTTTGCGGCTCCGTTGGAGACACTGTTCGGCTTGTCGATCTGAAATTTCACCGGATTGTTCACGATCGCGACGAGGCTCGCCGCCTGAGCGAGCGTCAGATTCGCCGCCGTCGTGTTGTAGTAATAGTTTGCAGCGGCCTCGATGCCGTAGACCGTGCCACCAAAACCGGCGATATTGAAGTACTGGCGCAAAATATCGTTCTTGCCCATGGCCTTTTCCACCCCGATGGCGAGGCGCATTTCCTTCAGCTTGCGCTCCGGGGTCGTCTCGGTAGCTTGGGCATAACAGTCGTCATGCTTCGCGGCGTCGGAGATCAGCTCACATTTTTGAATGAGCACATTCTTGACGTATTGCTGCGTGATCGATGATCCGCCCTGGGTGGCTCCGCCCGACACCGTCGACGCCGTCGCGCGGAGCGTTCCCTGCAGATCGATTCCACCGTGCTCATAGAACCGAGGATCTTCACCCGCGATGGCCGCGTCCTTGGCGTAGGGGCTGATCGCATCAAACCCCACCTCGATTCGGTTCTGGTCGTAGAAGGACGCCAACAGCACCGGCGTTCCGTCCGTCTGCACGGCATAGATGTTGCTTTTCTGCGAGAGCGCGTCAATGGTCACGAAGGAAGGAAGCCCCTCGAACACGTTGATGGTGTTGGTCGCTGCCAGAGCCGAGACAGCCAGAACGGGCGCCACGCTCGCCGTGACGAGTATGCCCACGACAGCGCTCATGGCGACGAATCCCAGCACCCCACTCGCGATGCCCGCAAGAGTTCGGCGCTCCGAAAACTCAGGAGGGGACGTCGCACTGGTGACCATGATTGCTCCCTTATCCCCCTCGTGGGCTCTATAGAACAACAAGATCGCATGAATCGCTAGTGGCGCGCCGCTCGAAATGTTTCATCTTTATTGCGGTCCTCGGCGTGAAGCCCCCCGCCGCTCCGCCACGGTGGGAGACCGGAGTGCGCAGGGGCGATCTGGACAACGATTCCCGGCCCGCGACCGGGCCTGCCTGTGCACGCCCGTACGCAGGCGGTGGCCGGAGAGCGAGGCGCAGCCCCGTCGTCCCCGTGATGCATGATGATGTTCCCGCAGGCCACAGCGGTCGCTCCGGGCTTCAGCACCGGAACGTAGCCGCACATGGGACAGGGCCTGCTACCACGGGATGGGCGGTCCACCTGGGCCACCCATCCGGCAGGGCTCAGCCCTCGCGCACGGACCGTCCCGCGCGGCCGGGTGAGCCTACTTCTTCAGACCACCTACGAACCCGGCCGCGGCGTGGCGAGCGGCATCCGCCGCATCGGCGCCGACGTTGGCCGCGAGCACGTCGAGGTCGATGTCCTCGGCCGAGGGGCCGTCGGCCTCCGCATATGCCGGCTCCACGAGATCCGGCACGGCGGGTGACTTCTGCGCGGGAGTCTTGGCCAGTGCCGCTCCGACAGCGGTACCGCCGACCAACCCGCCGAGGAGGTCCTTGATACCCAGCCCCATGGTGGAGTTGAGCACCGCGTCAACCTCGGAGAAACCCGAGGCGACGTTCTTGCTCAGCTGGCTTGCACCGTCCGTGGAGATCACTGTGAGCTGGTCGATGTTGGACATCGGGGCGGCAAGTTCGTGAGCGATCTGCGGCAACATCTCGACGAGTCGCAGCTGAATCAGCGCCTCAGACTGCTCCGCCACTGCCTCGGCCGACAGACGGGTGGCAGTCGCCTCAGCCGTACCGCGAGCAAGGATGGCGTCGGCCTCGGCCTGGCCTTCCGCACGCGTGGCTTCGGCATTCGCGACACGGCTGTCACGTTCCGCTCTCGCCTTTGCGACTGACGCCTCGGCTGCGGCCAGCGCTGTCACTCGGATTCGGTACGCATCCGCGTCCGCGATCGCGTTCACCTCGGATTCGAGTTCGGCCTTGCGCAGGCTCGCCCGCCGCTGCGCGGTCAGTTCCTGCTCCTGCACGATCGCCTGCTGCGCCTTCGCCTCTGCAAGCGGCTTAGACGCGGCGGCCTCTGCGGCCGCCTTGTCGGTGTCGAGCTGGAGCGCGGCCCGACGAAGAGCCAGAGTGTTCTGGGCCTCCGCGATGGCCTGCTCGGCGGTGATCAACGCCTCTTGCGACTCACGATTCGCGAAGTGCTCAGCGACCTCGGCCTGACGACGAACCTTGGCCTGTTCCGCTCGACCGATGTCGCGAATGTAGTCGTTCTCGTCTGTGATGCCCTTGATCTCGAAGGAGTCGACATCGAGACCCTGGTTGGCGAGGGATTCGCGGGCGGTGGCGAGCACTGCGGAGCCGAGTTCATCTCGCTTCTGAATGACGGTCATCACATCGGTAGCGCCGATCGACGAGCGCAGGGAACCGCTCAGGACTTCCTGCGCGAAGCCGTCGATGTTCTTGTCCTGGCCAAGGAACCGCTGGGCCGCGGCTCGAATGGACTTCGGCGAGTCTCCGACCTTGACGATGGCGACCGCCTCAACAGACAGGGTGATTCCGTTTCGGTCCTGGGCAACGGCCGTGATCTCAATAGCGCGGCTTCGCAGGCTGATCTTGAATGCCTTCTGGAAGAAAGGGGTGATGAATACGCCCTGGCCGTGCACGACCCGCTGGCCCGATTCTTCGAGTGTGGCGCCATCGACGATCGTCTTGCGCGATTTCTTGCCCGTGATGATCAGCGCTTCGTCGGGTCCGGCGTTCTTGTAGATCGTGCGGGCGTAGATGAGGGCGACAACCAGGACCGCGACAATAGTCACAATAATTCCGGGAAGCGGACTGCTGAACACGTCGAACATGGTGGTCCTTCCGGCGCCGAAGCGCGAGTCTGACACGCGTCGGTCGGTCGAACCGGGGCGCGGTGTTACGCGTCCAGTCTCGCAGACGCGTGGCTCGGCTGACCCCCGTGCAGGGCTGAGGGCGTCGACGCGCGGATTGGGCCCCGCCGCGTATTGACAAGGAGCGCGTCAGTGGCCATTCTGTCCGTAGCGCACGTACACGGAGCGCCCGCGTGCGCTCACGACCCGGGGTTTTCTACTCGGCACTCCATGCGAGGAGGGCAACAATGCGACCTCTTGTTCCCCCGTGGAGCCTGACCCTTCTCGGGTACTGGCAGCTCACACGCAACGGCGAACCCGTCGACGTCGGCGCGCGTCAGCAGCGTGTCATCACCTCACTGGCCCTGCTGGGAGTGAGACCGCGGCACTTCATCGCCACCATGCTCTGGCCCGACGGTTCCGAAATGCGGGCGGCCGGAAACCTGCGCGCGGGTCTGTTCCGCATTTCGCATGAGCTCCCATCTCTCCTGTGCGCGACCGAGCCGCTCCGGTTGCACGACGATGTCGCCGTTGACGTGCACCGGCTCCGCGGCCTGATCGGGACCATCCTGGATTCACGGGACACCGTGATACCGATCAGCACGATGGAACAGCTCCGCACCGCCGACCTCCTACCCGGCTGGTACGAAGACTGGGTTGTCTGCGAGCAGGAACTGCTCATACATGAACGGGTCGACGCCCTCGAGGTGGTCGCCAAACGCTACCTCGCGCACGGAGACACCGGTCACGCACTGATCGCGGCGCGGGCGGCAGCGGCTGTCGAGCCGCTCCGCGAGAGTGTGCAACTCCTTCTGGTGCGCGCCTATCTCGCCGCCGACGACCGTGCGTCGGCGGTGCGCACCCATCAGGACTTTTCCGCCACCCTCCAGCGCGAACTCGGCGTTTCGCCGTCGCCACACTTCGCTGCCCTGCTCAGGCGCGAGTTACCGTCCGCTGCAACCCTGAGCTCGAACACAGCGGAGAGCCGGCGAGCAGCCCCGCGCGCGCTGGGCGCCCGCTAGGCCCCGCCGCCCCCGCCGGTCGAGGCGCGACGAGGGACTCGTGACTCAGGAGTTGACGAGACCACGCAAAACCGTTCGTCAGAAGACGGTGAGCCCTCGTGCTCGAAATTGCTGCCGAACCCGTTCGAGCAGCGCATCGTCCGGCGGGCGCGTTCCGTGCAACGGATACGTCAGGCCCAGCCGGTGCCACTTGTCTTCTCCCATTTGATGAAAGGGCAGCACCTCCACCCGTTCCACATTCGGCCAGCGTTGCACGATGTCTGCGACGGCCTCCACATTGTCTCGGGCATCGGTCAGCCCCGGCACCAGCACGAACCTGACCCAGACGGCTGTGCCCCGTTCCGCCAGGCGACCACCGAACGCGATCGTCGGTGCGAGCTCCCGGCCCGTCACCTCTCGATAGGTGTCGGGCAGGCCCGACTTCACGTCGAGCAGAACAAGGTCGGTGTCATCGAGCAGATCGTCAGACGCCCGTGTCCCCAGGTACCCCGAGGTGTCGAGGGCCGTGTGGATCCCGAGGCGCCGACACTCGGCGAAAATCCTGCCGACGAACGCCGATTGCATGAGGGGCTCTCCCCCTGACACCGTCACGCCTCCACCCGTGACGACAAAGGCCCGCTGATACCGCCGGATGCGATCCATGATCTCCTCGACGGTGGTCACCCGGCCATCGCGCAGCTTCCACGTGTCCGGGTTGTGGCAGTACTGACAGCGCAGCAGGCATCCGGAGAGAAAGATGGTGAGGCGTGTTCCGGGACCGTCGACGGCCGTGACCAGTTCCCAGGAGTGCACGCTCCCGGTCGCGCCGTCGTTAGCCAAGGCAAGCGCGCGATGGTGCCTGTCGGTCAGCTCCACGGCAACGGGGTGGCTCGGTGCCATCCCGATCACACTCCGGCGTGGAACGTGCGGCTGATCACGTCCCGCTGCTGCTCCCGAGTGAGACGAACGAAGTTCACGGCGTAGCCGGACACCCGAATCGTGAGTTGTGGGTACTTCTCGGGGTGTTCCATCGCGTCCTCGAGGGTTTCACGACTCAGCACGTTGATATTCAGGTGGTACCCGTCGGTGAGCGTGTACGCATCGATGAGCCCGACCAGGTTGGCAACTTGCTCGTCCGGGGTGTGTCCGAGCCCGGCGGGCACCACGGTGGTGGTGAGCGAAATCCCATCCTGGGCCTCGGCGTAGGGGATCTTGGCGACGCTGAGCGCCGACGCGAGCATCCCGTGCCGGTCGCGGCCGTTCATCGGATTGGCACCGGGAGCGAACGGCGCACCAGCACGCCGGCCGTCGGGGGTGTTTCCCGTCTTCTTGCCGTAGACCACGTTGGACGTGATCGTCAGGACCGACTGGGTATGAACCGCGTTGCGATACGTGGGGTGTTCCCGGAGCATGTCCATGAATTCCTCCACGATCCTGACCGCGATCGAGTCGACACGGTCGTCGTCGTTACCGAACGACGGGTATTCGCCCTCAATGCTGTAGTCCACGATGAGGCCTGTCGCGTCTCGCACCGGACGAACGGTGGCGAACTTGATGGCCGACAGGGAATCGGCGGCCACGCTGAGACCGGCGATTCCGCAGGCCATGGTGCGGAGAACATCACCGTCGTGCAGCGCCATCTCGAGTCGCTCATAGGAATACTTGTCGTGCATGTAATGGATACAGTTCAGCGCATCCACGTACGTTTCGGCCAGCCATTCGAGGGTGCTGAGGTAGGCAGACCACACCGTGTCGTAGTCGAGAACCTCGGCGGTGTTGGCCGGCGTTACCGGTGCTATCTGCTCTCCGGTCAGCTCGTCGCGGCCGCCGTTGAGTGAATAGAGCAGTCCCTTCACGATATTCACCCTGGCGCCGAAGAACTGCATCTGCTTGCCCACGCGCATGGGCGAGACGCAGCAGGCGATGGCGGCGTCGTCGCCCCAGGCGTCCCGGATCAGATCGTCGGATTCATACTGAATTGCCGAGGTGTCGATCGACACCTGTGCGCAGAACCGCTTGAAACCCTCCGGCAGCGTCGACGCCCACAACACTGTGAGGTTGGGCTCGGGGGCCGGGCCGAGGTTGTAGAGCGTTTGGAGAAAGCGGAAGGCGGTCTTCACGACGAGCGTCCTGCCGTCGAGCCCGATGCCGCCGAGCGACTCGGTGACCCATGTCGGGTCCCCCGAGAACAGTTCGTCGTATTCCGGCGTGCGCAGGAATCGAACGATGCGGAGTTTGATGACCAGGTCGTCAATGAGTTCCTGAGCGCCGAGCTCCACCAGGACCCCGGAGTCCAGATCACGCTGAATATAGGTGTCGAGGAAGGCCGCGGTGCGTCCGAAGGACATCGCCGCGCCATTCTGCTCCTTGACCGCGCCCAGATAGGCGAAGTAGAGCCACTGCACGGCTTCACGCGCATCACGTGCCGGGCGCCGGATGTCGAACCCATACGCCTCAGCCATCTGCACGAGCTCGCGGAGCGCCCGCACCTGCTCGGAATTCTCCTCGCGCGCCCGAATGATGTCGTCCGTGGAGAAGTCGAGATCCAGCTCGGCCCGCTCACTCTCTTTGGCCGCAATCAAGGCATCGACTCCGTAGAGCGCCACCCTGCGGTAGTCGCCGATGATGCGCCCGCGACCGTAGGCGTCCGGTAGCCCGGTGATCAGGTGACTGTGGCGGGCACGCTTGACGGCGGGTGGGTAGACGTCGAAGACACCGTCGTTATGGGTCTTGCGGTAGTGCGTGAAGATCGTTTCGAGTTCCGGCGATACGGGGTAGCCGTAGGTCTCGAGGGAGGTCGCGACCATCCGCCAACCACCGAACGGCATGATCGCTCGCTTGAGCGGGGCATCCGTTTGCAGGCCCACGATAATTTCGTTGTCCCGGTCGATGTACCCGGGGGCGTGGGCCGTGATCGATGCGGGTGTCGTGGCATCCACGTCGTAGACGCCCCTGGCACGTTCGTCCGGGAACATAGCGGTGAGGCGCTTCCAGATCCCCAGGGTTCGGGGAGTGGGCCCCGCGAGGAAAGCGGCATCGCCCTCATACGGGGTGTAGTTGCGCTGGATGAAATCCCGCACATCGATCCCGCGCTGCCACGGCCCTGCGGCAAAGCCGGCCCAGGCCGTTGGTGCGTCGTGTGTTGCGCTGCGAATGCCCTCGGTGATGGTCATACTTAAATGCTAGACGCCTGATATTCCCCTGTCACCGGGCCGATGGTCCCTTTTTCCCCCCTCCGCCCGCGCAGACGAACGTCTACCGCTTGAGCTCGGGGAAGTGGTCGTCGCGCCACTCGTCCGGCAGCGTGGCCCCGGCGGCCGCAGCGGCGTCTTCCCTCGCCCGAAGCTCGACTCGGCGGATTTTGCCCGAGCTGGTCTTCGGGAGCTCAAAGAATTCCACCCGGCGTACGCGCATATAGGCCGGCAGGTTGCTGCGGGCATGACTCAACACCGCCAGGGCGGTGTCGCTCGTGGGTTCCCAGCCCTCGGCCAGAAAGATATAGGCCTTGGGGATGTTCAGGCGTGTCTCATCCGGGGCCGGCACAACGGCCGCCTCGGCGACTGCGGGGTGCTCCAGCAGCACGCTCTCCACCTCGAACGGGGAGACCTTGTAATCCGAGGACTTGAAGACGTCATCCGTTCGGCCGATGAAGGTGATGTAGCCGTCGGCATCCCGGCTTGCCACGTCCCCCGTGTGGTAATACCCATCACGGGTCGCCTCGGACGTCCCGTCCGGGTCGCCGTGATAACCGGCCATCAGGTTGGCCGGTTTCGCGGACAGATCGAGGCAGATTTCGCCCTCGTCAGCGAGGTCACCCGTGATCGGGTCGATGAGCTGCACGGTCACGCCGGGCAGCGGCATGCCCATCGAACCTGCTTTCAGCCGCGAGCCCGGAGCGTTGCCGATCGTCGCCGTGGTTTCGGTCTGCCCGAAGCCGTCCCGAATGGTCAGTCCCCAGTGCTGTTCGACCTGCCGGATCACCTCCGGGTTCAGTGGTTCGCCAGCTGAGAGAAGCTCGCGCATTCCCGACGGTTTAGCGGTCAGGTCGACCTGGATGAGCATCCGCCAGACCGTCGGCGGGGCACAAAACGTGTTGACTCCGGCCCTCTCCAGCTGAGCAAGGAGCGCCTTGGCGTCGAAACGCGCGTAATTGAAGACGAAGACCGTCGCCTCGGCGATCCACGGTGAGAAGAAGCTGCTCCAGGCATGCTTGCCCCAGCCCGGGGAGCTGATGGCCAGGTGCACGTCACCGGGCCGGAGTCCCAGCCAGAACATGGTCGACAGGTGACCGACCGGATACGAGGTCTGGGTGTGCATGACCATCTTCGGCTTCGTAGTCGTGCCGGAGGTGAAGTAGACGAGCGACGGGTCGTGGGAACCGACAACAGCCTGTATCGCCTCGGGAACGACCAGATAGGCGTCGGAGAAGTTCAGCCATCCGGTCACCGCCCCGTCCACACAGATTCGCGAGTAGGTACCAGGAATGCCGTCGAACTTGTCGGCGTCGATTCCATTCGCCAGCACATGGTCGACTCCACCGCGAATGATCCGATCCTCGAGATCGGCGGCACCCAGCACCGTCGACGTGGGCATGATGACCGCACCAATCTTCATGATGGCGAGCATCGCCTGCCACAATTCGACCTGGTTGCCGAGCATGAGCATCACGTGGTCGCCGTGCCGGATACCGATCTGCGTCATCCAGGTGGCAACCTGATCGGAGACCCGGGACATCTCCGCGTAACTGATTCTCTGTTCGCGACCGTCCTCCTCAACGATCCAGAGCGCAATCTGGTCGTTACCGCGTGCGATCACATCGAACCAGTCCACCGCCCAGTTGAAGTTGGGGCCGACATCCGGCCAGACAAATTCAGCCGATGCCTGCACGTGCCCCTCGCGCAGTCGCAGCAGCTGATCACGCGCGGCCCGGTAATTCTCGGTACTGGTCGTCGTGCTCGCGGACGTGCCTGGGGCGTAGGTCATGATGTTTCATCTCCTGGGGGTGAACGGCTGCCGACATCGGCTGTGACGCGGCCTCCGACACTGGTCATCGGTTCAACCTACTCGTAAAGAGCTAGGGATTACTAGGACTTCCTAGTACGTTGGGTGAACAGGCACGGCCTCCGTACCGGGCCACACCCACCGCACCACCCGAGGGGGAAGACACCGCATGGATACCTACGACAACATTCTGCTGGAACGTCGCGGCCGAGTCGGCCTCATTACGCTGAATCGTCCCGAAGCGCTCAACGCTCTCAACGATGCGCTCATGCGCGACGTCGTCACCGCGGCGACAGACCTCGATCGCGACAGTGACATCGGGGCGATTGTGATTACCGGCTCCGAACGGGCCTTTGCCGCGGGTGCGGACATCAAGGAGATGGCCCCACAGACCTACATGGACATGTACGCGGCGGATTGGTTCGCCGGCTGGTCCGACCTCGCCGCCGTGCGAACCCCGGTCATCGCGGCCGTGGCCGGGCACGCGCTGGGTGGAGGCTGCGAGCTCGCCATGATCTGCGACTTCATCATCGCGGCCGATACCGCAAAGTTCGGCCAGCCCGAAATTAAACTGGGGGTCATTCCCGGCATCGGCGGATCACAACGGCTGACCCGGGCCATCGGCAAGGCGAAAGCCATGGAGATGATACTGACCGGTCGCACCATGGCGGCGGACGAAGCCGAACGCTGCGGCCTGGTGTCACGGGTTGTACCCGCCGCTGATCTGCTCACCGATGCCCTCACCACGGCCGCCGCAATCGCCGGCCGCTCTTTGCCGATCGCGATGCTGGCCAAGGAGGCGGTTAACGCTGCCTTTGAGACCACCCTTGCCGAGGGCGTCCGCTTGGAACGTCGTCTCTTCCACTCGACCTTCGCCACGGCAGATCAGAAAGAGGGAATGGCCGCCTTTGTGGAGAAGCGAGTGCCCACCTTCACCAACCGCTAAGCGAAGTCTCCGGCATCCCGGCGAAAGTCGGCCAGGATGCCGATGAGGCTTTCGACGTCGGTCGACGTCAGCCCCAGAGTGCCGAACACCTCTGAGTTGAGGCGCTCCGTGGCGGCGAGCACCACGGCGCGACCGGCGGTCGTGATCTCCACGAGCGTAGCCCTCCCATCGCTGGGGTGCGCCACACGTCGCACATATCCGGATGCCTGAAGGCGGTCCACCGCGTTGGTCACGCTCGTCGGGTGCACCTGAAGCCGAGCACTCGCCTTGTTCATGGGGAGGGCGCCGTTCCGGGTGAAGCTCAGCAGCGTCAGGAGCTCATACCGAGCGAAGGTGACGCCAAGCGGCTTCAGAACTGCCTCAATCCGAGCGAGGATGATCTGCTGGGTGCGCATGACGGCGGTCACCGCGGCCATTCCGTCGGCGGCATCCGCCCACCCATGTTCCACCCACTGGCGGCGGGCCTCCGCAATCGGGTCTACCGGCAGGGGTGACGCGTTCACGTTGTCTCCTGTGCTCTAGCCACGATGGTCAGCCTCATCTTCTCACGCACGGTCGTGCACTCGAATTCCATTGACGACGAGGGCGGCCAGTTCGTCATACGCCTCGGCGGCGGTCAATCCCGTGCTGTCGGAGATATGACGCTGCTGGATGCGCACCATGACGGCCGATACCGCTTCGGCGATGAACGCCGCGGGCACGTGGCGGAATCTACCTTCTCGCACGCCGTCATTGATCAGGTCATGGACACGGGCGGCGGCGAACTGGGTGTTGCGCTCGTAGATGGCGTTCGCTGGCGGAAAGGCCGCCACGTCGTCGATGAAGGCAGCGGACGCGGGTCGAAGCTCGTCGCCGACGCCGCGCAGATAGGCCGCGATCCTATCGGTCGGCTCACTGGTGCCGTCCAGTTTGCGCTCCACGCGCTCGGCAGCGCCCTTGAAGAAGAACACCACGACCTTCTGCACGAGCTGCTCTCGACTGCTCGCCAAGGAATAGATCGTGGACTTGGAGCAGTGCAGCCGGTGTGCCGCCGCGGCCAGGGTGATGTCCGAAAACCCCTCCCGCAGGAAGAGCTCGACGAGCTGGCCGAAGAGTTGGTCCTGGCGAGCCGACCACCGTTGACGCGACTGCCGGACCGCAACAGGTGTGCTCATTCCATGAACCCTCTCGAAACTTGTGGTGTACGCTCGTACTCGAAATCGTACCAATAATCCGCGCGAGGTAGACAATGACGTTCAACCGCACCACCCCGGCCGCTCCCGACCCCCTGCCGGAATCGACCGAAGAAACGCCCTATCCGACAGGCGACCTGCTCTTCGTCACGGACCTGCTCTCGACGGACGAACAGCGGCGCCTCGCCGACGCGCGCACCTTCTTTCAGACGGAAGTGCGCCCGATCGCGGTCGAATACTGGAACCGGGCCGAGTTTCCGTTCGAGCTGTTGCCGAAACTGGCCGCTCAGAATTTGAGCGGCATCGGCTCCCGCACGACGAGCCACCTGCTGACCGGGCTCCTGCAACTTGAGCTGACCCGCGCCGACACCTCCATCTCCACCTTCTTCGGCGTGCACCACGAGCTGTTTGCGGCTTCGATCGAACAACTCGGCTCCCACGAGCAGAGGGAGCGACTGCTCCCCGATCTGCTCGCGCTGAAGAAGGTCGGGGCTTTCGCACTGACCGAGCCGCTGCACGGGTCGGATATCTCTCGTGAGATGGAAACGACGGCCACCCTCGACGGGTCGGAATGGGTGCTCAACGGCCAGAAGCGCTGGATCGGCAATGCCGCGATGGCCGACTACGTGCTCGTCTGGGCCAGGGACACCGCCGACGGCCAGATCAAGGGTTTCATCGTCGAGAAAGAATGTGACGGTTTCAGCACGACGACCATAGAGAACAAAATCGCCGTGCGCATCGTCCAGAACGCGAACATCCGCCTCGAGAATGTCCGGATTCCGCTCGGCAACCGGCTCCCCGGCACGAATAGCTTTCGGGACACGAACGTACTGCTGCGTAATTCACGTGTCTGGGTGTCCTGGCAGGCCGTCGGCCAGCAGTTCGCCGCATTCGACGTTGCCCGCGCTTACGCTCTCGAACGCCAACAGTTCGGACGGCCCATCGCGGCATTCCAGCTCATTCAGGAACAGCTCGCACGAATGATCGGCAACGCGACGCTGTGCCTCACGCTGATGGTTCAAATGGCACGTCTGCAGGAGACAGACCGACTGACCATGGATCAGGCCGCTCTCGCAAAATCCACCTGCACGGCCCGGATGCGCGAAACCGTGGCCCTCGGTCGCGGGATCCTGGGCGGAAACGGCATCAGCACGGATTACGAGATGGCCAAGATCTTCGCCGACGCCGAAGCGATCTACTCCTACGAGGGCAGCTATGAGATTAATGCTCTTCTCGTCGGTCGGGCCGTTACCGGAATCTCGGCGATCGCCTAGACAGCTCAGCGCATCCGCGTGGGAGCCTCCCACTCTGGCCCTCTGGATAAAAACCTGCCGACGGGCCGACTAGGGTCCACGGGCCCTGTGAGCACACTGCATTCCCCGCGTACGATGTCCGCATGAGTGACCAGAACAGCCCGCAATCGTGGGACGACAGCCGCGAACCTCATGACGAACCGGCCCCCGAATACCTCAACCGATGGCTGATGGCCCAGCGGTGGTATTCGGGATCCAGCCGCAGTCCGCTGCTTCACATAGTGGCACAGTGGACGCTGGCGAATCCCGATCCGGGGGTGGAGATTCGTACCCTTCTGGTGCGCAATGCTGACGGTGACGAGCGCACGCTCCACCAGGTTCCGCTCACCATACGCTCCCTAGCGGTGCCGACCCTCGAAGGGGCCCTGATCGCGATCGTGCACAGTGCCGACGGGACCCCCCGATATGTCTACGACGCACCGCATGACCCGGCGTACGCGAGCGCTCTTCTGCGTTTCATGCTGCAGGAGGAAACCTTTCCCGAATACGTCGACGTGAATGCGCCCACCACGGTGCGCGGTGAGCGGATTGCGGGGGTCGGCGTCGTCTCGGCCCACCCCACGGTGGTCGCCAGTCGGGTTCTGGTCGGCGAACAATCGAACACTTCCGTCATTCTGGACCTCGCCGACAACGGGATCGAACGCACCCGACCGGTCATCTGCAAGATCTTCCGCACCATTAACCCCGGAGCCAACCCGGACGTCGTGGTGCAATCGGCGCTGGCGCGCGCGGACTCGCGATTCATTCCCGAGCCGGTCGGCTATTTGGCTGCCGAGTGGCCCGACCGTCTGCGACCGGACGGCCGTGCATTCGGCCATCTGGCCTTCGCTCAGGAATTCTTCCCCGACGTGTCGGATGCGTGGCGAACGGCCCTGCTCGCGGCCGCCGCCGGGGAGGACTTCACAGAACGGGCCCGGCGGCTCGGAGAAGCAGTCGCCGAGGTGCACACCGATCTCGCCGAAGCCATGCCCACTCTCGTCGCGAGCCCTCGCATCATGGTCGCGATGGTCGCGGCCATGCTCGACCGCTTTCGCAGCGCCACCGCAGACGTGCCCGACCTCGCCGGGATCCGCACGGATGTCGAGAACATCTTCGCGCGCGCCCTCACGGTTGCCTGGCCGCGGCTGCAACACATCCACGGCGACCTGCACCTTGGGCAAGTCCTGGACGTGCCCGGCCGCGGCTGGATTCTCCTCGACTTCGAGGGAGAACCGATGCGAACACTCGCCGAACGAGACCAGCCGGATGTGCCGATCCGGGATGTGGCAGGCCTGCTTCGGTCCTTCTCATACGTCGCCGCAACTGTCACCCGCGACCATCCGGAGCTCGATCCCGCACGCATCGCGACCTGGGCTGCGGCCGCGCGACGCGCCGTGCTGCAGGGGTACTCCCGGGGCTCCGGCCTCACGGTCGACGATCACGACCCGCTTTTGGAGGCATTCGAGTTGGACAAAGCCGTCTACGAGACCGTGTACGAGACCCGCAATCGACCCAGCTGGCTCCCGGTGCCACTCGCCGCCGTGCACCGTCTCGCGTCCTCGGACGCGCGCAGCCGGAACGACCAGGACTGATCGGGCTCATCGTGGATCCGGGAGAGGCCCCGACCCGGGGGCCAACGGTCGCCGACCGGGGTCTGTCCGTTCCTGCTTGAGCTGGCACGTCTTGGTTCGTCGGTCTACACTCCCACTGTCAGCATGCGTCCACCACTCGGGGAGTCTCATGGCAGGGTCGAATTTTCTTGACCGGTTTCGTCCGGTCGGCGCACCCGGCCCCGGGGCCCCTGTCGGGGTACCCGCGGCGGATATCCCCGGGGTCGAGGTCGAGCTCGCTCAGGTCTTCGCCGCGCTCGCCGCTGATGCGGACGCCTGTCGTCGGATCGTCGAGGCGGCCCGGCGAGACGCGGATCGGACGGTCAGCCAGTCGCGTGAGCGGGCGGCGGGCATCATCGCCCAGGCACGACTGGACGTCAGTGCAGAGCAGGCCGCGGCCGCGGTACGCGTTCTCGGCGATGCCGCTGAGCGGGACGCCCAGATAATGGACGAGGCGAGCCGGAGGAGCGCCGATCTCCAACGAGCCGGCCGCTCGCGTCTGCCGCGCGTCGTCGAGACCATCATCGACAGGCTGGTGGCCGAGCGGCTGGCCGGCGCATGAGTGCCGGCTGGATTGCGGCATCCGTGCGCGCCAGATCCATGGCCGAGCGCCGCGTCGGTGCGGGTCTGTGCCACACCATCAGCATGCACACGTCTCCAGCGCCTGCGCTGGCGCTCCTGTCCGGAACCATGTATGGCGAGAGGCTCGCCGCGTGCACCTCGCCGGTCGAATACGAGCGCGCCACGCAGAACACCGTCTTATGGCAACTGCGGGTCCTGGCCGGGTGGCTTCCGGCCAGCGGCACGCGACTCGTGCGCGCGCTGGCCGCGGGCTTCGAACGCGACAATATTCTGGCCCTCGAGGGTACGTTCACATCGGCCGCTGAAACGCCCGAGTACTTCGACCTTGGTGTGCTCTCCACGGCGTGGCCGCGGTTGCGGAACGCGCAATCGACCGCACAGCTTCGAGACGGGTTGCGCCTCACACCCTGGGGTGATGCGGGCACCGACGGCCAGACGTCCCTGGCGGACGTTCTCACGGTCACGTGGCTCAGCCGACTGGCGAGCGCCGCACCAGCGTCCCGGCCGTGGGCGCAAATGGCGGTCGGACTCTGCGGGGCCAGGATGGTTCTCGTCGATCGGTCCGTGCCCTCGTCTCGTTTCCGTCACTGGGTTCGCCCCCTGCTGGGAACCGCATGGGAGTCAGCGACGACCATGGCCGACATGAAAGTTGCCTTGCCACCGACGGCCCGCAAGCTTCTGGACGGCCTCGACCATCCGGATGAGCTCTGGCGGGCAGAAGTGCGCTGTCGCCTGCGTATGGAAGACGACGCCTTTCGAATGCTCCGGGTGTCGCCCGCCGGGCCAGACACCGTGCTCGCCAGCCTGACCGTGCTGCAGAGCGATTCCTGGCGTCTGCGAGCTGCCCTGTTCGCGGCCGACCGCGGCGCCGGATCGAGCGAGGTGCTCAATGCCGTGGCGTGAGTCGTTGAGCCCGCTCCAGATGAGACGTGTGGCAATCGTGGCCCCGCGGGAGCGTTCACGTGAGGTTCTCACAGCCGTCGCCCAGAGCGGCGTTGTGGAACTGGACCTGCCCGTCCCCGCCGCAGAGGGCCTCGAAGAAATGGAGCGCGTGATCGGTGTGGCCGTCGCCTCCGACGGGAACGTCGGCTGGGTCGGGTGGACCCCCGTGCGGGATCTCGTCCCACTGACCGACAGCCTCACGGCCCTCGACGCCGCCGTGGTACCGCTGGCGCGCCCGCGCGGTATTCAGCCGCCCACCCTGCAGGCCGGAAAACCCGGCGGAGGGATGTCTCGCACGCTCGTCGACACGTACGGCACGGTGCCGTATGCCGACGTCGACCCGTCTCGTCTGGCCGGGCTGGCCTACGTCGTCATGTTCGGGATGATGTTCGGCGACCTGGGACACGGTGCCATCCTGCTCGTGATCGGCCTTATCCTGGGCAGCGGGCAAATCCGCAGGTTGCGGAATCTCAAGCGTGCCTGGCTGTTCGTGGCCGGCGCCGGGCTGGCCGCCATGATCTTCGGTGCACTGTATGGACAGGCTTTCGGCCCGACGGGCCTCATCCCGGTTCTGTGGCTGGACCC
Source organism: Cryobacterium sp. MLB-32 (assembly GCF_000738085.1). Taxonomy (GTDB): domain Bacteria; phylum Actinomycetota; class Actinomycetes; order Actinomycetales; family Microbacteriaceae; genus Cryobacterium. Next base: position 56,857 of record NZ_JPRS01000003.1, read on the forward strand.
TCTCTCCAACCCCATCCCGGTGCTCACCACCGCCGTGATTTTCGGGGCGATACTCCTGGCCGGCGCCTACGCCCTGGGCACCATCAACCGCGTCAGGGAGGGCGGCTGGGGCTTTGCGCTCTATGCCAGTTCCGGGGTCGCGGGCTCCGTCCTGTTCCTTTCTCTGGGGTTGCTCGTCTGGGGCGCCGTGGCCGGATTCGGCATCATGATGGGCGTTTCGGCCGTTCTGGCGGCAGCAGCGCTGGTCTTCATCTTCATCGGGTTCTTCGTCGAGGCCGGGGGTGGCGCCACCGGAGTCGTGCAGGCGGGGATCGAGCTCGTCGACGCGGTGATCCGCCTGGGGTCCAACGTGGTGTCCTTTGCCCGGCTTGCCGCGTTCGGGCTCACCCACGCGGCTCTGCTCGCGGTGGTGTGGACCGCCACAACCGGACTGTGGTCTCCCGGCTGGGGGGCTCTGGCGGCCATCGTCATCTTCCTCGTCGGCAACGTCCTGACCTTTGCGCTCGAAGCCCTCGTATCCGGTGTCCAAGCTTTGCGACTCGAATACTACGAGCTGTTCTCTCGAATCTTTCAGTCGGAAGGACAGCCCTTCCGCCCCTGGGCCCCCGACCTCACGAATGACCTTGCCGAGGTCGGTTCGGACCACCACCCTACGAGTCCCATCGAAAGGCCACCCACGTGAATATCTGGCTCGGTACAATCCCGTTCTTTCTCCTCGCGACGGTCGGTGCACTCCTGCTTCTGAAACGACGGCGCAGGTCTGGCCTCACGGTGCTCGTGGGTATCAATGCGGCGATCATGGCGGGGGCCCTGATCCTGGTGGCCGCCGCGTGGAATGCCGCACCCGCAGCCGCCTCAAACCTGCAGACGACCACGGCGGCCGCGACGTCCTCCGGCAGCGACAGCTCCGCACTCATCGCCGCGTCGATTGCGGTCGCCGGATCCTCACTCGGCGCCGCGTTCGCCGTCGCGTATACCGGATCAGCTGCTCTCGCGGCGATGAGCGAGCGCCCCGAGATCTTCGGTCGCGCAATGGTCGTCGTGGGTCTCGCCGAAGGAATCGCCATCTACGGCCTGATCATTGCGATCATCCTCATCGGCAGGGCCTGACGCGCGCATGGAAACATCCGTGACCACTGTCGCCGCCATTGGTGAGCGCGCAGCCCTTCAGGGTTTCCTGCTCGCCGGCGTTCGAGTGCTCACCGCCGAAAACACCGGCGACGTCATCGACGCCTGGGATGCCCTGTCTCCGCAGACGGGGATCGTGATCCTGACCATCAAGGCGCGTGCCGCCCTGGGCACCCGAACGGCTTCCCTCCCTGCGCCGCTCACCGTGGTGCTCCCGTCATGACGCCACTCTCCCCCGAGGCGGACGCGGCGCTCGCGCCACTGCGTCTGGCTATGCTCGCCACCGCCCAGGCTACGGCCGCCGCGCTGGCCGCCGCCGCCCGCGACCAGGCCCGCATCCTGATCGACCAGGCCCTGAGCGAGGCAACTCAGATCCGGGCACGGGCGAGGGCCGACGGAGAAGCGGCCGCGCGAGCCACCGCCGTTCTCTCCTCGGCGCGGGCCCGTCGGCAGGCACACGACATGATCCTGGCGACGGAGACCTCTCTGCGGGAGGAGCTCCTCCGGGAGATCAGTCTGGCTGCCACCGCCCTGCGGGACGATCCGCGCTACCCCAACCTCCGTTCCGGCCTTGAGGCGTACGCGCGGGTCCTTCTGGGGCCGGAGGTGGTCGTGAGCGAGAGCTCGGCCGGCGGGATCGTCGCCGAGGCCGGTTCACGGCGCCTCGACCTGACATTGCCTGTCCTCGCGCTGGCGACCACCGCGGCCATGTCCCAGGAGGGCCGCTCGCTGTGGGCCGCGCAGACGGAGGCGCCCCGTGAAGACTGACGCTGGTGCGAAACTCGGCATGGTGACCAGAGTCAGCGGACCGCTGGTGCAGATCGAGCACATCGACGATCTGTCTATGCGCGAGATCGTGTTACTCGGTCCCTCACGTATCAGCTCCGAAACCGTCGCGATCAACGAGACTCACGCCACCCTCCAAGCCTACGAATACACCGGCGGGCTTCGAGCAGGAGACGTCGCTGAAGCTACGGGCACACAACTCACCGGATTGCTCGGCCCCGGGCTGCTCGGCCACGTCTTCGACGGGCTGATGCGTCCGCTGACGTCCGCACCGATGTGGCTGACCCAGGACCGTGCCACCTCGGTCGAGGACCCTGAGTCCCTGGCCCGGCCGTGGTCATTCCTTCCCGCTGCGGCCCTCGGCAGCACGGTTGCCCCGGGAGACCTGCTCGGCACGGTTCCCGACGCAGGTTCGGTCGAACATCGGGTTGTGGTGCCGTCCGGTGTGTCCGGCACGGTGGACTGGCTCCGGCCGCCCGGCCCGACCCGGGCATCGGATGTCGTGGCCCGCGTGGGGTCCAGCGACGTGCTCCTGACGGAACGTTGGCCGATCCGAGCACCGCGGCCCTTTCGGGCCCGAATCACCGGCTCGGTGCCGCTCCACACGGGGCAGCGAGTTCTCGACCTGCTCTTTCCCATCGCCCGGGGCTCCGCGGCAGCGGTGCCCGGCGGGTTCGGCACGGGAAAAACCATGCTTCTGCAGCAGATCGCCAAGTGGAGCGACGCCGATGTGATCGTGTACGTGGGATGCGGCGAGCGCGGAAACGAGATGGCGGACGTGCTCGAGGGACTGGGGAGTCTCGTGGATGCGAGAACCGGAGGCAAATTGATCGATCGAACGGTCATCATCGCCAATACGTCCAACATGCCCATGATGGCCAGAGAAGCCAGTATCCATACCGGCATGAGCGTTGCCGAGTACTACCGTGACATGGGCTACGACGTCGTCGTGATTGCTGATTCCACCTCACGATGGGCGGAAGCCTGCGGGAATTCGCCAACCGCAATGGTGAGTTGCCGTCCGAGGAAGGCTACCCGGCAAATCTTGCCTCCCAACTCGCTGCGTTCTACGAGCGCACGGCACGAGTCACCACCCTCGGCGGTCGAACGGCCTCGGTCACCGTCATCGGGGCCGTCTCGCCACCCGGCGGCGATATGACGGAACCGGTCACCACAGATACCCAGCGGTTTGTGCGATCGACATGGTTGCTGGATCGGGATCTCGCCTACTCACGTCATTATCCGGCCGTGAGCTGGACAGGCTCATTCGCCAGGGACGAGGAAGCCCTGGGACAGTGGCACACCACCAATGGAGACCCCGGGTGGGCGGTCCGCCGGGCCCGAGCCGCAGCTCTGCTCGCCGAGGCGGACAGGCTCGCCGATCTCGCCGAGATCGTCGGCGTGAGTTCTCTTCCCGGGCACGAGCGCATGGTCATTCTCGGCGGCCGTCTGTTACGCGACGGTGTTCTCATGCAAAACGCGCTGAGTGAGAACGATGCCTTCTGCTCCGCCGCCAAGGGAGCTGCGCTTCTGGACCTCGTCCTGGCCGTCACGGACACCTGTCGGAGTCTGGTCGACCGAGGTGTGCCGGCGACCGCGATCGAGAAGGCCGATCTCGGGCCGGTCATTCGGGCGCGAGAAGAGACCGGTCCCACCGATGCGGCCGGCGTGCACACTCGGCGGATCGAGATCATTCGCCGCTTGGAGGATCTGACATGATCGGGCATCTGTCCTACGGCGATATTCGCCAGCTCCGCGGCCCACTGCTCGTCGTCGCAGACACCGAGGGGGTCGGCTGGGACGATTTCGCCACGGTTGACGAGTCGGAGGGGGAACGACACGGGTTGGTGCTGGAAGTCAACCGCGGGCTGATCACCCTGCAGGTGCTGGAGGGGACCGACGGTTTGTCCATGCACGGTATTCGGGTGCGCTTCGCAGGCCAACCCTTGCGGATTCCGGTGGGAACCGACTGGCTCGGCCGGGTCTGCAACGGGCGGGGAGAGCCGATGGATGGCGGCCCGCCCGTCACGGGGACAACGGAGGAACCGGTGAGCGGATGGCCGCTCAACCCGGTCTTTCGGGAGCCCCCGCGCGACCCCGTCATCACCGGCATTTCGGTCATTGATGCCCTGACGACACTGGTGCGTGGCCAGAAACTACCGATCTTCTCCGTCCCCGGTTTGCCCCACCTCACCCTCGCTACCCAGATAGCGGCTCAGTCGACGAGCACGGGCTCAAATTTCCGGGTCGTTTTCGCTGCCATGGGTCTCACGCACGCCGATATCGACTATGTTCGCGACCGGCTCGAAGAGCGGTCGGCAGCCGGCGAACTCGTGCTTTTACTCAATGCAGAGGATGACCCGGTGATCGAACGCATTATCACGCCTCGGATTGCGCTGACGATCGCCGAGAATCTCGCCTTCACCGAGGGCCACGACGTACTCGTCGTCATGTCGGACATGACCAGCTACGCCGAAGCCGTGCGCGAGGTCTCCGCGGCCCGGCGGGAAATTCCCGCCCGACGCGGCTACCCCGGCTACCTCTACAGCGATCTGGCCAGCCTCTATGAACGCTGCGGCCGCGTGCGCGGGCGACCAGGGTCGGTCACGATCATCCCAGTTTTGACCATGCCGGCCGGGGACATCACTCATCCGGTGCCCGACCTCACGGGCTACATCACCGAAGGGCAGATCGTGCTGTCCCCCGATGTTGACGCGAGGGGAATCTATCCGCCGGTGGATGCTCTGTCGTCGTTGTCGCGTCTGATGCGCAGCGGCGCGGGTGCCGGGCGAACCCGCGAGGACCATCTGGACCTCTCGGCCCAAGTGCTGGCGGCACTCGCCCGCGCTCGACAAGCCTCCGAACTCGCCGAGCTCGTAGGCGCCGTCTCTCTCAGCGAGACCGACCGCAGTTACGTCGAGTATCGCGACAGGGTTGAACAGACGCTGTTCGACCAGGGCCAGAACGAGGAGCGTTCCCTTGAAGACACCTTGGCAAGGGCGTGGACGGCGCTCGCCACGCTGCCCCGGCGCGAGCTGACAATGCTCTCCACGGAACTCCTCGACCGCTACCTGCCGGACGAAGACCGCCCGTGAGCAGCCAGCGCACAGCCCGAGGCCGGGCAGACGCAATTCGGCTCGAACGCCGCCTGAATACGGCTCGTCACGGAGCGGAAATGCTCGACCGCAAGCAGCACATCCTGGCGGACGAACTCGAACGACTCCACCTTCACGCCGACACCACGGGCCGCGAATGGACAGAAAGCGCGGAGGAGGCCGCCTTGTGGCTGGGCCGCACGGCGGCGCTCGACGGGCCCCTGAGAATCGAGCAGGCGTCGCCTGCCCAGCTGACCGGCGTGGACATCGAACTGGGCGGCTCCATGGGCCTGACTTATCCCGTCGATGCGCGCTGCCGTCCGGCTCCCAGTCCGCTGCACGGTGGGAGTGCAGCGCTCTCCTACGCGCTGACCGCGCATACGGAGGCGCTGTCGTACGCGGTACGACACGCAGCGGTACAGCGCGCCGTGCAGATCGTCACCGCGGAACTCGCGGGCACGCGCGCGCGGGCCCGTTCGATCGAGAACCGATGGATTCCGCGGCTGGAAGCGGAGCTGGCAGACATCCGTCGTCGGATTGAAGATCAGGAACGCGAAGAGACGCTCAGGGTGCGCTGGGCGTCCGAACCCGCAGAGGAGGCGCGATGAGCGACACCATCCTGGTGGCCGTGAACGATTCCCCGGCCGCATTCGACGCGGTCACCGTCGCCATCGAGCAGGCCCGACGGCTCGATGCCCGGCTCCACGCGGTCATGGTCATCGAGGAAGGATCCGTGGAGCGCCGTCTGCTCGGTTCTCAGGCGGTGACCCTGCGCCGGGAGCTGGCAGCGGATGCCGTTCTGGCCCACGTTGCGCTCCTTGCCACGCGGGCCGGGGTGACCGTCGGAACCCACCGGCGGAGCGGGCGGATCGCGGCTGAGATCCTGGCCGAGGCTCGGGCCGTTGGCGCCGGTCTGATCGTGCTCGCTCGAGTCGACCGGCCGGGGCATGCGATCCCCAGCATCGGCAGCCACACGCTTCGAGTCCTGGAATTCTCTCCCGTTCCCGTGCTCGTCATCCCCCCGGACTAGCCCAGCCACGCCTGCAGTCAACGTTTCGACACCCCGTATCGCACCGGACAGATGAGTATTAATATGTCGGCGACGACAGGAGTAATAATGAACGCCCTCTATGCCCTGCTCGACTCTCCCGGAACGTATCTCGGCTGGGGCACCTTCCAGATCCAGCTGGGAAACCTGATTGTGATCATCGTCATGATCGTTCTCTTCGTGCTCGCCCTGTTGCTTCCGTTTCCCGGTGAACGAGGCGAGAAATGACCCAGCACGACGGCGCGCGCCGCTACGCCACCCATGCGGACGCCGCACCGGAATTCCATACCTGGACGGGGAAGGCTCGCGGTTGGCTCCTGAACCGTCTCCCGCCCGAGAAACTTTTGCCGGAAGACCAGCCGAGCTATGTTGCATCCTGGATCTACGTCTTCGGTATGGGGGCCCTTGTCTCGCTCGTTTTCGTCATCGTCTCGGGACTGCTCCTCAGCCTGAACGGCCCCAGTTGGTATCACCTCTCAAGTCTGGGCCACTTCGTCAACAGCACGCACCTGTGGAGCGTCGAACTGCTGTTCATCACCATGGTCGTGCACCTCTGGGGCAAGTTCTGGATGGCCGCCTGGCGTGGTGGGCGGGCACTCACCTGGATCACCGGTGTGTTCTCGTTTCTGGTCTCCATTGTCGCTGCCTTCACCGGCTACCTGCTGCAGACGAACTTCGATTCCCAATGGATCGCCTTCGAGGGTAAGGATGCGCTCAACGCGTCGGGCATCGGCGCGTGGTTCAACGTGGCGGACCTCGGGCAGATCTTCATGTGGCACATCGTGCTGCTTCCGCTCGCTGTCGGAGCCATCGTGGTTCTGCACGTGGTCCTCGTGCGCGTGCACGGGGTTGTCCCCCCTCTCGACGCCGCCGAAACGGATGCCCAGCTGCAGTCCCCCCACCCAGGAAGCGAGAAGTCCTGATGAACACGAAGCGCTCAACGGGAATCGCTGACCGGCCGTGGGCCGGCACTGTTCGCGCATACGACCTGTTCAAGGAACTCACGATCGCCCTTACGGTCGTCGGACTGGTCATTCTGGGCCTCTCCTTCACCCTGGGCTCCCCCGATGAGCCGAGCGTCACCCTCAAGGGTTGGGCTGCCGCTGCACCAACCGATTTCGTCACCACCGCAACCGCCGAGCTCGGCGGCACAAGCGAGACAGCGCTGTACGGACCGCCTTACACCCACACCGAGGGCGCGACCCAGACGATCGGACCGTTCGACCCGCAGAGCCTGTCCGGTGTGCGGCTCCCGATCGACACGGCGAATGATTTCGTCATTACCCCGCTGGGAGAAATCGGAAGCGCCCCCGCGGCGGTCGCAACCTGGAACCGGGCAACCGACCAACAGAGAAGCGACTGGACGAGCGCCTACACCGACGCGCTCGGCCAGGCCCCTGAGTCCGATCCGACGCAGATTCCGAACGGAGACTTCGGCCCGGTTCCCGCCCTCACCGGCGCGTTATTGGCTGCAGCACAGGCAGGATCCCTTGACGGCGTGCTCCAAGCCCAGGGTGAGTTCTACAACCTCGACTACACCCGGCCCATCCTCTTCCTGGGCGACGGCTCGTAATTTCCCGATCTCGCCACCAGCCAACATCTCACGGGTGACCAGTGGGGCATGATGAACGAGACCGGCGACACCCCCGGTCAGTCCTGGCTCTGGCTCTTCTCGTTCTGGTACCAGATCGAACCGTTTGCCTCCGCTCCCAACGCCGATCTCCTCGTCGTACTGATGATGCTGGTCCTCAGCATGCTTCTGGCCTTCCTCCCGTTCATTCCGGGGCTGCGGTCGATTCCGCGGTGGATTCCGGTCCACAAACTCGTCTGGCGGGACTACTACTCGAAACGGTGAGTCAGCGGGCAGGTCACTCTCGAAGTCCGAACCGGGCGTGCAGTGGCTGCATCCAGGCCGGTGCCCACCACAGCACCTTTTCCAGCGATGTCATGACGGCTGGCACGATCACGACGCGGACGAGGGTCGCGTCGAGCAGGACCGCCACCGCAAGGGCTACCCCGATCTGCTTCATCTGCAGGAGATCCCCCGTTGCGAAACCCGCGAACACGACCACGATGATGAGCCCGGCGGAGGTGATGATGCGGCCGGAACTCTGCAGGCCGGTTTCGATGGCCAGCCGTGTGCTTTCGCCCTGCTCGTAGTGCTCCTTAATTCGGGAAAGCAGGAACATTTCGTAGTCCATCGCCAGACCAAAGCCAAAGGTGAGTACGAGTGTGAGCACGAGGGGGTCGACTCCGGAGATACTCCCGGTGTCGAAGTTGAGCACCCCGCCCAGATTGCCCTCCTGGAATCCCCAGACCAGCACTCCTACCGCGGCTCCCAGGGAGATCGTGCTGATCACCAGCGCGGTGAGGGGAATGACCACGGATCCGGTCATCAGGAAGAGGAGCGCACAGGTCGCGGCAACGATGATGAGCAAGGCCCAGGGGGCACTTCGGAGCAGAGAATCCGTGTAGTCCACCGCAGCAGCGCTCGAACCGCCGACCCAGTTGGCGAAGCCCGGGCGCTCCGAGCGGATCTCTCGCACGACTCCCGGGCCCTCATGCTTCTCAACATATACGCGGGCCACCCAATGGCCGTTGCGCTCAAGCGGTGCGGTGACCCCGGTCACATGCGGCAGCGCCCCGACGTGCTCAGCCCACGCTGCAGCGGACGCCTCATCGGTGTCGGCGACGAGTTGCACCTCGGGTTCGGTCGCGAGCGGGAAGTTCTCGGTCAGCGTCGTCACGAAGGTGAACTGGCTCGATGACCGGGGAATCGCATCCGCCCCGCTGTTCGTCACGTTGATGTTGAGAACGGGGCTCCCCAGCACCAGGAGCAGTGCGACTCCGCCGACCGCGACGAGGACCGGTGCTCGTTGAATACGGCGCGTCAGCTTCGAGAAGACCCCTTCCGGAGGTGCGATGTCCCCAAATTGCGTGAGCAGTCCGCCGAGCCAGGGAATACGGGTGAGGATCCCGGGTCGCAGCAGGCGTTCCCCGACGTAGCCGAGCAGGGCGGGGATTAAAACGAGGGCGGTCAGAATGGCGATCAGTACAACGGACACGGCACCGATAGAGATGGCCCGGATGATGATCGGTTCGAAGACCAGGAGGCCGGCCGCAGCGATCGCAAAAGTGAGTCCGGAAAAGAGCACCGTGCGACCTGCTGAATCGATCGTTCTGCCCACCGCCGCGAGCATGAGCTCATGGCGCGCCTGACCGAAAGACGAGGGGTCGTGCCGGACTGCTCCGGGAACCGGGGAGTCCGGCGTCGCGGTCGCACCCGTCTGCTGCACGAGCGCACGAAACTCCTCCCGAAACCGACTCACAATGAGGAGGCCGTAGTCGATCGAGAGCCCGAGTCCGATCACCGTGATGACATTCAGGACCGTGGTATCTATGGTCATCAGGTAGCTGAAGGCGAACAGGGCGCCGAGAGCGCCGATGATGGACGCAATCGCTCCGACCAGCGGGATCCCTGCCGCCAGGAAACCGCCGAAGATGACGAGCATGACCACGAGCGCAATAGGCAGAGCGATCAGCTCGCCCTTTTGCAGATCGGTCTCGGCCACGGCCACCAGCGAGTCCACGAGGAGCGGAGCACCGCCGACTTCGGCCGTTGCTCCCGGGAGCAGACGCCCGATCTCATCCGCGGCGTCATTCAGACGGGACTCGACCGCGCCGAGGGTCGCATCGCTCGTGTGCCCGTTGACCGTCGACATCGACGTGGTCAACAGCACACCCGATCCGTCCACCGCAAGAAGAGGAACGATCGCCGGATTCGGGCTCCCATTCGGCAAGGCGGGCACAGCCAGCGGATTGACGACCCCGGTGACGCCATCCATGCGTGAGATGTCGGCAGACGTTGACTCGAGAATTCCTCGAAGCTGCGGTGACGTGAGATCGGCGTCATGCACCAGCAGCGTCAGGGACTCCGTTTTGTCACCCGGGGATCCCTGCACCAGCGTCTGGGCCGCCGCTGCCTCGCCAGAGACGGATGGACCGGAGCTCGAGAGCCGATCAAAGAGTCTTTCGCCGGTCAGCCCACCGAGCGCGGTCGCGACGGCAGCGGCGAGAGCAAGGATCCACACGAGCAGAACAACGAAGCGGTGCCGCGCGCATGCGACTCCCAGTCGGAACAGCATCTGCGTGGACCTCCTGACCGGAATTGATACGGCCAAATTACTCCCGGTTGACGAGTCACGCGAAGGGAGCCACAATCATTTTGTGAGCTTCGAAGATGAAGTGAGAGCCCTGTCGAAACTGGTGGAGCGGCTAGCGCGGCGCTTTCCCCACGTTCCGCGCGAACGTATCGAAGCTGCCGTTCAGGAGGAGCACCGGACTCTCGACGGCCGACCGGTGCGCGCGTACGTGCCCCTGCTGGTCGAGCGCTGCACCACGATGCGTCTGAAAACGCTGGCCCTGGACACACCCGAGCCCGCCTCCCCTGCGTTGGACTCCCCGGCGCTTGACTCCCCTGCGTTGGACTCCCCTTCGCTTGACTCCCCGGCGCTGGGCGCAGGCGAGTGGGGCCGGGACGCCGGACTCGATGCGCCCACGACACCGAGAGACAACGGCCAATCGGGTCTCCCGCACGTTGCGGGAGACCCGATTGAGCCCATGACCTGACCGAGGCTATGACAAACCGATTGGCAATCGCCTGTCCGGCTCTGTCGGGCCTTTACTGCGTGTCGAGCTCCGACGCCGCGGTGGACAGCTGAGCGTCGAGCTCACCCGCATCCACCTCGATCTCCTTCTCGGCTCGCTTCTGGGCACGCAGCCCCGCCTTGTCCAGCTCAGCGCCGAGCTTGTCCCGACCGATCACGATGAGTGCGGCCTGACCGGAGTCGAGTACCTCGCCCAGCTCCTTGAGGTCGGAGCGGGACAATGCTTTGGTGAAGTGACCGATGATGCCTCCGGTTGCGCCACCGACGGCAGCCATCCCGATGATCGACGGCGGGAACAGAATGCCGACGACCGCGCCGGCCGCAACGCCCGTCCAGGCCGAATGCTTGCTGCTGGCGCGTGTGAGGCTGATCGTTCCGTCGGCTTCCTTGATCGCGACCCCGGCGTCATAGGTCCCGATGACCTTGGCTGAGTGCAGGTCGTGCACAATCTCCAGATCGTCAAAGGCGATTTCGGGATCGTTGTAGACGCCGAGAAAGAGAAAGACTGGTTCTTTTGACATGTGGTATTCCTCCGATAGTGAGTGAGTGATGATGCTCAGGGCGGACTATGACAACAGTTTTGCTTTGGCCGCCGCGAATTCCTCGTCCGTCAGCACGCCGGCCGTGTGAAGGCCGGAGAGCTGTTCGATCTGCTGCGTGAGGTTGGGTCCGGCGTCGTTTGGAGCCTGAGCCGGCGTCTCCTGAACCGGCGGCGGCGCGGACTGCTGCGCGTACTGGGCATCGGCCTGCGCCTGAGCATCGGCCGCGGCCGCCTGGGTCTTCCTCTCTTGGTGGCCGACGACGGCCGAAGCCGTTCCGGCGACGACGGCGGTGCGGGCGGCAACCCCGATGAGACCAGGGCGGCCCATTCTACGAAGTGGCATGACGTACTCCTTATCTGTCGGTGCTAGTCGGTGACGCTGTCGGCAGGGGTTTCGCCCAGGATGGAATTGACAACGGGAGCCGGAATCCTCACGGAATCGAGAACCGTCCCTCCGGACCGGAACAGGGCCTCCGCGAAGTTCTTCGCCCAGAGAAGCTCCACAGCGAGTACAGCCGCCGAGGTGCCGGGTGCTATCGCCTCGGCGAGCGCTTCCACGTCGTCCTCCCCCGTCAGGCCGCGTTCGAGAAGCGCCAGACCTGACAAATCTCCCTCCTCGACGTCCTCGATCTCCACGGTCCGGAGGTCACCGTCGAGGCTTTTACTCACGAAAACCAGGTCCAGCAGGTTGATCGTCTGCTCCTCGACGAGGTCAAGAATCGCCTGCCCCACCTCAGGCCCTGGCCTGTCGCCATCAAATCCGATCAGCACCAGCTCTACCGGACCGTACTCAAAATCGCTCACGATATTCCTCTTCCATGTGGGTGCCGACGAACGTACGGCAGGATCATAGCGCGGGGTCCACGATCTCGAAAGTGGCCCGGACCGCCGGGGAATGGCGACGGTGCTATCTTCGCTGGGAACAACGGAGGAGTCCGATGAACTTCGAAGAGATCATCTCGACGGTCGTGCGATTCGTCGAGGCCGCAGGGGCCGCAATCATGGTGGTCGGCGGGGCGGCGGCCATCATCGCAGCGATCCCCAGGATGCTGGGCCCTGCAACGCGGCAGCGCGCTTACACCGATCTGCGGTCGAATTTGGGTCGATCCATCCTCCTCGGACTCGAAGTTCTCATCGTGGCGGACATCATCCGTACCATCCTCGTTAATCCGACACCCGAGAGCGTGCTGGTGCTGGGAGCAATCGTCGTGATCCGGGTCCTGCTCAGTTTCTCGCTGGAGGTTGAGATGGACGGTGTGTGGCCATGGGCGCGGTGGCGTCTAGGCGAAGGCGGTGGCCGCGCTCCGAGGTGACCGGCGACGCTCGCGCGGACAGCCGCAGACTCCCGTCACCTACCGGTGTCCAAGGCTGCGACCGCCTCCCGGTTGCTGGCAAAGACCCGCACGTCCGCGAGGAGTCCGTAGTGCTCGATGACTCGCCTCAAGTCGGGTCGCAATCGGCTGAAATGCACCGTGATGTCGTGCTGAGCCAACCAGGCCAGCACGGCCCCGAATCCCTCCGCTCCCGTGACATCGATGTCCGTCACGGCCTCCAGATCGATGACGAGGTTGATCCGGGTCGCCGCCGGCGACACGGCGGTGATCGCCTTCCGAATGGTTTCATCGAAGACCTGGACATTGGCGAAGAAGAGCGGAGCCGCAAAGCGGTACACGAGCACTCCCGGTGCCGTCGCGATCACGGTCGGTTCCGGTGACAGGAGCGACTGTGCAGGGGAATCGTTGATGCTCAGTATGTCAATCGCCGGGGAAGCCGCCCGTCGAGCGAGGTTGATCAGGGAGAGCACAAACGCCAGGCCGATGCCCGCAATGGGTCCGACCAGGACGGCGCCGAGAAAGCAGACCACCGCCACGGCGAATTCGAACTTCTGCAGTCGCCACAGCGAGATGAAGTCCGACACACCCAACAGCGGCACGACCGCGACGGCCACGATCGCTCCGATCGCGGGCGCGGGGATGTTAGCCAGCAGGGCCGTCCCGAAGATCACGAGGAATAATGCACACACCGCGGCGACAATACTCGGCAGCTGGGTACGCGACCCGGTCTGGTCCATCGCTGCGGTGCGCGACGTCGACGACCCCACCGCGAACCCACCCGTCGCGCCCGAGGCGATGTTGACGACTCCGAGGGCGAGGAGATCCCGGTTCGGATTGGTCCGATAGCCGTTCTTCTCGCCATAGCGCTTCACGACCAGCAGCCCCTCGGCCATGGCGACCATCGTGAGGGCCACGGCCGACGGAACGAGCTGCAGCCACGTCTTCCAGTCCAACATGGGCCAGCCCAGCGTCGGCGGGCCCGCATCGATTGCTCCGAGCACGGCAACGCCCGAATCATGTAGCGGAGTGAGGAAGACGACGATCGTGGACGCGACGAGCACCAGCAGTGCCCACGGAACGACGGGAGAGATCCTTCGGCCGACGACGAGAACGGCAACGGATGCGACGGCGATCAGAACCGACCACGGATTTGTCGTGGGCAAGCCCGTGACGAATCCGCCCGCCTTCTCGACGAATTCGCCTCCGCTGAAGATCTTGATGCCGAACATCTTCGCGAACTGACCGACCAGGATGTCCAGGGCCAGGCCGCTGACGAATCCGACGAGAATCGGCTTAGAGAGGAAATTCGCCAGGAATCCGAGCTTGAAGGCCGAACACAGCAGGAAAATGACCCCGCAGACAATGGCCTGGGCGAGAGCGAGCACAAGGTAGTTCTCACTTCCGGCGAGCGCCAGGCCACCGATCGACGAGGCGACGAGCGCCGCTGCCGCGGCATCGGGCGAGGCGACCAGCTGCCTCGATGAGACCACAAAGGCATAAAGGATCGAGGGAAGAATCATGGCGTAGAGCCCGGCGGTCGCGGGCAGACCGGCAATTTGGGCATAGCCAATGTTCAGCGGCACGGCAATGGCCAGCAGGGTGACGCCGGCCAGAACCTCACGTCCAGCATTTCGCACATTCAGACCTGGGAGTACCCTCATCTTCGCTACCCGCCTTCTCGTGTCACGGCCGCAGTGAGTATGCCACTGCACGGGAGCGGACGGGAGGCAGGTTTGCCAGCGCAGTTCGCCCGACCAGGAGGTTTCGGAATGAAGAGAAGAGCCCCACTCCGACAGGCACACCCGCTCCCACCGGCGGCGGCTCCCGCGCCTTCCGCAGCCGGCCCGGCCTCGGAGCTCGTGATGACCGCTCCGCGGTACCCGCGCGCAACGATCATCCTGATCACGGCGGCGGCCATCACGGTGACGGCCATCGGTATGAGCGCCATCCAGTGGATTCTCGCCCCGGTCCTGCTCACCCTGATCCTCACGATCTGTGCGCACCCCGTGCGCCGGGGACTCGAGAAACGAGGAGTGTCGCACGGGATCGCGACGGGTTCGGTGATCCTGGTCGTATTTCTCCTGCTCGCGGGATTCGCCTTCACGTTCGTGATCGCGTTCTCGCAGTTCGTCGCCATGCTGCCGCAGTACTCGACTCAGCTGGCCCAGGTCGGCGATGCCCTCACACAATGGCTCGCCGGGCTGGGGATCGACCAGACTCAGATCAAGCAGGTCACGTCGAGCTTCACTCCCGGCACGATAGCCAGCTTCTTTTCCGGCCTTCTCGGCAATGTATTCAGCCTCACCGGCGCGCTCGTGATCGTCTTGACCATGCTCATCCTGATGTCCGCCGACGCCGTGTACGTTCCCACGATTCTCCGCCAGCTGGGCACTCGGCAGCCCGACCTCGTTCTGGCGATGGTGTCCTACACCCACGATGTGCGGCGGTACATGGTCGTCACGACCGTTCTGGGAATCGTGCAGGGCACCCTGAGCGCGATAGCCCTGGTGATCCTGCAGGTGCCGGCGGCCCTGCTCTGGGGAATCCTGGTGTTTCTCTGCAGTTTCATCCCCAACGTCGGCTACTTCTTCGCCCTCGTTCCACCGGCGTTCTTCGGTTTGCTGGTCGGCGGCTGGAGCACGATGATCGAAGTGATCGTCATCTACGGCATCATCAATGCCGTCGTTCAATCCGTCATCCAGCCCAGGGTCGTCGGCAACGCGGTTGCTCTCAGCCAGACACTCACATTCTTCTCAGTGCTCTTCTGGGCGGCCATCATCGGCCCCATCGGGGCCATCGTCGCCGTTCCCCTCACGCTTCTCGGCCGCACCATCCTCATCGATGCGCACCCGCCCGCGCACTGGTGGCGCCCGGCCGTGGGCGCGACAGCGCAGACCCGGGAGCTCCTCAAGGCGCTCGATCTCACGGCGAAACAGGACCGCAAAGACAAACGTACCCAGAAGCACGACACCGCCCACCCCGGCACAAAGACGACGTCATGAACACATCAGTGCGCGACTTCCGGCGACTTCCCGCGCTTCTCCTGGCACTCGCTCTCGTCGCAGGCATCTCCTTGACCGCACTTCCGAGCTCCGCACGGGCCGCAACCGTCACACCGCCGGACATGCAGATTCAGGTGCCCCCAACCCTCATCTCCATCGGCATTGATCCGCCCACCGGACACCCCCTGCTCCGTTACACCCACAACACCTGGGACGCAGGCACGGGCCCCTTCGAAATCGACCCGGCGTACGACCCCAACACGGGCACGGCCACCTTCGTCCAGGCGCTCTACGGCAGCCCGAGCGCGGGGGTATGGACGCTCGACCACACGATACCGCTGGCCGCAAACGGCGTGTTCGCCGCACCCTCCGATTATCAATTCCCACTGACAAAATTCACCCTGCACAGCGTCACGGCAGCTGGCGGAGCGGGAGCCGTCGTCGCCACGAGTCCCAAGGTCGACTATTGCATCACGGGCAACGTTCGCATCGGAGGCGTTCCCAACACGCCCAACCAGACCTTCATCCCGCCCGGCAATTGTGCGGACCCGACCCAGCCGCTCGGCTGGTCCGTCGGCTGGGGCGACCAGTACGATCAAACGGATGGCGGCCAGCCCATCGATCTGAGCGGAATCGCCGCCGGGACCTACATTCTGCGGGCCGTGGCCGATCCCCAGCACGTGCTCGTCGAAAGCGACGTCACGAACAACGTGACGGACACGACCCTTCGGATCAACGGGACATCCGTGTCTGTGGTCTCACAGAACCAGCCGATCGTCGTGCCACCGAGCGTCTCGGTCACGAGCCCGGCCGCCGGAAGTGTGGTGTCCGGCACGGTCGCCCTGACCGCCGCGGTAACGGCACCCTCCCCGGCCACGATTGCGTCGCTGCAGTTCCTCCTGGACGGGCAGCCCCTCGGTGCGAACCTGACCGCGGCTCCGTACACCGTGCAGTGGACGGTCGGGTCGACGCCGGTAGGCAGCCACCGATTATCGGCTCGCACCACGGACTCCGCGGGCAACACCTCGACGGCCCCGGTTGTGCCCGTCACCGTCCAGACCACCTCATCGGGAGTGCTCGGAGTGGACCGTTCGGTCACCAGTACCGGACGCGGCACGGTCACGACGGCGGCGTTCTCGACCTCCGCTGCCGGGGAGACGCTGCTCGCCGAAGTCGCCTCAGACGGCCCCGCCTCAGGCGGCCAGACGGCAACGGTTTCGGGCGGCGGCCTCACGTGGTCTTCGGTCACACGAGCCAACTCTCAGCTCGGTGACGCCGAAATCTGGACAGCGACCGCACCGGCCATGCTGGTAAACGCGACAATCACGTCCACACCGGTCAAAGCGGGATACGACCAGCAACTGAGCGTCCAGGCCTTCAGGAATTCTGCCGGCGTCGGCAGGTCTGCCAACGGTGGGGCGACGACGGGGGCACCCACGGTATCCCTGCCATCCTCGGCGGCCGGGTCACTCTTCTACGCCGTCGGCGAGGACTGGGACAGGGCCGTGGCCCGCGTGCTGGGGTCGAATCAGACCATGGTCAGTCAGTGGGTCGACACCGCGGTCGGCGACACCGCGTGGGTGCAATCCACGTCGAACACGTCGACGACGGCCGGTCAGTCCGTGACGCTCAATGACACCCAGCCGACGACCGACCGCTGGAATCTCAGTGCCGTGGAGGTTCTCGCATCGACGGTCGCGCCACCGCCCGACACCATCGCTCCGGTCGTCGCCATCATCAATCCCACGGGCGGACAAGTCGTCTCCGGCAGTGCGCAGGTCGCGGCGAGCGCCAGTGACAACGTCGCCTTATCCTCCGTGCAGTTGCTGCTCGACGGCGCGCCTCTGGGCGCCGCGCTCACCGCGGCTCCGTTCGCCCGCACCTGGGATACGACGACAGCCGCGGCCGGCCCCCACACGCTCTCGGCTCAGGCGACGGATTTCAGCGGCAACATCGGCACCGCGTCCAGCGTCGTCGTCACGGTTCAGAACCCAGGCCCACCGATGACCTGTTTTGTGCTTCAGGCGCAGACCACCGTTCGGGGCACCGGCACGGTAACGACACCCTCATTCCAGACCGCGATGGCCGGCGAAGTGCTCCTCGCTTTCGTCTCGATGGACGGACCGGCCGGGGCCGCCAGACAGTCGGCCACGGTTAGTGGGGCTGGACTCACGTGGACCCTTGTTGGCCGTTCAAATGCCCAGTCCGGTGATGCAGAAGTCTGGCGGGCAACCGCCCCGAGCATTGTGACCGCCGCCACCGTGCGTTCCGTCCCCCGCGTCATCGGATATCCCCAGGATCTGACGGTCGTGGCCTACGAAGGCGCGCTCGGTACCGGATCCGTCGTGACCGTCGCGGCCGCGACCGGGGCGCCAACAACAGCGGTGACCACGACCGCGCCCGCCTCATTGGTCTTCGCCGTCGGCCATGACTGGGATCGCGCCATTGCCCGCACCCTGCCGACCGGCCTCGTCATGCTGGACCAGTGGGTTGATACCGCTATCGGCGATACCTCCTGGACGGAGTACACCAACCAGGCCACGGGGCCGACCGGCACTGTGGTGAGGATTGGCACGACGGCACCGACCACGGACCAGTGGAATCTCGTGGCCGTTGAGCTGGTCAACAGTGGCCAATAACACGGTGGCCAGCAGCAGCCGGGCGAGTAGCTCGGCCAGAACTCAGCCCGGAGAATTACGATGAGTCCATGACAGGCGATATGAAGCCCTCGCGGGCTCGCATGACCCCCTTGCCCGGACAGGAGTCCGTCTGGGACTATCCGCGCCCGCCCCGGCTCGAACACACCCGGGAGCGCATCACCGTTGAAATTGACGGTCAGCTCATCGTCGATACCGCCGATGTCGTGCGGGTGCTTGAGACGAGTCATCCGCCGGTGTATTACCTGCCCCGCGCGGCTTTCGCACCCGGAGTGCTTCGCCCCACTCGCGGGCAGACATTCTGCGAATTCAAAGGCGCCGCCAGCTACCTGTCCGTGGGCAGCGCCAGAAGCGCCGGCTGGTTCTACCCACAACCCACTCCGGGATTCGAAGACCTCGCCGACCGGGTAGCGGTCTATCCCAGCGCGATGGACCGGTGCACCGTAAACGGAGAAGTGGTGACGGCGCAGGAGGGTGATTTCTACGGCGGCTGGATTACCGCCAAGATCGTCGGTCCCTTCAAGGGTGCTCCCGGCACCTGGGGCTGGTAGCCCCAGGTGCCGGGAGCGGTCGCCAGCGCGCGTCCGCGTCAGTCGGTGTCTGAACTCTGCGTGCTCTGTCTGTCCGTCACCGTAACTCCCTCATCTCCCCTTTCGCGCAGGAGTGCGGCGGTCGGGAAGGGCATCCAGTTGATGTTGACCTGGCGCGGGTACCCCGGGTCCACGTTCCACCCATTCGCAGGGTCGACTCGGATGTATCCGGTGGCCTTGAAGAAGTAGATCTTCCGGTTCGGGTCGCCCCAGACCGCGGCATCCACTCCCCCGGCGTAGGCGGCCGGGAATCCCGGCCAGTTACCCGCGATCGGCTTTGGATATCCCGGCTCAACCGCCCACCCGTTCGCCGGATCCACCCGCACATACTGGTTTCCCTTGAAGAAGTAGATCTTCGAGGTCGTTTGGCTCCAGATCGCCGCATCGACTCCCGCCGCGAAGGTTGCCGGCATGCCGGGCCAGTTACCCGCGATCGGTTTCGGATAGCCCGGCTCCACCGCCCACCCGTTCGCCGGATCCACCCGCAGGTATTCGCTCCCCTTGAAGAAGTACACCTTCTGGGTCGGCCCGCTCCAGAGCGACGCATCAACGCCGGAGGCGAATGATGCAGGGAATCCCGGCCAGTTGCCCGCGATAACCTTCGGATAGCCCGGATCCATCGTGTAGCCGCTGTAGCGCACGTAGTACTCGCCCGAGAACAGATAGAGCTTGTTGTTGACGAACGTATGCACCCCGGTGTCGATGCTGGACAGAAATGCCTTCCAGCCGATCGAGGCCTGCGTGAACGGGCACAGCGTGTTCACGTTGTTGATCATCAGGCAGGCCATGGGGTTCACCGCGCACAGCTGACAGTTGCCGTTCACCTCGGTGAAGAAGCCGGTGTGTGAATCCGTGCAGGAACAGTTCGACGCCGTGTACTCGTCGAAGGCACCGAAAATGTGCCCGGTCTCGTGGGAATAGACCCGGTCGATGGACGTCCAGCTCAGGAACGAAGCCGCCGTGGTGCGCATGACGACCTTCAACGAGTTCATTCCGTTGGCGTACGCGAACCAGGCCGTGGGCATCTTGGTGAAGAAGCCCACGTAGCCGTATTGGGATCCCGTCGACGTTTGCAGCGACTGAACCAACTGGGTGTACCCGGGATCGCCCGCAGGGTATCCGAGCTGCACGAGCGCCGGATCGCGCCACCTGTCCTCCGCATCCCAGCCCAGCCCGACGGGCTTCGGGTACCCCGCGTCCACGTTCCAGCCGTTCGCCGGATCGACCCGGATGTAGTCGTTGTAGAAGCGGTTCGCCTTGAAGAAGTAGATCTTCTGCGTCGTCCCACTCCACAACGCCCCGTCGACTCCCTTGGTGAAGTCGTCGGGAAAGCCCGGCCAGTTGTCCTTGATCGGTTTGGGGTAGCCGGCATCCACGAGCCACCCGTTGTTGGGATCCACGCGAAGGTAGCTGTCGCCTTTGAAGAAGTAGATCTTCTGCGTCGTGCCACTCCACAGGGCAGCATCGACGCCGGCTGCAAAATCGGCCGGGAATCCCGGCCAGTTGCCGGCGATCGCCTTCGGGTAGCCGGCATCGACGGCCCAGCCGTTCGCGGGGGTGACACGGATGTACTGGCTGCCCTTGAAGAAGTAGATCTGTTGCGTCGTGCCACTCCACAGGGCTGCGTCTATTCCCTGGGCGAAATCGGCCGGAAAGCCTGGCCAGTTGCCGGCGATCGGCTTCGGGTAGCCGGGGTCGGCATTCCACCCGTTGTTCGGGTCGACCCGAATGTACTCACTCCCGTTGAAGAAGTAGATCTTCTGGTTTGTCTCGGTCCAGAGAGCATCACTGATCTGACGGTAGAAGGGTTCGGTGAGTCCGGGCCAGTTAGCGCCCTGCCAGGCGGTGAACGTGGGCAGGTCTACGCTCAGGGTCGAATACACCCAGTTGAGTTGAGCCCTCGGTTCGTCACTCGCCAGGGCACCGAGCCCGCTCTGCACCTCCGCAAGGACATGCGCCTTCTCTGCCTCGGATATGGCATATTGACCAGGTCCCGCGACGAACACGATACCGGCAGATACGCGGTTGATCATTCTTTCGTTAACCATGGGACTGTCCTTCCGGAATACAGGGTGCAGTAAACATGAGTTGTTCCTCCGGTGACTCTCCCGGCTTCTGCTGCGCCTTCTCCTCCTGATACGACGCCGAGTTCCGGATGCGCACAGCCTCGAGGAACAACAACTCGCTGGTGTCCAGGTCAGGGATCAGTTCAGACACATCTGTGTCGAGGGGGACCAGACGGGCGCCGGGAATATCGGCGGTGAGGCGCGCCGCCTGCTCCCCCGACGCCTCGACGACCACGATACGACCGCTGCTGTGGCGAAATGTTGCTCCCGAGGCCAGAACAGAGTCCAGAGCTCGGCCCACCGGGCTCTTCGCTCCTGGTTCCTGGTGGCCCGCACCGATATCCAGAATCAGTAATCTGACGTTGCTTTCCATCTCCAGTTCTCCTTTGCGCTTGTGCCTGCGAGTCAACATCAGACGGCGTTACCGGAGCGTTATCGCTCCTGTAGGTCGTGGCGAAACGTCGTTACGAGGTCATGTCCCGTTGAGTGGTGTGGTTTCCCCGCTTTGAGCGTTGCTTTATCGACGTGAGGAGCCATCGTGGGATGGTCAGTGAGTACCGACTAAAGCAACTCACAAAGGACACCACACGATGGCTCTAGACCAGTCTGCCCTGCTCAACCTGCTGGGAGAACTCAAACTCACCGATGTCACCGACCGCATCCGCGTCGCGACC
>NZ_JPRS01000004.1 GCF_000738085.1 Cryobacterium sp. MLB-32
CAGTCGCCCCGGTGGCGCACCCGCCGGCGCACCCGGTTTCGGTCCGCCCCGCCCTGCAGGCGGCGGCGCCGGTCGTGGCCGTGGACCCGGTGGTGGAACCGCCGGTGCCTTCGGCCGCGGTGGTGGCAAGAACAAGGCACGCAAGTCCAAGCGTACGAAGAGGGCCGAGTTCGAACTGCGCGAAGCCCCGTCGCTGGGTGGCGTGAGCGTACCCCGCGGAGACGGCGGAACCGTTGTGCGTCTGCGCCGCGGTGCCTCGATCACGGACTTCGCCGACAAGATTGACGCGAGCCCCGGAAACCTGGTCACCGTGCTGTTCCACCTCGGTGAAATGGCCACGGCGACCGAGTCCCTCGATGAGGCCACGTTCGACGTACTGGGTGAAGAGCTCGGCTACAAAATCCAGATGGTCTCGCCCGATGACGAAGACCGTGAGCTCCTGCTCGCCTTCGACATCGACATCGATCAGGAACTCGAAGACGAAACGGACGACCAGCTCGAGATTCGTCCTCCCGTCGTCACCGTCATGGGTCACGTCGACCACGGTAAGACTGCGCTGCTCGACGCCATCCGTAACGCCAAGGTTGCAGCGGGCGAAGCCGGCGGAATCACGCAGCACATCGGTGCCTACCAGGTGGTCACCGAGCACGAGGGCATCGATCGCGCCATCACCTTCATCGACACACCGGGCCACGAGGCGTTCACCGCCATGCGTGCTCGTGGTGCCCAGGTGACGGACATCGCGATCCTCGTTGTGGCGGCGGATGACGGCATCATGCCGCAGACGATTGAGGCACTCAACCACGCGCAGGCCGCCAACGTGCCGATCGTCGTTGCCGTGAACAAGATCGACAAGCCCGGCGCCAACCCGCAGAAGGTTCGTCAGCAGCTCACCGAGTTCGGCCTTGTGGCCGAAGAATACGGTGGAGACGTCATGTTCGTCGACGTGTCAGCGCGCAACAAGACCGGTATCCAGGAAATTCTGGACGCCGTGCTGCTCGTGGCCGACGCTGGACTCGACATGCGGGCCAACCCCAACAAGGATGCTCGTGGTGTGGCCATTGAGGCCAAGCTCGACAAGGGTCGCGGTGCGGTTGCAACCGTGCTCATCCAGTCGGGAACGCTGCACGTCGGAGACTCGATCGTCGCCGGAACGGCCTATGGCCGTGTTCGTGCGATGGCGGACGAGAACGGCAACGCCGTGCTCGCGGCGACGCCGTCCCGTGCCGTTCAGGTTCAGGGCCTCTCGAGCGTTCCTCGCGCCGGTGACACCTTCCTTGTTATTCAGGAAGACCGCACCGCGCGCCAGATCGCCGAGAAGCGTGAAGCCGCCGAGCGCAACGCACTGCTGGCCAAGGCTCGCAAGCGCATCAGCCTCGAAGACTTCACCCGTGCACTCGAAGAGGGCAAGGTCGAGTCGCTCAACCTCATCATCAAGGGTGACGTGTCCGGTGCTGTTGAAGCACTCGAAGAGTCGCTCCTCAAGATCGAGGTCGACGATTCCGTTCAGCTGCGCATCATCCACCGTGGTGTCGGTGCCGTCACGGAGAGCGACGTCAACCTCGCCACCGTCGACAACGCCATCATCATCGGGTTCAACGTTCGCCCCGACACCAAGGCACGGGAACGTGCCGCCCGTGAAGGCGTCGACGTGCGCTTCTACTCCGTCATCTACTCCGCCCTCGAGGACATCGAGAATTCCCTCACCGGAATGCTCAAGCCCGAGTACGAAGAGGTGCAGAGCGGTATCGCCGAGATCCGCGAGGTCTTCAGCTCGTCCAAGTTCGGAAACGTCGCTGGTGTCATCGTTCGCTCCGGTACCATCACCCGAAACGCCAAGGCTCGCGTTATTCGCGACGGCGTCGTGGTGGGGGACAACCTGGGCATCGAGTCGCTGCGCCGCTTCAAGGACGATGTCACCGAGGTCCGCACGGACTTCGAGTGTGGTATCGGCCTGGGCAAGTTCAACGACATCCAAATCGGTGACGAGATCGAGACGATCGAAATGAAGGAAAAGCCGCGGGTCTAACCCCACGGCACGGCTTCACACGCACGACCTGCACAACCTGGGTCTTCGCTCGATTGTCCACCGGGCAATCGGGCGAAGACCCGCAGTGCTTAACGACCAGCAGTTCTTGACAACCGGTAACAGCAGTAATCGATAAGGGAGTAAGTCATGGCAGATCCGGAACGCGCGAGAAAGATGGCGGACCGCATCAAGGTCATCATCGCCAAGCGCTTGGAACGCGGTCTTCGTGACCCGCGCCTCGGTTTCGTGACGATCACCGATGTGAAGGTGACCGGCGACCTGCAGCATGCCTCGGTCTTCTACACCGTCTATGGATCCATCGACGAGCGCACGGACAGTGCCGCAGCACTTAAGGCCGCCACGGGCATGATGCGCAGCGAGGTGGGCAAGAACATCACCGCTCGCCTCACACCGTCCATCGAGTTCATCGCCGATGGTATCCCGGAGAACGCCGCGCTCATCGACGACCTCCTGCGCGAGGCGCACGAGCGTGACACGGCTACCGAAGACGGTAAGGGAACCGCGACCTACGCGGGCGACGCCGACCCGTACAAAAAGCCCCGCGAGTACGAGGAAGACGACGACCTCGAGGTCGACGAGGACACTGACGCCGCACGATAGGCGCCGCCGAGGACGACCACAGGGCGTGACGCCACGAGGTCGTCCTCAGACCGGAAGGGTGAAGCCGCCCGACCCGTCATCGACGGCGAGTCCGTCGGTGATGAGGCCGGCGAGCGCCCGGTCGAGCTGCACGGTATCGGCCCAGAGTCCGGTGATCTCGTCGTTCGTCACCGGGCGATGGGTCGACCGAAGCTCGGCCATGATCAGTCCGCGCACCTGACGGTCGCTGCCCTCGAATTTCTTCTGCACGACCTTGCGCGGGCCGTCGTACGCCGGGTAGCCCAGCGCGCGCCACGCGCAGACGGCTCGAATGGGACAGTCCTCGCACCGGGGCCGCCGGCTCGTGCACACGGTGGCGCCCAGTTCCATGGTGGCGGCGTTGAAGACGGCCGCTTCGGTGCGGTCGTGCGGCAGGAGCGCCGACATGGCGTCGAGGTCGCGGGTGCGGCTCGGGGGCGCCGGCTCACCGTGTCCCGTGACGGCGCGTGCGATCACTCGGCGGGTGTTCGTGTCGACGACCGGATGCCGGTGACCGTAGGCAAACGCCGCGACCGCCCGAGCCGTGTAATCGCCGACTCCGGTGAGCGTCAGAAGCGTGTCGACCTCCTCGGGTACGCGGCCGCCGTGGAGCTCCACGATCTGTACCGCGGCGGTGTGGAGCCAGAGGGCCCGGCGCGGATATCCGAGAGTGGCCCAGGCGCGTACCGCTTCACTCGGCGGCACGGCGGCGAGATGCGCCGGTGTCGGCCAGCGGTCGAGCCACTCGTGCAGGCGCGGGATCACCCGGGTGACGGGTGTCTGTTGCAGCATGAATTCGCTGACCAGCACTCCCCACGCGGAGAACCCTGGCCGGCGCCAGGGCAGATCCCGGGCGTTGCTGCGGAACCACTCATTGAGATCGACGCTCAGGGTTGTGTCGGTAGGGGCTTCAACGTTCATCGCTTCTAACCTAGGCTCGTTTCATGAGGCTTCCCTCCACACCCCGCGTTGAGTTTCTGCGAGCCCTCGCCGATGAGATCCTGCATAACTACGGCAAGGGTCGCACGATCATCGCCGTCGACGGCACCGATGAATCCGGGCGGTCCCGGTTCGCCGACGATCTCGGCGCGGTGTTGCGCGACGACGACGACCGCACCGTCTTTCGTGCGTCGCTCGATTTCTTTCAGCGTTCCGTCGCGGAGAAGAACCGGTTCGGTCCACCCTCGCCAGAAAGGGAGTACCGGTATGGCTACGACTATTCGGCACTGCGTCGCGTGCTGCTTGAGCCCTTCCGCATGGACGGCAGCGCCGGGTTCGTCACCGAGCACTTCGACGCGCAGCGGGACGCCTGGATCGAGCCGACCTGGCTGACCGCGCCGGCCGACGCCATCCTGGTGGTCGACGGCCGGTTCCTGCACCGCCGGGAACTTCACGGACTGTGGTCATTCAGCATTCTGGTCGAGAGTCACGCCGGTGACGATCCGGCCCCGGACAGCGCGCAGCGGGCCGCGGCCGATCTGCTCTACGTCGCCGAGGTCTCACCTCGGGAGCAGGCCGACGCCGTGGTCGACAACGGCAGCCCGGCGACGCCGACCCGGCTGTTCCTGGACCGCTGTTGACCCGCACGTTGTGCTGTGGTGCCGCTACCGGGCCGTGAAGCGGCTCAGAACCTGAGCCGGACTGAGGTGTTTTCCGCTGGCCTCGACCTCGTGCACGAGCGTCGTGAGAAGGGCGTTCACCGGGGCCCGCCCGCCGGCACGGGCGGCTTCGCGAACGACGGCACCGTTGAGGTAATCGATTTCCGTGCGCTGACCTCGGGTGAGGCTTTGCAGTGTCGAACCGAGGTTCGGCACGCGGCCCATCCTGGCGCGCATCCGCAGGGGCAGAATCTGGCCGGCCCACAGCGGCAGGCGGCAGAACAGTCGCAGGCGCCGGTCCGACAGCTTCTGCAGGGATCCGAAGCGCACTCCTCGGGTGAGGCCCACCCGTACGGTTTCCCGCATGCTGGCCGTCATCACGCGCCGCAGAGCCGGCGTGCCGACGACGTCCTGCACGCTCAAGCCGGTGATGGCGGGTAGGGCGTTGAGCATGTTGACAACGAGCTTCGTCCACTGGGAGCCGACGAAATTCTCTAGAGGACGGGTATGGAGTGCCGGGCCCAGGATGGACTGCCATCGAAGCGTCTGGGCATCGATCGCACCGCTCCCGCGCCCGAGGTAGCTCGGCGCGGGAGTCGTCACCCGAACCTGGCCGGGTTCGGTGTAGTTCGCCGCCACGATCACGAGCAGCCCGAAGCAATCAGAGTCCGGCAGGAGCTTCTCGGCCGTGTGCACGCCGTCGAGGCCGTTCTGCACGACGATCACGGGGCATCCGTCCAGCATTTCCGCATTGTCGGAGATGGCCGCCGCCGCGTCCTGGGCTTTCGTGCACACGAGTGCGAGTTCCGGAGCCTCGACCAATCGCTCGAGTGCGCGGGGATGGGCGTGCGCCTCGCCGAACCCGCCGGTCAGCCGGATGCCGTCGGCCCGGATCGCCGCCAGGGCCGCACCGCGGGCCGTCACCGTTACCTCGTGGCCCGCCCCCTCGAGCAGGGTCGCGAAAAGGCCGCCCAGGGCGCCCGCACCGATTACCGCGATCCTCACGGCTCACATACTACGGCCAGAGACTCCTGGCCTGAGATTCCTGGCCTGAGACTCTCGGCCTGAGACTCCCAGCCTGCGCTGATAACCTGCAAGGGTGAACAGCGGCCTCCTCCTCATTGACAAAGTGCAGGGCTGGACCAGCCATGACGCCGTAGCGCGAACACGACGTTTGGCCGGAACGCGCAAGGTCGGCCACGCCGGCACACTCGACCCGATGGCGACGGGCCTGCTGGTTCTCGGTGTCAACAGCTCGACGAGGCTGCTGACGTTCGTGGTGGGCCTGGACAAGGAATACCTGGCCACGATCCGCCTCGGTGCCTCGACGACCACGGATGACGCGGAGGGCGACGAACTCACCCGGGCACCGGCCGATACCGTCGCCGGGATCTCCGCGGAGGCTGTGGCCGCGGGCATTGCCGCTCTGACCGGCGACATCAGCCAGCAGCCGAGCGCCGTCAGCGCCATCAAGGTGGACGGGCAGCGTGCCTACGCTCGGGTGCGCGCGGGTGAAGACGTGCAGCTGGCCGAGAGACCCGTCACCGTGAGTTCCTTCGAGCTGCTGTCCCAGCGGTCGGTCGATGGCTTCCTCGACCTCGACGTGCGCGTCAACTGCGGCTCCGGCACATACATTCGCGCGCTTGCGCGAGACCTCGGTGCGGGACTCGGCGTCGGCGGCCATCTCACGCGCCTGCGTCGCACCCGGATCGGCCCGTTCCGCGTCGAAGACGCCTCGCTGCTCGACCAACTCGACGTCGCCGCGGAGATCATCTCTCCCACGGACGCCGCCACCCGTCTGCTCGACCGGCTGGATCTCACGGAACAGCAGGCCGTCGATTTGGGGCATGGAAAGCGCATCGAGGTGATCGCGGTCCCGGTCCTGCGCGGACCGATCGCCGCCGTGGCGCCCGACGGCCGTCTCGTGGGCCTGGTCGAGGTGCGCGGCACCACGGCAAAGTCGATCCTCAATTTTCCGGCCGATGAACCGGGTGCTGCCACAACAGCGTTGCAGCCTTCGGGGGAGTCGGCATGATCGAGTGGCTCACCTGGCTGCAGCTGGCGGTCGCGATCCCGGCCGGCCTGCTCTGCGTCACCCTCGGTCTGCTGGGCCGCAAGCCGAGTGACCTGACCATGGGCGCCACAGCGCTCGTGGAGCTGCTCCTGCTCGTGCAGCTCGTGGTGGCCATTGTGGCGCCGCTCGTGGGCAACTCGGCCACCGGCAGCGTGCTCGAGTTCTACACCTACCTGTTCAGCGCGATTCTGCTGCCCATCGCGGCCGGGTTTTGGGCGCTGATCGAGCGGAGTCGGTGGAGCACTGTCATTCTCGGCGTCGCGTGCCTATCCGTCGCCGTGATGCTCTATCGCATGCTGCAAATCTGGACGGTGCAAGGGCTGTGAACCGGTGTCGAGTCGGTCGGGAAACTGCGATAATTACCAAGCGATGACAGACAACCAGACCGAATCGGCGACCCGAACCAGACGAGTGACCGGCGTCGGACGACTCCTGATCGCCGTGTACGGGCTGCTCGCCCTCGCCGCAACGGGGCGTTCCTTTGTGCAGATCGCGGAGACGTTCAGCGACGCCCCTCTGTCGTACTCGCTGTCTGCCGTTGCGGCCGTCGTCTACATCGTGGCGACGATCGCGCTGACCCAGCGGAGCGCGGCATGGTACCGCGTGGCCTGGATCACGATCAGCTTTGAGCTTCTCGGCGTACTCGTTGTCGGTGCACTCAGCCTCGTCTATCCCGAGCTGTTCCAGCACAAGACCGTGTGGTCGGTCTTCGGCCGCGGCTACGGATTCGTGCCCCTCGTGTTGCCGATTCTGGGCATGTGGTGGCTCTCACGTCATCCGGTGCGCGTCCCGAGCAGAGAGAGCACATCGTGAAGACCGTCTACGGCATCGCGTCCGTCCCGGACGAATGGCCCGCCTCCGCCGTGTGCATCGGCAAGTTCGACGGGGTGCACGCTGGGCATCGCGCCATCATCGCCGACCTGATGAGTCTCGCGGCGGAGCACGGCCTGGCCTCGGTCGTGGTGACCTTTGACCGCCATCCCTTGGCCCTGCTGGCCCCACACTCCTGCCCCGAAGCTCTCGTGAGCACGGATCAGAAGCTCGGGCTGCTGGCCGAAACAGGTGTCGACGCCGGCGTCGTGCTCGAGTTCACGAGTGAGCTGGCCGCCCTGCCGCCGGACGTATTCGTCGAAACCATCCTGGTTCAGGCATTACACACGCGGTTCGTGCTCGTCGGGCGTGATTTTCGTTTCGGCGCCGGCGGTGCCGGCGACGTGGAACTCCTGCGGCAGCTGGGGCTGCGGTTCGGGTTCGAGGTACGCCTGATTGACGACGTGAAACCACACCACGATCGACGTGTGTCGTCGACCTGGGTTCGAGACCTGCTGAGGAGCGGCGACGTGCACACGGCCACAGATCTTCTCGGGCACGTGCCCACGATGCGGGGAATCGTCGTGCACGGGGCCGCCCGCGGCCGTGAACTCGGCTTTCCGACCGCGAATCTCGAATCGGAAGCCGAAGGTTTCACTCCTGCAGATGGGGTCTATGCGGGGTGGCTCACCGATTCCGGAACACGGTACCCAGCGGCCATCTCGGTGGGCAACAACCCCACGTTCGAGGGCATCGAACGGCGTCAGGTTGAGGCCTATGTGCTCGACGAGACCGACCTGGACCTCTACGACCACGTCGTCGATGTGGCCTTTGTTGAGCGTATCCGGGGCATGGTCGCCTATTCCGGCATTGAGCCGCTCATCGCGCAAATACGCGATGATGTGGAGCGCGTGCGAGGCATCCTGACCGACCCGCAGAAGACGCGATAGATTCCGACCGACCGGTTACCCCAGTTCGGGGGGTCTGGCCCGGATTCCCGGCCATGCGGGGGTGACTCTCTGGTGCGGTGCGTAGAGTGGGCGGTGGCCAGGGGGCAGGGGGGCTTCTTCCTGGGCTATTCCAACGCGCAGAACCAAGGATCACAGGGGTGAGTGACCATGAAAGACGAGTACGAAGCAACTCCCGGGCGGAGCAGACGGCTCGGGGGAGCGCTCGGCGCCATCCTTGGTATGGTCACGATGAGCTCCGTGGCGGCCCTGCTCGTGACGGTCGCCGTCACACCGGCGCTGGCACTCTCCGGAATGACGGCCACCAACACCATCAACATGTTCGAAAACCTGCCCAGTTATCTGGCTCTCGAACAACTGTCACAGAAGAGCAACATCTTCGCCCGCCAGGCCGATGGAACGCCGGTGCTGATGGCCTCGTTCTACGAGCAGAACCGCGTCGAGGTGGGATCGGATGCCATCAGTCCCTTCGCGAAAGACGCCGTCGTGTCCAGCGAGGATCCGCGTTTTCTCGAGCACGGCGGCATCGATCTGCAGGGCACCGTGAACGGAGCGATCACCACGTTCGCCGGCGGCGACACGCGAGGTGGGTCGTCGATCACCCAGCAGTACGTGAAGAATGTGCTGATTCAAAAGTGCGAGACGATGGCCGATCCTGAGGAAAGCGCCATCTGCTACCACAGCGCCATTGAGATCTCCGCCAGTCGCAAGCTCAAAGAGATGCGGATGGCCATCGGCATGGAGAAGGAATACTCCAAGGACGACATCCTGCGCGGCTACCTGAACATCACCGGCTTCGGTGGAACCGTCTATGGCATTGAAGCCGCTGCCAACTACTACTTCGCCACGAATGCGGCGAACCTGACGCTGCCGCAGGCCGCGAGCCTCATCGCGATCGTGAACAACCCGGTGCGGTACCAGCTTGATCGCCCGGCCAGCGAAACGAACGGCATCGCCAACGGCTACGCCGACAACAAGGAGCGCCGCGACTACATTCTCGGCGAAATGCTGCAGTACAAGAAGATCAGCGCCGCCGACCACGACGCCGCCGTCGCCGCGCCGATCGAGCCGATCATCACACCCCCGAGCACCGGCTGCGTGACGGCCGGAGCCAACGCCTTCTTCTGCGACTACGTGACCCGGGTTCTCAAGACCAACACGACGTTCGGCGCCGACGAGGAGACCAGGCTGGCCAACTTCCGGCTCGGCGGCTACAACGTCTACACGAGCCTCGACCTCGAGGTGCAGGCCGCGGCCGTCGACACGATGAACCGCAATGTGCCGAAGGTCTCCGTGCGGGGCGACATCGGCGCCGTCATCTCCAGCGTGGAGGTCGGCACCGGTCGCATCCTGGCGATGACGCAGAACAAGGACTACAGCCAGGACCCGGATGTGTTGGAGACCGGCACCAACTACACGAGCCTCAACTACAACACGGACAAGAACATGGGCGGGTCGAGCGGATTCCAGCCCGGGTCGACCTACAAGGTGTTCACCCTGGCGGAATGGCTCAGCACCGGCCACGCCCTCGGCGAGCGAGTCGATTCCCGGCTCAAGGCCAACTGGGGCGATTTCCAGGACAGCTGCCTCGGCACCCAGAACTACAACAGCCAGGGGTGGAATCCGAGAAACGACTCCCGTAGCGAGACGGGGGCCAACTACAGCGCGCTGGAGTCCACGATCAACTCCTACAACACCGGCTTCATCGGGATGGCGAAGCGCCTTGACCTGTGCGGGATAAAAAAACGAGCCGAATCGTTCGGGATACACCGTGCCGACGGCGGCACCCTGCTGCAAAGCGCTGCCACGGTCATCGGTACCAACGAGATCGCGCCGCTCACCATGGCGGTGGCGTTCGCCGGAATCGCCAACAACGGCACGACGTGCAGCCCGATCGTCATCGACCAGATCACCGGCGCCGACGGAGCGGAGCTGCCAGTGCCACAGTCCACGTGCGAGCAGTCGGTCGAACCCGGCGTGGCCGCCGGCATGACCTACGCAATGCAACGGGTCATGACCAGCGGTACCGCGCGAACGTCATATTACGGGACCTCGCCGCGTGTTCCCATGATCGGCAAGACCGGAACCACCGACTCCGGCGCCGACACCTGGACGAGTGGTGCGAGCAGCAAGGTCGCCACGGTGGTCGGCGTGGTCAGCCTCACGGGCAAACTCGCCCAGCGTACATTCAGCTTTCCGAGCGGCCCTGCGTCTACCGCACGCCACCGCATGTGGCCGGACGTGATGAGCGTCGCCAACGCGAAGTACGGCGGCGATCCCTTCCCCGATGCGACCTCCGCGGTGATTAATGGCGTGCCGGTCTCGGTTCCCGACGTGCGCGGCATGCAGCTGGCCCGGGCCAAGTCCGTGATCGAAGGTGCCGGGTTCGGCTTCGCCGACGGCGGCGTCACGGAATCGGACATGCCCGTCGGCACGGTGGTTCGCTCTGATCCGTCCGGCAGCACCTACAAGGGAACGACGATCACCGTCTTCACGAGCAGCGGCACCCCGGTTGTGGTTCCGGAGCCAACCCCGGCGCCCACGCAGCCGCCCACCAACAACGGGGGAGGTGGAGTCGTGCCCGACGTTCCGCCCGCTCAACGGGGCCGGCAAGGCTAAAAACGCCGAGGCGCACCCGGCGACGGCGGACGACTAATCTGGCACAAGGCGATTCATCAAGGAGCGGCATGGCACAGCAAGAACGGGCGATAGAAACTCGCGCCGCAATCATCCGAGGAGCGGCGGCGGCTTTCCAGGAGAGGGGTTACGGCAGTACCTCCCTCGCCCAGGTCAGCGCCGCAGCCGGCGTGACCAAAGGCGCGCTGTACTTTCACTTCGACTCCAAGGAAGCGCTGGCCATCGCGATTATCGAGGCACAGCACGAGGCGTCCGCTGCCATCGGACGCACGCTCCTCGACGAGAACGTTCCGGGGCTGCACGCCATCCTGATCATGTCGCTCGAACTCGCCCGCCAGCTGCACGAGGACCCCATCGTCAGCGCAGGGGTGCGCCTCACGATCGAGGCGGCGAACTTCGAAACGCCCGTGGCCGGCCCGTACCTGGACTGGATGGCGGCCTGTGAGGAGTACCTGCGTCGCGGCATCGTCGAGGGCGATATTTCGCCGTCGATCGATACCTGTGCGATGGCGCACTTCATCATCTCCGCCTTCACCGGCGTGCAGGTCGTTTCCGACGTGCTCACCGGACGGGACGACATCGAGGACCGTCTGATCGAGATGTGGGCCGTCATCATGCCCTCGCTCGTGCCGGTCGATCGGTGGGACGAGCTGAAGGACCTGCCGACCCGCATCCGCGAGGAACGCGCAGCGGAGTGATCATCGCACGGTCCTCGGGTCTGACCCGACCTCGAGCATGAGCGAGGGCCGGAGCCTCTTTTTCGGCCGGAGCCTGGCGCTCGTAGGCATCCTGCTCGTGGCCGCGAACATGCGCACCGCGGTCGCCGCGCTCTCCCCGATCGCAACCCGGATCGACGCGGACATCCCGCTGAACGTCGTGAGCCTTGGCGTGCTCGGCATGTTGCCGCCGGTCTGTTTTGCGGTCTTCGGGATATTCGCCCCCGTGTTCGCACGTCGGGTGGGACTTGAACGACTCCTCATCATCGCCCTGTTGGCACTCCTGATCGGGCACATGTCCCGGGGGCTGTCCGGATCTCTGCTGAGTCTGCTGGTCGCCAGCGCAGTCACGTTTGCCGGGCTTGGCATCGGAAACGTGCTGCTGCCCCCACTGGTGAAGAAATATTTCCCCGACCGGGTCGGGCTGATGACGTCGCTGTACGTTCTCGTCGTCTCGCTGAGCGCGCTGATCCCGCCGCTGGTGGCGGTACCGGTCGCCGACGCCTTCGGCTGGCGGACGTCGCTCGGCATGTGGATGGTTCTGTCGCTGCTGGCCCTCGTGCCCTGGACGGCGATGCTCGTGCGTCATCGCACCGAGGGGATACCCATTCCCGTGGTGGAGGAGGCGGACTCCACGGTGCTCCGCCGCATCGGGGGTTCGTCCATCGCCTGGGCCATCGCCCTCGTGTTCGCGATGTCTTCCCTCAATGCGTATGCCTTCTTCGCCTGGTTGCCGCAGCTGCTCATCGATACCGCGGGAGTGAGTGCAGCCCAGGCGGGCACACTCCTGGCGGTCTATGCCGGCATGGGCATTCCCTGTGCGCTGGTCATTCCGATGCTCACGGCCCGGATGAAGAATGTGGGTCGGCTGATCTATCTTGGAGTCGCCCTGTTCGTGGCGGGCGACCTGGGCCTCCTGCTGACGCCGGGCACTCTGACCTGGCTCTGGGTCGTGTTTGCCGGTCTCGGTCCGCTCTTCTTCCCGCTCGCCCTGGTGCTGATCAAT
The DNA here is from genome assembly GCF_000738085.1 of Cryobacterium sp. MLB-32. Taxonomy (GTDB): domain Bacteria; phylum Actinomycetota; class Actinomycetes; order Actinomycetales; family Microbacteriaceae; genus Cryobacterium. The sequence goes on from NZ_JPRS01000004.1 coordinate 12,478, forward strand.
CTGCGCACGCGAACGCACACCGGTTCGGTTGCACTGAGCGCATTCGTGCAGAGCGTGGGGTACACAATCGGTGCGTTCGGGCCGCTCGTGTTCGGCCTGCTGCACGAGATGAGCGGAGGATGGACCTGGCCGCTGCTGTTCCTGCTTGCGACCGCCTGCGCCATGCCCGTCGCCGCGGCCGTCATTTCTCGTCCGCATATGCTTGAAGACGACCTGAACCGGCCCCGCTAGGATCGGTGCCCGGCGGTCAGGGGACCAACGCCGCGCGGTGGATCAGTGCCGCCGCTCCGATGAGCGGCCCGTCCCCGGAAAGGGCCGACGGCACGACACGAACCCGACCGGCATAGTCGAACTCCGTGCGCCGGGCGATCGCGTCGCGCGCGAAGGTGAAGAGATCCGGCGTCACCTGCGCGAATCCGCCGCCGATGGCCACCAGATCGAGGTCGAGAAGGGTGGTGGCGGACGCGATGGCCTGGCCGAGCGCGCTGCCGCTTCGGGCGACGGCCCGAACGGCAATCGGATCGCCCGCGGCGTATGACGCGGAGAGTTGCTCTCCCGTCGCCCCCGTCCAGCCCTGACGTCGCGCCCAAGCGACCGTTTTGGGCCCGGACGCCACAGCCTCCAGACAGCCGGTGCCGCCGCAGGCGCAGGGGTCGTCGAATCCTCCGACCTCGATATGACCGATGTGCCCGGCATTGCCGGACGGACCGCTGACGGTGTTTCCGTCGAGGATGAGTCCGCCTCCGACCCCGGTCGACACCACCATGCCCATCAGATTCTCGAGTCCGCGCCCCGCTCCCACCCAATGCTCGGCAAGCGTGATGCAGAGGCCGTCCAGGCGCAGGCGAACCGTGACGCCGGGCACCAGGGCTTCCACCAGAGCACGCAGCGGAAAGCCCCGCCAGACCGGCAGATTGAGCGGTGAGACGGATCCGTCGGGCAGGTTGATCGGACCGGCACAGCCGATGCCGACGCCGAGCAGAACGGATGCGGGGGGCAGGTCCGCGAGGGTGAGGACGATCACGCTCGTGACGGCGGCCGCCAACTCCTCGCTCGTCGCGAGTGGGCCGGTGGAGGCGCGGTGTCGTGTGTGGGGCACGACGACCCCGAGGCTGTCCACCAGGGCGGCTTCGACCTTGGTGCCGCCGATGTCGATGGCGAGAACGGGATGGCTGGGTGCGTTATCCATTCTCAGAGCCTAGGCTGTGCCCGCGGCGGATTTCGGCACCTGCGTGCTCATCTGAGCAAGATACGCAACTCCTGTTGTTTCCGTGCCGCGAGCGACCTAGGGTTGAATCTCAGGCGGAACCGGGAAGGCACGCAGACATGAGTGATATCGATGAGCTGCTCTCCATTCGGGCCGCCGAGCTGTACTACGAGGAAAACCAGACGCAGGACGAGATCGGTGTCATCCTGCGGATCACGCGCTGGAAGGTCGGCCGACTTCTGGCGCAGGCCAAGGCGAATGGGTTCATTCGTATCGAAATCGTTCATCCGCGCGCGCGGCGGCTGCCGATCGAACGTCGGTTGCGCGAGTCCACCAGCCTGACCGATGTCATCGTCGTGTCCTCGGCCGGAGTGTCGAGTGACGAGGAGCTCCAGTCACGAACGGCCCAGGCGGCGGCGGACTACCTCACAGGTCTGCGACCGGTTCCCCGCACTCTGGGCATCAGCTGGGGCCGAACCCTGCATGACGTGTCCGAGAGCCTCAAGTCGGGATGGGCGCCCGGCGTGAGTGTCGTACAGATCAATGGCGGCGTCAGCCTCAACCAGCGCACCGGCACTGCGGCTGCCACCGCGGTCACCATCGCTCAGAAGGCGAACGGCTCGGCAACCCTGCTGCCCAGTCCCGCCATATTCGAACGACGCGAAACCAAGCTCGCCATCGAGTCGGACCGCACGGTGGCAGCCGTGCTCGAACTCGGTGCGACGGCGTCCGCCTATCTGTTCAGCGCCGGTCAGGCCGACGAGAATTCGGCCTTGGTCGACAGCGGCTACCTGACCGTCGACCAGATCTCCGAGCTGGTGCGCAAGGGCGCGGTCGGAGACATCGTCGGTCGTTACATCGACAAGAACGGCCGCATCGTCGATCCGGAGCTCGACGGCCGCACGGTCGGCATTCAGCTGGAGCAGCTGCGCCGTGCTCGAACGGCCATTGCCGTCATCGCCGGACCGGCCAAGCACGGCATCGCCAGGGCCGTCGTCGGCAGCGGATTGTGCACGGTTCTGGTGACCGACGAGGACACGGCCCACGTACTTCTCGGCGATGCCGTCTGATGTCCCTCGACTTCATGCGGCGCTCGACGTCACCGACACACAGATTTCACCTACCCACAATTTTTCAGAGTAAGGACAAATCATGACGGAAAGTAATCTGGTGCCGGCCGAACTGGCACGCAGAGCGCACTCGCTGATCGGTGGTGAGGCCACAGACGCCAACCTGCGCCGGTACCTGCACGGTATTCCCGGCATCGATGCCGTCGGACTCGAAGCGCGAGCGGCCGATCTGGGCAGCCGGTCCATCAAGACGAGCTCAAAGCGTTGGGCCATCGATACAATCATCGGCCTGATCGACCTCACGACCCTCGAGGGCGCCGATACTCCCGGCAAGGTTCGATCCCTGGTCGGCAAGGCCCTGATCCCCGATCCGGGCGATCCCGGTTGCCCGCGGGTTGCCGCGGTCTGCGTGTACGGCGACATGGTCGGCACCGCGGTTGCCGCACTCGGTTCGGCCCACGCGGCCGGAACGAACGAGGGCGTACAGGTTGCCGCGGTCGCCACGGCCTTTCCGAGCGGTCGGGCGTCACTGGCAATCAAGCTGCTCGATGTCGCGGATGCCGTCTCCGCCGGAGCCGACGAAATCGACATGGTCATCGACCGTGGAGCCTTCCTGTCAGGCCGGTTCGGCCAGGTCTACGACGAAATCGTCGCCGTCAAAGACGCCTGCCGCCGCCCGGACGGCAGCTCTGCGCACCTCAAGGTGATCCTGGAGACGGGCGAACTCAACACCTACGACAACGTGCGTCGTGCCAGCTGGTTAGCGATTCTGGCCGGGGGAGACTTCATCAAGACGTCCACCGGCAAGGTAGCACCGGCCGCGACCCTCCCGGTGACGTTGTCTATGCTCGAGGTCGTCCGTGACTGGCACCGTCTGACGGGCGAGAAGATCGGTGTCAAGCCCGCCGGCGGCATTCGAACGTCCAAAGACGCCATCAAGTACCTCGTGGCGGTGGCCGAAACCGTCGGAGAGGAGTGGCTCCAGCCGCACCTGTTCCGCTTCGGTGCCTCAAGCCTGCTCAATGACGTGCTCCTGCAGCGCCAGAAGATGACCACCGGGCACTACTCCGGCCCCGACTACGTGACGATTGACTAAGGACTGTCCGATGAGCTTTCTCGACTATGCGCCCGCACCGGAATCCACGGCCCTCCTCAGCCTGAAGAGCGACTACGGTCTCTTCATCGACGGGGACTTCACGCCCGGACGCGGAACCCCCTTCCAGACCATTTCACCCGCCACCGAGCAGCAGATCGCCATGATCTCGTCCGCCAATGCCGCGGACGTCGATCTGGCCGTTGCCGCGGCACGCCGTGCCTACGACCGCACGTGGTCGCGTCTCTCCGGCAGCGACCGCGGCAAGTACCTCTTCCGCATCGCTCGCCTTGTTCAGGAGCGTGCCCGGGAGCTCGCCGTGGCCGAAAGCCTCGACAACGGCAAGCCGATCAAGGAAACCCGGGACGTCGACGTGCCCCTCGTCGCCGCCTGGTTCTTCTACTACGCCGGGTGGGCCGACAAGCTCGATCACGCCGGAGTCGGACCGAACCCGGCGTCATTGGGCGTTGCCGCTCAGGTCATTCCGTGGAATTTCCCCCTCCTCATGCTCGCGTGGAAGATCGCCCCGGCTCTGGCTGCGGGCAACACCGTTGTGCTCAAGCCGGCCGAGACCACATCCCTGACGGCGATGCTGTTCGCTGAGATCCTGCAGCAGGCTGATCTCCCGGCCGGCGTTGTCAACATCATCACGGGCGCCGGCGATACCGGTCAGGCGCTCGTCAACCACCCCGACGTCAACAAGGTAGCCTTCACCGGTTCGACCGCGGTCGGGCGGGCCATCGCCCGTTCGGTGGCCGGCACCGACAAGAAGCTCACGCTCGAACTCGGCGGCAAGGGAGCGAACATCGTCTTCGATGACGCGCCCATCGATCAGGCCGTCGAAGGCATCATTCGCGGTGTGTTCTTCAACCAGGGGCACGTCTGTTGCGCCGGCAGTCGGCTGCTCGTGCAAGAGAGCATCCATGACGAGGTCATCGACCGGCTGAAGACCCGCATGCAAACGCTGCGTCTCGGCGACCCCCTCGACAAGAACACGGATATCGGCGCCATCAACAGTGCGGAGCAGCTCGCGCGCATTCGCGAACTGTCCGACATCGGGGAGCAGGAAGGCGCCGAACGCTGGAGCCCGGACTGCGCGATCCCGGAGAACGGTTTCTGGTTTGCCCCGACGATCTTCACGAACGTCTCGACGAGTCACCGCATCGCCCGTGACGAGATCTTCGGTCCGGTGCTGTCCGTTCTCACGTTTCGCACGCCGGCCGAGGCCATTGCCAAGGCCAACAACACCCCCTACGGGCTGTCGGCCGGAATCTGGAGCGACAAGGGCAGCCGCATTCTTGCGGTCGCCGACAAGTTGCGTGCCGGCGTCATCTGGGCGAACACGTTCAACCAGTTCGACCCGGCCAGCCCTTTCGGCGGCTACAAGGAATCCGGGTATGGGCGTGAAGGCGGCCGCCACGGCCTGGCCGCGTACCTCAAGCCGTCCGTCCGTCCCTCTGTGCGAGCGGCGCTGGCCAGCTCCGCCGCACCTGCCACCAAGAAGCCTGCCGCCGGAAAGAAGGCCACCAAGTGACCCGCCTCGCAATTCCCAAGACCTACAAGCTCTACATCGGTGGAAAATTTCCGCGCAGCGAGTCCGGACGGGTGTACGACGTGCAGTCACACAAGGGTGAGTTCCTCGCCAACGCCGCCCAGGCGAGCCGTAAGGACGCGCGCGACGCGGTCGTGGCTGCGCGCGCGGCCCTCGCCGGCTGGTCGGGAGCGACCGGGTACAACCGCGGACAGGTGCTTTACCGCATTGCGGAGCTGCTCGAGGGTCGCCGTGCACAATTCGTCGACGAGATCGTGCAGTCTGAAGGGGCTTCCGTGCAGGCCGCCACTGCCCAGATCGACGAAGCCATCGATCGCTGGGTCTGGTATTCGGGGTGGGCTGACAAGTACGTCCAGGTCGCCGGTAACGCGAACCCCGTCTCGGGTCCGTTCTTCAACATCTCGGTGCCGGAACCGACGGGCGTCGTCGCGATCATCGCGCCCCAGTCCGGCGGATCCCTGCTCGGGCTCATCAGCGCCATCGCCCCGGCCCTCGTCGCCGGCAACACCGTCGTCGTCGTGGCGCACGAGACCTCGCCGCTCTCCGCGATCAGTCTCAGCGAGGTGCTCGCGACGAGCGATGTCCCGGGCGGCGTCGTAAACATCCTCACCGGCTCTCCCGCCGAAATCGCACCGTGGCTCGCCAGCCACAGTGATGTGAACGCCCTCGATCTCGTCGGCGCAGGAGACCTCGAGTGGGTGGACCTGCAGATTGCGGCGGCCGACACGCTCAAGCGGGTCTTCCCGCCGGAATCGGGACCGGATGCTGCGGCCCCCTCTCTGGCGCGCGTCGTGGCCTTCACCGAGATCAAGACCGTCTGGCACACGAAGGCGCTTCTCTAACAGGTCCGCCAGCAGCGGCCAGATCTGCCCGCAGCGGCCCTGTCAGCCCTGGTTCGGCAGCGCACCAAACGGGTCGTTCGACGGATGTCGGACGACCCGTTTGGCCGTGACCGACATGTCAGGCCGTGTCGTTGCTCGAGTACGCCGTACCCATGGCCTGGGCCTTGATAGCCGAGAACTCGCTCTGCGTGATGGTTCCCGCATCCAGCAGCTGCTTGGCCTGCGCGATCTCCTGGCTCGGGGAGGACGTCGTGGCCACAGTGCGGATGTAGTTGTCCGTGGCTTCACGGTTCTGCATGGCGCTCTGGGCCTGGCGCTCTGCCATCCCGTTGCCCCGCGCGATGACGTAGATCAGAACGGTGAGGAATGGAACGAAGATGAGGAAGACCAGCCAGAGTGCCTTCAGCCAGCCACTCAACTTGTGGTCCCTGAAGATGTCGGCCGCCACGGAGAACAAAACAATCAGATAGGCGACGAAGACGAACGACCAGAACAGGAACGAAATGAAATTCCAGAAACTTCCCAGGATGTCCATGACAATAACCTCTCGAAATCGGTTTTGTGGTCTCGCACCGAGCGGTGCGGACCTCGATCGCGGACGACTGTACCCCGATCAGGTCTGATCTGCTGGACGTATGCCTACGTATTGTGTCGGCGCCCAGTTTGGGGCTCTAAACTCATCGCATGACATCGCGCAGAGTCCTCGTTACGGGCGCACCGGATACATCGGTGGACGTTTGGTCCCCCGGCTCCTGGAAGCCGGATATGAGGTTCGCGTTCTCGTGCGAACACCGCTGAAGCTTCGGGATGTGCCGTGGGCCGACCAGGTCGAGATCGTGAAGGGTGACCTGGAAAACAGGAGTTCGCTGGACGCCGCCTGCGACGGTGTCGACGTGCTCTACTACCTGGTGCACTCGATGGGCGCGGCGGGTGATTTCGAGAAGGCTGAGCACGCGGGTGCGGAGAACGTGGCAGCGGCGGCTGCACTCGCCGGAGTGTCCCGCATCGTTTATCTGGGCGGACTGCACCCCGATACCGACGCGCTCTCCGCTCACCTTCGTTCCCGCATGGAAGTCGGCCAGATACTGCTGGAGTCTGGCGTTCCGACCATAGCTTTCCAGGCCGGAGTGGTGATCGGTTCCGGTTCGACGTCCTTCGAGATGATCCGGCACCTCACCGACGTTCTGCCTTATATGCCCGCGCCGAAGTGGGTGCGGAACAAAATCCAGCCGATTGCCGTTCGGGATGTGCTGTACTACCTCGTGGAGGCTGCCGATCTGCCCTCCGATGTCAACCGCACGTTTGACATCGGTGGGCCCGACGTACTGCGCTACGGGCAGATGATGAACGGCTACGCCGTCGAGGCAGGACTGCGCCAGCGGGCGATCGCGGCCCTCCCGGTGCTGACCCCCTGGCTTGCCTCCCAGTGGGTCAATCTCGTCACGCCGATTCCGCGCAATCTTGCGATTCCGATCATTGCCTCACTGCAATACGACTGCGTCGTGCACGAGAGCGACATCGATCAGTACATCCCGTCGCCGGAGGGTGGGCTCACCAGCTATCGCACGGCCGTTCGTTTGGCCCTGGGCCGGATGCGGGATGGTGACGTCGAAACGAGCTGGCGCAACTCATCGATTGAAGGGGCGTCGAGCAACCCGTTGCCGAGCGACCCGGAATGGGCCGGCCACGTTGTGTACACCGACCTGCGCGAGAAGACCACCGCCGCAGCCCCGGAGGCCCTCTGGCGTGTCATCGAGAGCATCGGCGGAGAAAACGGCTGGTATTCGTTCCCCCTCGCCTGGGCCGTGCGCGGTCTCATGGACAAGCTCGTGGGCGGAGTGGGGCTTCGTCGCGGGCGTCGAAATCCCGACCACCTGCACGCCGGGGAAGTGCTCGATTTCTGGCGGGTGGAAAGCATCGAGCACGGCAGTTCGCTGAGGCTCCGCGCCGAAATGCGCGTTCCCGGCAAGGCCTGGCTGGAGATGACCGTCATCCCGCTCGCGGGCGGCGGTTCGGTCTACCGGCAGCGCGCAGTGTTCTTTCCCCGTGGTCTGGGCGGACGACTGTACTGGGCGGCAATCCTGCCGTTCCACAGCATTATCTTCGACGGCATGGCGACCCGCATCACCGCTACAGCGGCCGCGGAAAGCCTCGACGTGTCGTCTGCTGCCGCCTAGTATGTTCGGAGAAGGGCTCGTCGGCCAGGAGCGGACGGGCCAGACCGAACTGTAGAGGAGGTCCGATGTCAGCATCCATTGTCTTTGTCGGTGACGGCCTGACGGCCGGCGGTGCTTGGACTGAGTGGTTTCCTGAGTACGACGTGACCAACCTCGGGGTCAGCGGCAACACCACCGATGAGGTCATCACCGGACTCGATTCCATTATCGAACTCTCGCCGGACGCCATCGTGATCCATGTGGGAACCAATGATCTCGGTTGGCGCAAGTCCGACGAGTACGTTGTTCGCAATCTGGAGACCATCCTGTACCGCCTCCGCAAGGGGCTGCCCGGTACGCGGCTCCTCGTGCAGTCCGTCTTCCCGCGAGATCGTGACTTCGCCGACACGATCCGATCGATCAACCGGCATATCTGGCAGTACGCACCGACACAACACGCGCAGTATCTCGATCTGTGGCCGGCCCTCGCGCTGCCCGACGGCGACATCAACCCGGCCTTCTCGGAGGACCACCTTCATCTCACCCCGGAGGCTATCAAGCTTGGCTGGCCGAGCTCCGGCCCGGCCTCGCACTGCTGTTCGACCGTCCACCATCCACAACGTCCCTTCCCATCCAACACGCCTGATCCTCGCGGGTAGGCTGGAGTCATGCCTCGACTGATGCGCCGCGCTCTCGCCGCTACGCTCGGTACCCTGCTTCTGGTCGGCTTCGGGTTCGCCGGTTCTGCCGCGCACGCCACGGAGTCGGCGACAACGCCATCAACGGTGGCGAGCAGCACAGCTGACTTCACCTTCGATTCCTGGCACTCCGACTTCACCCTGGGGCTCGACGCCTCGGGGCGCTCAGCGCTCACAACGGTGGAGACGATCACGGCCCGGTTTCCCGAGACGGATCAAAATCACGGCATCCTCCGGGCCATCCCCACGGATTACCAGGGTCATCCGACCGACGTCTCCATCGTGAGCGTCACGGACGAGAACGGCGAGCCCCGCAGCTACAGCAGTGAAACAACGGGCGACGACGGCAACTTCCTCAACCTTACGATCGCGGCGGATGACTTCGTTCATGGGCCCCACACCTATGTGATCACCTACGACCAGACCAATGTGACCCTGTACCCGGACAACGCCGTCAGCGAGCAGTTCTACTGGGACGTCAACGGAACCGGCTGGGCCCAGCCGTTCGCCGAGGTCACAGCGAGCGTGTTCGTCGCTCCGGAACTCGTCGATCAGCTCACCGAAGATCAGGCGTGCTACCGGGGCCCCGAGGGCGCCACGCAGGCCTGTGATGCGATTTCGGGAGCAGCGGATGGCTCGGGCTGGCGTGTCGACGCCGGGGCAACCTCCCTCGCGCCCTACGAAAACCTCACCGTCGTGGTCGATTTCGCACCGGGGACTTTTGTGCCCCGCGACGATTCGTTCACGGCCAATGTCTTCCCGACCCTGGGACTCGTCGGAGCCCTCGCGGCCGTGCTCGTGGTGGTCCTGGCCGGGTTCCTGCGCGCCGGGCGCTGGAAGCGGGCGCCAGGGCGGCCCACCATCATCGCCGAGTATCTGCCGCCGAAAGGCGTCAATCTGCTGACTTCCGGAGAAGTCTCCGGCCTCAGCGGCACGGCGATAGCGGCCCAGTTCGTGAGCTTCGCGGTGCGCGGAAACGTGCGCATCCTGGAGGAGACCGACAGGAAGAGTCACTACCTGCTCGAATTCCGCACCACCGACGGAGCGGACGAGGCGGAGCTTCGGGTTCTGGGCCTGCTGTTTCCGCGGCTGCTGCCGGGAGAACGGCGCGACCTGAAGAAGAAGAGCGCGCCGCTGACAACGGCGTTGCAGAAGGAACTCTCCGCCGCACGCAAGGCCTCGCTGCGCACGGGGCTTCGAGCGGCGCAGGACACCGCGCTGCGCGCGTGGCTGCTCGTGGCTGCCCTGGCAAGTGTCGCGCTGGCCTTCGGGGCGAGCATGGCCGCCGTGGTCACCGTGGTCGGTGGATTCTGGCCGGCCGTGACCATCGGCGTCGCCATCCTGGCGACACTGGCGACCTTCGCCTTCGTCGGCAATTTTCGACCGCTCACCCGGAGCGGCGCAGAACTTCGTGATTACCTGAAAGGTGTCAAATTGTACATAGGCCTGGCGGAAGCCGACCGACTGCGCGTGTTGCAGAGTCCTGAGGGCGCACTCCGCTCGCCGTACCGGCCGGACCTCGACCGGGCCACCGCAGCTGAACCGGCGCAGGTCGTCAGGCTCTCCGAACGGGTGCTCCCTCTCGCGGTGCTCTTCGGCCAGGAGAAGGAGTGGTCACGCGTGCTCGGCCGGTACTACGAACAGTCCGGTACGCAGCCGGACTGGTACGTGGGAACGAACGCTTTCAGTGCCCTGTACTTCGCCGGTGCCGTCAGCGGCTTTGCCGCCGCCACGACGGCGTCCTGGTCCGGCACGTCCACGAGCTCCTCCGGTTCGGGAACCGGCGGTGGTGGTTCCTCGGGCGGAGGAGGAGGCGGCGGCGGGGGAGGGGGCGTCTGATGGGCACTCCTGCTGCTCCGACATTCACCCGCGCCGCGCTCGCTCCCGGACTCCTCGGGGCGATCGTTCTGCTCGCGGGACTCGCCCTGCTTGATGGCGAGGGCTACATCATCATTCGCTACGCCGTCAGCATTCTGGCTCTGATCATCACGGTTTTCGTGGTTCAGGCCAAGTCCTGGTGGTGGCTGCTCGGACTCGTTCCGATCGCCGTGCTGTGGAACCCGATTGCGGTCATCCCGCTCGAAGGCCAGGGCTGGGCATCCGCTCAGTACATCGCGGCTCTCATCTTCATCTTTGCGGGGATCCGAACGAAGGTGCCGGTGCAGCACGCCTGAGCCGGTCCCGGAGGGCGTAGACTGGTGCCGCTTGGAGAACCCGGTATCCGACTCCACCGCACCCGCTACACAAAGATGAGCCGCAGTGCGAGATGCGCTGTCGAGTTCAGCATTCGGTGCTGTGAACATTCGGCGCTCTGGACATTCGGAGCTGCGAACAGGCGGTGCTGCCGGGTTCGGCGTAGGGATCGACGGCGTCTGTAGACGCCGCAACACGTGAGCGCGGCTCGCGCGGCTGTGAAGTGGAGAACAATGGCTTATACCCGCACCGACGGTTCGAACAACCGAGGCAGCGCCGGTCGACGAATGCGTCCGCGATCCCGAGACGATGATGCTCCCATCATCCCCATCCTGGCCCGCAAGGTCCGTGAGGTTGAGGCGAAGGCACAAAGCGGCACCAAGCTCGGCCCCACGAACCGCACCAAGTATCAGGTCATCGCGCTCCTGATGCGTGAAGAGCGTGCACGGGTCAAAGCCGACGCCGAGCAGACGGACGCCAACCGCGCGGAGCTGCTCAAGCGTCTCGACGGCATCGCCCAGATTCTCGCCAAGACCGCCGCTCGGGACACCAGCCTCATCACGCTGCTGGAGCCCGATGCTGGCGTGTCGACGGTTGCGCAGCGTTTCCGCCGCGACTGGCTGCTTGAGTCGGGAGCAGAGCTGAGTCCAGACGAGCTCATCATCACGCGCGAGCCCGAAGCCCAGCCCGTCGTTCCGCTCAACCAGGTCGTGCCGGCCTCGGTCAAGGCGCGACAACTCGCCAACCCCTTTCTGGCCCCCGATTTCAGTGCGGCCCAGGCTCAGCCGGTCGCCCGCCCGCGTCGTCTGGCCAATTGGGACCTGCTGGGGCCGTTGTTCAAATCGTTTGAATACGGGTCCGGCGGACAGGCGGCAAGCATGGACATGCCGGAAGCCCCCGGTCTCGACCGGCTGTCGCCGCACGGTATGGAGCTGATGCGCCATCAGGCGCGGTTCGTCGAAAGCGCCCGCCTCGGCCACCGCAGCTACCTGCTGGCCGACGAGCCCGGGCTCGGCAAGACGGCCCAGAGCCTGCTCGCGGCCTCGGTGTCGAACGCGTACCCCCTGCTCGCGATCGTTCCCAACGTCGTCAAGATGAACTGGGCGCGTGAGGTCGAACTCTGGACCCCGAATCGTCGCGCGACCGTGATTCACGGAGACGGAGACACGCTCGACGCCTTCGCCGACGTGGTTGTCGTCAACTACGACGTGCTCGACCGGCACCTGGCCTGGCTCGGAACCCTCGGGTTCAAAGGCATGGTCGTCGATGAGGCGCATTTCATCAAGAACCTCCAGTCCCAGCGATCCAAACATGTGCTCTCCCTCGCCGAGCAAATTCGACGACGCACGCCCGGCGGCAACCCCTTGCTGATGGCCCTCACCGGCACGCCTCTGATCAACGACGTCGATGACTTTCGGGCGATCTGGCAGTTTCTCGGCTGGATCGATGGCGACAAGCCCGCCCCGGCCCTGCTCCAGCGTCTCGAAGAGACCGGCCTGACCCCGGCGGATCCAGGTTTCTATAAGGAAGCCCGCGCCGCCGTGATCGACATGGGAATCGTTCGTCGCCGCAAGGTCGACGTGGCAGCAGACCTGCCCGCGAAGCGCATCGCCGACCTGCCGGTCGAGCTCGATGACGACCTCGGTCGCTCCATCCAGAAAGCCGAGCGGGAGCTGGGCGCACGCCTGGTCACGCGGTACAACGCGCTCGTCGCGGCGCGCCACTCCGGCAGCGGCCCCGTCGCCCCCGACGAGCACCAGCGCGAGTCGTACATCCGCGCCGTGGCCCACGCGGAGCTGGAAGACTCCAAGGGGCAGACCACCGGTGAGAATGTTTTCACCATGGTGCGCAAGATCGGCCAGGCGAAGGCGGGCCTCGCTGCCGACTACGCCGCACAGCTCGTTCGGTCGGTGGGCAAGGTGGTCTTCTTCGCGAAGCACATCGATGTGATGGATGCCGCAGAAGACCTGTTCGCCAAACGCGAGCTGCGCACGGTGTCACTGCGCGGCGACCAGAGCGCGGTCGCACGCCAGGCCGCGATCGACTCGTTCAACAACGACCCCGATGTCGCCATCGCCGTGTGCTCGCTCACGGCGGCGGGCGTCGGCGTGAACCTGCAGGCGGCCTCGAACGTCGTGCTCGCCGAACTCAGCTGGACGGCGGCGGAGCAGACGCAGGCCATCGACCGGGTGCACCGTATCGGCCAGGATGAACCCGTCACGGCGTGGCGCATCATCGCGGCTCACACCATTGACGCCCGAATCGCCGATCTCATCGGCAGCAAGCAGGGCCTTGCGGCCCGGGCGCTCGACGGATCGCAGGAGGAAGACACCTCGGCCGACTCGATCCAGGCCAGCGCACTCGTGTACCTGCTGACTCAGGCGCTCGACGGCCGACTCTAGATCGTGGTGCCCCGGCCGATTTGGGTCGGGGCCCTGCGGGCACCAAAATGGTCTCCAGTAACTTTTTCATCTTTTTGTGAAGGAATAGAGCACCATGAAGATCGGTATCCTCACCAGTGGCGGCGACTGCCCCGGCCTGAACGCCGTCATTCGCGGCGCCGTCCTCAAGGGCGGACGCGTGCACGATGCCGAGTTCGTCGGCATTCGCAACGGATGGCGCGGGCTCGTGGAGGGCGAATTCATGACCCTCGACCGTCACAGTGTGCGTGGCCTGTCCAGACAGGGCGGCACGATTCTGGGCAGCTCACGCACGAATCCGTTCGAGGGAGCCAACGGCGGTCCCGAAAACATCCAGCGCAGACTCGACGCCGAGGGCATTGACGCCGTCATCGCTATCGGGGGGGAAGGCACCCTCACGGCGGCGCACCGCCTCACCGAGGCCGGTCTGAAGATCGTGGGCGTGCCCAAGACAATCGACAATGACCTCGAAGCGACCGACTACTCGTTCGGGTTCAACACCGCCGTTGAGATCGCGACGGAGGCCATTGACCGCCTGCGTACCACCGCCGAATCTCATGGCCGGTGCATGGTCGTTGAGGTGATGGGTCGGCACGTGGCTGGATCGCCCTGCATTCCGGCATGGCGGGCGGTGCGCATGCCATTCTTATCCCCGAGCAGCCCAAGACCATGGAACAGATTTGCGAGTGGGTCGAGCACGTCCGCGATCGCGGCCGCGCGCCGGTCATCGTGGTGTCCGAGGGCTTTCTGCTGGCCGGTATGGAAAAAGCACACTCCCACAAGGGTCTCGACGCCTTCGATCGGCCCCGCCTTGGCGGAATCAGCGAAATCATCGCGCCGCTCATCGAAGAACGCACGGGAATCGAGTCTCGTGCCACGGTTCTGGGGCACACCCAGCGCGGCGGCGCACCGTCTGCCTACGACCGCGTGCTCGCCACTCGATTGGGCATGGCCGCCATCGACGCGATCTATGCCTCGCAGTGGGGATCCATGGTCTCCCTGCGCGGAACCGAGATCGAGGTCGTCAGCATCGCCGCGGCAACAATCGGACTCAAGAAAGTCTCACCGGCTCGCTACGACGAGGCCGCTGTCCTCTTCGGATAATCAGCGTGTCGATCCCGGAGATTTCAACGAAGTGGGAGACTGGTGTCATGGTTAGCAATGAGCAGAATGAACAAAACGAGCCGGTGCTGGACGGCAGCCTCGACGCCACCGATGAGGCCAAGCGTCAGGGGATTCTGGATCAGGTTGCGGCGGATTCGGCGGGTCTGCCGCTTGATGAGGTGATCTTCCGTCTGACGCAGCGGCTATCCGAGTCCCAGGTGCCCACGAGCGACGAGCGCATTCGCGAACTCGCGGCGAAGATCGTGAGCTGATTGCAGAGCACGATGGTTGCAGAGCGCGTTGACCTCAGATCAAGCCGACCACAGATCAAGCCGACGACAGATCAAGCTGATCTCCGGGTGACTTGAGCCGAGACGGGGTTGAACCCGCCATTCACTCAAGCGGGGCCCGATCACTGGGTGCATCACGCGCGGAGGGTCGTCACCCGGTCTTTTCCCGCCTGCTTTGACTGGTACATTGCTGAGTCGGCCAGTCGGAGCATGTCGGTGGCGCTCGGGTGTGCCTGGTCGGTCGGTTCGTAGACAGCCAAGCCTACGCTGGCCGTCAAACGATGCGCGGCAGCGCTCCCCGTCAACGGCAGCCGTACCGCCAGGCGAATTCGTTCCGCGAGAGCCAGAGCATCGACAGATCGCGCGCTCTCACAGACGATCACGAATTCGTCGCCGCCGAACCGGGCAACCACGTCCTGTTCACGCACGATGGTTCGCAATCTCCCTGCGATTTCCCGGAGTACGCCATCGCCGACGAGGTGGCCGAGGTGATCGTTCACGGCCTTGAAACCGTCGAGGTCGAAGAATATCAACCCCACAGGCGAACCCAGTCGCTGGGCGGAGTCGAGCATCGTGTCGAGCGTTTGATTCAGTAGTTTTCGGTTGGCGAGACCCGTCAACTGGTCGTACAAGGCAAGGCGTCGGAGTTCATCCTGAAGCCTGATCCGTTCGAGTGCCTCCGTTGACTGGCGGGCCAGAGCGGCATGCAGTTCCGTAGAGGGTGCGTCGAAGGTGCGCTGACGGCCGTACGAACAGATCAGGACGCCCAGCACACGTGTGCCTGCGCGCAACGGCACGACGCTGAGTGCTTCGATGCGGTGGGCCCGCAGAACCTGCTCAAATCCCGGGTAGCATCGTGCGGCCTCGGCAAGGCTCGAAATCGTGACGATCGCGCCGGAAGTCAGAGCGTCGGCCCAGGGAGTGGGGATGCTTTCGGGGAGGGCGGGATCGATGGGGTGGGTGCCGGCGGCCACCGCCAGAGTTTCTGCGCTGTCCCCGAGCAGGACAGCGGCGTTCGTCGCGCGGAAGGCCTGCCGCGCGCTGGTGACGACCGCTTCGGCCAGGTCTGTGGCGGTCGTGCAGGCGGCGAATGCCGTCGAGGCGTTCTGCAGCACCCTCACTCGGGCCTCGGACGATTCGGCGACCCGGCGTGCGGACACCAGCTGGTGCTCCAGATAGTGGCGTTCCGTCGCGTCGAAGACGGCGGTTCGCACGAAAAGGGGTTCACCATCCGTTGCGAATTTCGTCGTGGCGTTGACGAGAACAGGGAGGGACTTTCCCGCTGCGCAGCGAAGCGTCAAGGAGACTTCGTGAACCGTGCCTGCAAGTCGCAGAACGGGCACAAAGCGAGTCTGATAGAAAATATGGCTGGCGGGCGTCAGGAGCCGTTCGAAGGACCGTCCGATCAGCTCCTCCGGGGAGAGACCCATCCAGGCCGCGAAAGTTCCGTTCGACCTCGTGACCACGCCATGGGGCGTTGTGACGATGTAGCCGCACGGAGCGTTCTCATACAGGTCTTCGAAAACGCCCGTCATCTCAGGTAGGAGGCGATCTCAGCGGCGACCTGCCTGGGCGCGGACAGGTTGAGGCAGTGACCTGACGCCGGTACGACCACAAAGGTGCTGCCGGTGATTTTGCGGTGGACGTATTCCCCCACGTGGAGCGGGGCGATGGGATCGTCCTGGGACTGGATGATCAGGGTCGGGGTCGAAACCCGGGTCAGATCGTGCCTGTTGTCCGAGAGAAAGACGACCTCGGCAAAGTGCCGGGCCATCACCGGGTCGGTGGCGCAGAATTGTGCCGTGAGTTCCTCGCCGAGTTCAGGGCGGTCGGGGTTTCCCATGATGACGGGGGCCATGGCGGTGGCCCAGCCGAGATAGTTCATATCAAGCGCGTCGACCAGCGCGTCCAGTTCGGCCTGATCGAAACCACCCCGATAATCGCCGTCGTTGATGTAGCACGGGGACGGGCTGAGGAGCACGAGTCCGGCAATCGATGCGGGGTCGCGCACGGCAGCGAGCACTCCCATCATCGCTCCCACAGAGTGACCGATGTACACGACGTCGGTGAGCCCGAGCTCTCCCACGATTTCGAGGATGTCCGCGGCGTACCCGTGGAGCGAATCATATTTTCCATGATCGTATTGGGTCAGATCCGACCCGCCGGAGCCGACGTGATCGAAGAGAACGATCTGAAAGTCAGGGGCGAGAGAGTCGGTGACGCCCCGCCACATCTCCTGGCTGCACCCGAACCCGTGACCAAACACGAGTGTGCGACCCTCAGGATTGCCGGAAATGTGTACGTTATTTCGATGCGAAACATCTACGTGCGTCGGCTGAGTGGCCATGTTCGTGTTCCATTCAAACAGCATCACCGCTTGCGGAGAGTGCGGATGCCTGCGCATTCTCTGAGTTCACTCAAGCCTACGTCGGTGAGACGTGAATCGGAAGCACGGTGGCTGTCGGCTGGTCACCGAACCTGCGCTCAGGCGAGTTTGGCCTGAACCTGTGCCAGCGAGGGGTTCGTGGCGCTGGAACCGTCGGGGTAGAGGATGGTCGGAACCGTACGGTTTCCACCGTTGAGGCTCATGACGAGTTCGGAGGTGCCCTCGACCTCCTCGACGTTGATCTCCCGATAGGCGACGCCCACCCGGTCGAGCTGTGACTTCAGGCGCGAGCAGTAACCGCACCAGGTCGTCGTGAACATCGTGATCGTTCCGGTTGCGGGTACAAAGTCCATGATGGCAGCGTAACGCGTGGAGCTGTGAGCGAGGCCATGAGCGTTAAGATGAATTAATGACTTTGCCCCAGGTGTGCGTGTGCTACCTCACCCGACAATCACCGGAGGGAGTGCTCCAGGTTCTGCTGGGACGCAAGAAAAAGGGTCTCGGTCTCGGCAACATCGTGGGGCTCGGCGGCAAGCTAGAGCCCGGCGAGAGCGCCGTCGAAGCGGCCGTACGTGAGGTCGAAGAAGAGTCTGGGCTCACGGTCGAGGCCCATGACCTGCGGCCATTCGGTGTTCTGACGTACTTGTTTCCGCATCGGGAGTCGTGGAGCCAGGTATCCACTGTGTTCGTGTGCTCGACGTGGGTCGGCACGCCGCGCGAATCCGATGAGTTGAACCCCGTCTGGTTCGACGTGGACACGCTTCCGGTCGACGAGATGTGGGATGATGCCCGCCATTGGCTCCCCGGCGTTCTCAGCGGGATTCCGGCCCGGAGAACATTCACGTTCGGGGCAGACCTCAAGACTGTGGTCCCCAATGCCTGACCTCAGCCTGATCGTGGTGCTCGTCATCACGCTCGCGCTGGTATTCGATTTCACCAACGGCTTTCACGACACGGCGAACGCCATGGCGACGCCGATTGCGACCGGGGCCATGAAGCCGAAGGTCGCGGTGGGCGTCGCCGCGTTGCTCAACCTCGTGGGAGCCTTCCTCTCCACGGAGGTGGCCCGCACGATTTCCGGCGGCATCATCGCCGAGGGCGAGAACGGCGTACTCATCACCCCGGAACTCATCTTCGCCGGTCTGATCGGCGCCACCGTGTGGAACCTGATCACGTGGCTTCGCGGGCTGCCGTCGAGTTCGAGCCATGCCCTGTTCGGAGGTCTGATCGGTGCCGCGATCATCGGCATCGGCACGAACGCGGTCGACTACGGGGTGGTGGTGTCCAAGGTGCTGCTCCCGGCGCTGCTGGCTCCGCTCATCGCCGGCCTGATCGCCCTGATCGCCACCAAGCTCGCGTATTCGATCACCCGCCGCGAACCGGGCAGGCCAGACGGCCGCGGCGCGTTCCGCAGTGCGCAGATCTTCTCCTCATCGCTGGTCGCGCTTGCCCATGGCACCAACGATGCCCAGAAGACCATGGGCGTGATCACCCTCACCCTCATCGCGGGCGGGTTTCAGGCGGTCGGCACCGGTCCCACCTTCTGGGTGATCGCGGCCTGCGCCCTGGCGATTGCGCTGGGCACGTATACCGGCGGATGGCGCATCATCCGCACCATGGGCACCGGCCTCACCGAGGTCAAGCCCGCTCAGGCTTCGCCGCCGAAACGAGCTCGGCCGCCACGATCCTCGCATCGAGTCACCTCGGCTTTGCGCTCTCCACAACTCAGGTTGCGTCCGGATCCGTCATCGGATCGGGCCTCGGGCGTCGGGGCGCAACCGTGCGCTGGAGTATGGCGATCCGCATCGCACTGGGCTGGGTGCTCACGCTGCCCGCCTCGGCCATCATGGGTGCCTTTGCCGCGGGGCTCACCCTGTTGGGACCGATCGGAATTGTGCTGGACGCCGTCATCGGAACCCTCGTGATCGCGGTGTTGTTCCGCTGGTCCCGGCGCAACCGGGTGACCCACAACACCATGCTCAACGACATTGACGACGCCGGTCGAGTCGTCAGGATCACCAAGACTCGCCGGCGAACACCGGGCCGCGACCGGACGAAGGTGTCGTTGTGATCAGGTGGGACGCATTGGCCATCGTGGCCGGCTCTGCTCTGCTGTCGACAGTGGTGCTCGTGGGGCTGTTCTCGCTCGGTGTCCGCTTGCTGACGACGGGCGGTCGTGTTCTCCTCGTCGAACCCCAGGAGTTCACGGGGGCGATCACCGTGCAGTCACCCAAGCGGGCGGCGAAGATGGCGCGACGTGCACGTAAGGCAGCGGTCGCGAGCCCGCTGACTGAGTGGCAGAAGAACGCGGCCGTTGTTGCCGGTTGTGCCTGTTTCGTGCTGTGTGCCGGCGTGGTGCTCTACGGCGTGTACCTCATCGTTCCGACCTTGCACGCCTAGGGCCCGACGCGACGGACGGTCAGTTCCGCTGGTCGAGGCGCGACGAAGGAGCGATCGAGACCGCGCGCGTCGGCCCTGCCTCGACCGGCGGACGGTCACGCCGTTCCGCGCACCCGACCGAGCCATGTCATCAGGTGGTAAATGACGATCGCGGCGATCGTTCCGAGCGCGATGCCGTTGAAGGTGAGTGTGCCCGCCGACAACGTGAAGTCAGCGACGCCGATGATGAGGGCTGTCGCCGCCGTGAACTGGTTCACGGGCTTGGAGAAGTCGACCTTGTTGTCAAGCCAGATCTTCACCCCGATCACGCCGATCAGGCCGTAGAGGGCGGTGGTCACACCACCGAGTACGCCCTCCGGGATCGTGTTGATGACGGCGCCGACCTTGGGCGAGAGCCCGAGCAGCACGGCGGTGAGCCCGGCGACCCAATACGCGGCGGTCGAGTAGATGCGGGTGGCCGCCATCACTCCG
This sequence comes from Cryobacterium sp. MLB-32, assembly GCF_000738085.1. Taxonomy (GTDB): domain Bacteria; phylum Actinomycetota; class Actinomycetes; order Actinomycetales; family Microbacteriaceae; genus Cryobacterium. The sequence goes on from NZ_JPRS01000004.1 coordinate 32,360, forward strand.
ATGTTCTCGCCGTACGTGGTCGTTCCGCTTCCGCCGCCGAATCCGGCGAGCATGGTGGCCAGTCCGTCGGCGAACAGCGCCCGGCCGGTGAGCCGATTCACCTTCGCATCCGTCATCTGGGCAACGCCCTTGATATGGCCCACGTTCTCGGCGATGAGCACCAGGACAACCGGCAGGAATGCCGGAAGTACACCGAATACCACCGCCGGATTCTCGAACGGGTTCGACGGCGCGGTGAACGGGGGAAGACCGACCCACTCGGCGGAGGCGACCTTACTGAAGTCGACTTCACCCCCGATCACCGCTGCCACGTAACCGACGATCACGCCGAGGAAGATCGACAGTCGCCCGAGGATGCCGCGGAACAGCACGGTGCACAGGATGACGGCCAGGAGCGTGATCACTCCGGTGAGCGGCGCCGCCGAGAAGTTGGCCTTGGCCACCGGGGCGAGGTTGAAGCCGATCAGGGCTACGATGGCGCCGGAGACCACGGGCGGCATCAGGCGGTCGATCCAGCCGGTCCCCGTGAGCTGCACCACCACCCCCACGATCGCGAGCAGCACGCCGACGGCGAGGATGCCGAAGAGGGCGCCGCCCATGCCGGCGGAGGCCGTGGCGGCCGTGATCGGGGCGATGAACGCGAAGGACGACCCGAGGTAGCTGGGAAGTTTGTTGCCCGTGATCATCAGGAACAGCAGCGTGCCTATACCGGAGAAAAGCAGGGTGGTACTCGGCGGGAAACCAGTGATCAGCGGAACGAGGAACGTGGCGCCGAACATGGCCACCACGTGCTGCGTACCGATTCCGATGGTGAGGGGCCAGCTGAGGCGTTCGCCGGGACCGACGACCTCCTGGGCTCCGACCGATTTTCCGTCACCGTGCAGGGTCCAGGGCAGTGCCATTGTTTCTCGTTTCATTGTCGTGCTCTCAAACTGATCGTAGTAAACAAATAGGATCGGGTCATGACGGTTTCGCCCGGCAACACCCAGACCGACCAGGCCGACCGACTGACCAGGTCGACACGTGCCGGTTCCGTGCGCGGCGTTCGAGAACGGGGTGTGCTCGCGTGGCGGGGAATTCCCTACGCGGCGGCCCCCGTGGGACAGAATCGCTTTCGGGCGCCGCTTTCGGTGGAGCCCTGGACCGGAATCCGAGCCGCGCACGAGTTCGGCCCGGTCGCCCCGCAAAGCCACCGGGGCCAGTTCATCGGTGCCCACCCGCGCATCCCGCAGAGTGAAGACTGCCTCAACCTGAACGTTATTGCACCGGATCTGCCGATGGATTCCGCCGCGCTGCGCCCCGTGATGGTCTTCATCCACGGAGGCGCCTACAGCGTGGGCTCGTCACGGGAGGTTCCGCACCAGGGCGAGGGCCTCGTGCGACGCGGGGGCGTGGTCTATGTGAGCCTCAACTACCGCCTCGGTGCGCTCGGCTATTTGGATTTCACGCGGTATTCCACGCCGGAGCGGCCCCTCGACAGCAACCTGGGCCTGCGGGATCAGGTGGCTGCGCTCCAGTGGGTGCAGCAGAACATCGCGTCGTTCGGCGGAGATCCGGATGCGGTCACTCTGTTCGGCGAATCGGCCGGCGCCAACGCCGTCACCACGCTGATGACCGTCCCGGCCGCTGCCGGTCTTTTTCACCGGGCCATCGCACAGAGCGCGCCGCCCAACGCCGTCTATCCTCGAGACCTCACGGCGCGGTGGGCCGGTGAATTCGTCGACAGTCTCGCTGAGTCGACCGAGGCCCGATCGACGGAGCAGGCCGTACGGTTGCTGCTCGAGGCCGATACCGCGACCCTGGCCGAGGCCACGACCGCGCTGACCCTGCGCACGCCGGATCAGGACCCGGGCACGATCCCGTTGTGCCCCGTCATCGACGGGGCATTCCTGCCGGAGCGACCCCTGGACGCCTTCCGGGACGGCCGTGCCCATCGCGTGCCGCTGATCATCGGAACGAACGCCCGGGAAGGTTCCCTGTTCAGCGGTCGGATCGACATCCTTGCGACGACGCCCAGGCGCATCCGCGCCATCTTCAAGAAGACCGCGAAGAAGGCCAGAAAGACGCTCAAGGCACAGTACCCGGGCATCCCCGCCCTGCGGGCCGCGCTGGACTTCGGCGGCGACTATTCCTTCTGGTACCCGAGCGTCAAGGTGGGGGAACGGCATTCACGGTACGCGCCGGTGTTCTTCTACCGATTCGACGCGGCGCCACGGCTGGTGCGGCTGATGGGACTCGACGCGACGCACGGTCTCGAGCTCTTCCCCCTGTTCGATCGACTCAACGGCTGGCCCGGTCGTGGGATGACACTGCTCGGTGGCCGGCGCACGTTTCGGGCGATCGGAGCCCGCATGCAGGGCTGGTGGATCGACTTCGCGGTGTGCGGGGTACCGGCCGCAAGCTGGCCGCCCTACGACGAATCCAGCCGAGAAACTCTCATCATCGATGCCACCGATCGCGTCGAGGCCGACCCCGGGTCGGAACGCCGATTGGCCTGGGGCGCGTTCGTACCGCACGTCTGAGTCGTAGACTTGTCATCTGCGCAGGGCCCACATCTGCGCCGACCGGCCCCGGGAGAACACGATTTCCACGACTAACGCGTCACCATCAGTACCGTCAGAATCCACCCCCCCCACGGCAGCACCCCCGCAGTCGTCCGGTCTCAAGGCCCGCGTCGACCGCTATTTCGAGGTCACCAGCCGCGGCTCCACCTGGGGCCGTGAAGTGCGCGGGGGACTGGTCACCTTCGTGACCATGGCCTACATCGTGATACTCAATCCACTCATCCTCGGTGGTTTCAGCGCGGACCAGGCGAGCGTCGACGTGGCCGGCGGGTGGCTGCCTGCCGAACAGGTGGCTGCGGTCACAGCCCTGACCGCTGGTGTGATGACCATCCTCTTCGGCGTCGTCGCGCGGCTGCCCTACGGCTTCGCAGCCGGACTGGGTATCAACTCGTTCCTGGCGGTCAGCGTCGTCGGCCAGGTGACCTGGCCCGAAGCCATGGGCCTCGTCGTCATCAACGGCCTCATCATCGTGCTGCTGGCCTCCACCGGTATGCGGGAGCTCATCTTCAACGCCGTCCCGCGTCAGCTGAAGATCGCGATCACGGTGGGAATCGGACTCTTCATCGCCTTCATCGGCCTGGTTGACTCCGGATTCGTGCGGTCCAGCGGACCCGGCGGCCCGCCGGTGCAGCTTGGTGAGGGCGGTTCCGTCGCCACTCTGCCCACCGCGGTCTTCGTGGTCGGCCTGATCATCATCGGTGTGCTGCTCGCCCGCAAGGTGAAGGCGGCGCTCCTGATCGGAATCGTGGCGACCACCATCATCGCCATTGTGCTGGAGGCAATCTTCAAGGTGGGCCCCTCGTTCGGAACAAACCCCGCAGGCTGGAACCTGAACGCCCCGGTGCTTCCCACCCAGATCATGTCGTTGCCTGACCTGAGCCTGGTCGGACAGGTGAGCTTCGGCGCATTCGAACGGATCGGCATGCTGGCCGCCGTGATGCTGATCTTCACGCTGGTCTTCACCAACTTCTTCGACGCCATGGGCACCATGACCGGGCTGGCCAACGAGGCCGGACTGGCCGACAAGAACGGGAACTTTCCCCGACTCAAGTCCGCACTGATCGTGGAGGGCATCGGCGCGGTCGCCGGCGGCGCCGCATCGGCCTCGTCGAATACCGTGTTCATCGAGTCAGGGGCCGGCATCGGAGAGGGCGCCCGCACCGGTGTGGCCAACGTGGTCACCGGGGTGCTGTTTTTGGCGGCCATGTTCTTCACGCCGCTGACTCAGATCGTGCCCCTCGAGGTGGCGGCGGCGGCGCTCGTGATCGTCGGCGCGATGATGGTGTCGCAGATCCGGCACATCGACTTCTCTGAATTCTCGATCGTCTTGCCGGTGTTCCTGACCATTATCGTGATGCCGCTGACGTATTCCATCGCCAACGGCATCGGCGCCGGGTTCATCAGCTGGGTGCTCGTGCGCTCCTTCTCTGGCAAGGCGAAGGAGATCAGCCCGCTCCTGTGGGTTGTCGCAGCCGGATTCGTGCTGTTCTTCGTGCGGGGACCGGTCGAGGCGCTGCTCGGCGCTTAGGCCGGCCGCCTACTCGAGAAAGCCGCGCAGGAGCAGGGCTGTGCCGGCGAGGTGCTCCCGCATGGCTTCGGCGGCCTCATCGGGTTGGCCGGTGAGGATTCCGCTCACGATGGCCTCATGCTGCTCATTCGAGTGGGCGATATTGGGGCCCAGCAGGGGGATGCCGTCGAGGAGCGCGTTGACTCTCGTGCGCACGTCGGCGATGAGCGGCACGAGCGACGACGACCCCGTCAGCTCGCCGATTGTGATGTGGAGCCGTGAATCGAGGCGGCGGTAGTCGTCTCCGACGGCCGCCGTCGTGTCGGCAAGGGTCGACCAGAGCAGTTTTCGTTCGATGGGGGAGAGCGCTCGGGATGCCGCCACGCGGGCCGCGCCCACCTCCAGGATGTCTCGCAACACGAGCGTGTCCTCAATCTGCTCCGGGGTCGCCGCCGGTACGGGCCGGGACGGCTCTGTGCCGCCCGGTGCCTGCGGGGGCAGCACGTCGCTCACGAAGGTTCCGCCGTAACGGCCGCGACGCGAGACGAGATATCCGGCCTCGGCTACCGAGGCGAGGGCGACGCGCAGTGTGTCGCGGCTGACGCCGAGACGGCCAGCCAGTTCGCGCTCGGCCGGCAGACGTTCGCCCGGGGCCAGAAGCCCCAGCCGCACGGTTTGCAGCAGGCGCTGCACGGTTTCCTCGAACGCGTTGCCGCCGGATACCGGTCGCAACAACAACTCGTTGATCAACGCTCGCTGATCGTCCACACGCCTGCCTCCTCCTGCTGCTCACTCTCGTCATTCGGGTGTGACGTACGCCGAGCTGATCCCTCCATCCACCATAAACGTGGATCCGGTGATGAAAGACGAGTCATCGCTTGCCAGGAATGCCACGGCGGCGGCAAGCTCCTGCGGTTCGGCGAAGCGCCCCACCGGGATGTGTACGAGTCGTCGAGCCGCGCGTTCCGGGTCCTTGGCGAAGAGCTCCTGCAGGAGCGGGGTGTTCACCGGTCCCGGGCAGAGGGCATTGACCCTGATCCCCTGACGAGCGAACTGCACGCCGAGTTCCCTGCTCATGGCGAGCACGCCCCCCTTCGACGCCGTGTACGAGATCTGGCTCGTCGCCGATCCCAGCACCGCCACAAAGGAGGCCGTGTTGATGATCGAGCCGCGACCCTGACGCACCATGTGCCGCAGGGCTGCCCGACAGCACAGGTAGACGGATTTGAGGTTCACGTCCTGCACCCGGTTCCAGGCCGGCAGCTCCGTGGTCTCGATGGAGTCGTCGTCGGGAGGCGAGATGCCCGCGTTGTTGAAGGCAATGTCCACGGAACCATAGGTTGTATTGGCGGTGTCGAACAGGTTGTTCACCTCCTCTTCCTCGGTGACATTGACCTTCACGAACAGGCCACCGACCCGCTGGGCTGCCCGGGCGCCGGCCACCTCATCCATGTCTCCGATCACGACGGTGGCACCCTCGGCGGCGAAACGCAGGGCCGTGGCCAGGCCGATGCCGCTTGCGCCGCCGGTGATGACGGCGACCTTGCCGGCGAGTCGCTGGGTGAGATTGAGTGCGGTGATCTCGGTCATGTCGGGCTCCTGTGTTGAGAAAGTCGACGGATCAGTCGACGGCAATGAAGACATTCTTGGTATCGGTGAAACTCAGCGGGGCATCCGGTCCCAGCTCGCGTCCGATGCCCGATTGCTTGAATCCGCCGAACGGCGTCGAGTAGCGCACTGACGAGTGCGAGTTGACGGACAGATTGCCGGATTCCACGCCCCGAGCCACCCGGATTGCCCGACCGACGTCGCGTGTCCAGATCGAACCTGACAGCCCGTACTCGGTGTCGTTCGCGAGCCGCAGGGCATCCGCTTCGTCGTCGAAGGGGAGCACCGTCACGACGGGACCGAAGATCTCGTCGGTGACCGAGCGATCGTGGCGCGAGGCGGGCGTGAGCACCGTGGGGGGAAACCAGAACCCGGGACCCTCAGGTGCGGCGCCGCGGAACGCGACGGGAGCGTCATCGGGAACGTAGGAGCGAACGGATGCGAGGTGCGCCGCTGATACCAGCGGCCCCATGTCGGTGGTCTCATCGCGGGGATCGCCCACTCGAACGGCCGCTACCGCGGGTTCGAGAAGTTCCATGAAGCGGTCGTACACGTCGCGTTGCACGATAATGCGGCTGCGGGCGCAGCAATCCTGTCCGGCATTCTCGAAAACGCCCGACGGGGCGGCGGCGGCTGCCTTCTCGAGGTCGGCGTCACCGAAGATGATGTTGGCGCTCTTGCCCCCGAGCTCGAGCGTCACCCGCTTGACCTGAGCCGCACAGCCGGCCATGATCTGCTTGCCCACGGCGGTCGAGCCGGTGAAGACGATCTTGCGCACAGCCGGGTGAGTCACGAAACGATCGCCGACCACGGAACCTCGGCCGGGAAGCACCTGAAAAAGCCCTTCGGGCAGGCCGGATTCGAGGGCAAGCTCTCCCAATCGCATGCTCGACAGGGGTGTCCACTCCGCCGGTTTCAGCAGCACGGCGTTGCCGGCCGCGAGCGCGGGAGCGAAACCCCACGCCGCGATCGTCATCGGAAAATTCCAGGGGGTGATGATGCCCACGACGCCGAGGGGCTCATGGAAGGTCACATCGAGCCCGCCGGACACCGGGATCTGCCGCCCGAAGAGGCGCTCGGGGGCCGCCGCGTAATACTCGAGCACGTCACGGACATGACCGGCCTCCCACCGGGCCTGAGTCACCGGGTGGCCCGAATTGCGCACCTCCGTCTGGGCCAGATTTTCACGGTCACCGTCGACGGCCGCCGCGAACCGGTGCAGGGCTCTGGCTTTGTCGGCGGGGGCGACGAGGGCCCATGCCTTCTGTGCCACGCCGGCCCGGGCGATGGCCTCGTCGGTCGCGTCGCGCGTGACGTGATCGATCGTTGAGATGGATTCCTCATCAGCGGGATTGATCACCGTGTAACTGCTCATGACTGGGCCCTTCGATAGGTGGATGCGGCGTCGACGAGGCCGGCGAACAACCGGAGGTCCTCGGCGGATTCCTCCGGGTGCCACTGCACGGCCAGGGCGAAGGCTTTCGTCGTCACCTCGACGGCCTCGATGATGCCGTGCTCGGTGATGGCAGAGACAACGAGGCCATCGGCCACGCGGTCGATCGACTGGTGGTGGTACACGGGAACGGCGAGCCGGTCTTCTCCCACGAGAGCATGCAGGCGCGAGTGGGGATCGATGTCAACCGACAGCTGGGTGAAGGTGCCGCCACCGACCTGGTAGCCGGTGTTTCCCACGATGTCCGGCAGGTGCTGGTGCAGCGTTCCGCCGAGGGCGACGTTGAGCACCTGGGCGCCACGGCAAATGCCCAGGAACGGGAGATCCTGCTCAAGGGCCCGGCGCAGCAATTCCGTTTCCCACAGGTCTCGATCCCGTTGGGGGTGATCGGTGGCCGGATGCGGCTGGGCGCCGTACCTGGCCGGGTCGACGTCTCTGCCGCCGGTGATAATCAATCCGTCCAGGCCTGCGAGTACCCGGTCGGCGATTGCCGTGTTCACCGGCTGCGGCGGCAGGAGCACGGCGATGCCCCCGGCCCGGGTGACGGCCTGGACATACACGGCAGGGAGAAAAGCGGCCTGCACGTCCCAGACGCCCGTCTGAGCCTGCTGGAGGTAGGTGGTGAGACCGATGACGGGCGGGTCCGTCCGTCGCGGTGTCGATCCGTTCGGGAGCGTGGAGCCGTCGGGAGGCTCGGAGCTGTTCGTGCGCTCAGAGGCGTTCAAAGCCGCGGGTCCTCTCCCAGTCGGTGACGGCCGAGTCGTACGCGGCCACTTCGATGCGTGCGTTGTTGAGGTAGTGGTCGACGACCTCGTCGCCGAAGGCCGAACGCGCCACGGTGGACGCGGCGAACAGGTCGGCGGATTCGCGCAGGGTCGCCGGCACTCGTGCGGTGGAACTGGCATACGCATTGCCCTCGAAAGCCGGTTCGAGTTCCAACTCGTTTTCGATTCCGTGCAGACCCGCCGCTATCAAGGCACTCACCGCGAGGTACTGGTTGACGTCACCTCCGGGCACCCGGTTCTCTACGCGCATCCCGAGTCCGCGACCGACGACACGCAGGGCACAAGTGCGATTGTCGAGGCCCCAGGCGATGGCGGTCGGAGCGAAGCTGTCGGCGACATAGCGTTTGTAGGAGTTGATGTTGGGGGCCGAGAACAGGGTCAGTTCACGCATCACGGCGAGCTGGCCGGCCACGAAATGACGGAACATCTTCGACATGCCGTGCTCGGCCTCAGGATCGGCGAAGACGGCGCTGCCGTCGGTGCCGCGCAGGCTGATGTGGATGTGGCAGCTGTTGCCTTCCCGCTCGTTGAACTTGGCCATGAACGTGAGGCTCTTGCCGTGCGCGTCGGCAATTTCCTTGGCACCGTTCTTGTAGATCGAGTGGTTGTCACAGGTCACAAGTGCTGTGTCGTAGCGAAACCCGATTTCCTGCTGGCCGAGATTGCATTCGCCCTTCACGCCCTCGCAATACATGCCCGCACCCTCCATGCCCACGCGGATATCCTTGAGCAGGGGTTCCATCCGGGTCGACGCCAGGATGGAATAGTCGATGTTGTAATCGCTCGCGGGCGTCAGGTCTCGGTAGCCCTTTTTCCAGGCATCCCGGTAACCGTCGTCAAAGACGAGGAATTCGAGCTCGGTGGCGACAGAGGGCACGAGCCCATGCTCGGCCAGACGCGCCAACTGGCCCCGCAGAATCTGCCGCGGCGACGGAGCCACCGGGGTCTCGTTCAGCCAGTGCAGATCCGCCGTGACCATCGCGGTGCCGGGGAGCCAGGGCAGGCGGCGAAGGGTGGTGAGGTCGGGCATCATCGCCATGTCCCCGTAGCCGCGCTCCCAGCTCGACATCGCGTACCCATCGACCGTGTTCATCTCGACGTCGACAGCGAGCAGGTAATTACAGCACTCGGCGCCGTGGGATGCGGCGTCCTCCACGAAAAGACGCGCGGAGAGTCGCTTACCCACCAGCCGGCCCTGCATATCGGTGAAAGCCACGATGACCGTGTCGATGTCGCCCATGGCCACGGCGTCTGTCAGCTCGGTGAGCGTGAGATGGGGGGTGCGGGGTGTCATGAACTTCTCCTCATTGAGCCGGTCAATTGCGGTGACTTGCCACCATTACAACACAGTAGACCATCAGTTTGCGGCAGTCAGGAGCGAGAAGCAATCTCCCAAAGGTATATACACCTACCTTTACAGGACGTAGAGTCGGCCCAACGAAATCTCAATGCAACGAGTGCGAAGGAATCAGGATGCCAAAAGACACCTTGAAGGTATCGGGCGTGACCTACACCACCGCGAAAGCCGGTTACTTCGACAAGAGAAAGCTGAGACGTAGCGCGGGGATCTGGGGCCTCTGGGGTCTCGCTGTTGCCGCGGTCATCTCCGGGGATTTCTCCGGCTGGAACTTCGGCATCGGCTTCGCCGGCTTCGGCGGCATGCTGATCGCCTTCGCCCTGCTCATCGTCATGTATTACGGCATGATCTTCAGCATCGGGGAGATGGCCGCCGCCATGCCGCACACCGGAGGGGCGTACTCCTTCGCCCGCGCAGCCATGGGGCCCTGGGGTGGATTCGTCACGGGCCTTGCCGAGACCATTGAATATGTCGCCACGACGGCGGTGATCGTTTATTTCTCGGCGTCTTACGCCGATGGAATCACCTCCGAACTCCTGGGATTCTCGCTTCCGGCGTGGGTTTGGTGGGCACTCCTGTATGCCGCTTTCATTGCGCTCAATGCCGCCGGGGCCGCCATCTCGTTCCGCTTTGCCATCGTTGTGGCCATCATCTCGATCGTTATTCTGCTCGTGTTTTCGGCCATGGCAGCGTTTTCCGGGCAGTTCAGCTGGGACAACCTGTTCAACATCACCCCGGACGCCGGGCAGACCGCCTTCCTGCCCCACGGAGTCATTCCCATTCTGTTCGCGCTTCCGTATGCCATGTGGTTTTTCCTGGGGATCGAGGAGTTGCCGTTGGCCGCCGAGGAGGCGCACGATCCGGTGCGCGACATTCCGCGCGCCGGGCTGATCGCCCGCACGACGCTGATCGTGACCGGGCTGCTGGTGCTGTTCCTCAATACCGGAGTGGTCGGCGCGGCGGAGATCGCCCCGTCGTCGGAGCCGCTCCTCGACGGCTTTCGAGCCATCGTCGGTGACGGTGCCGCCGCGGTGCTGGCACTCTTCGCGCTGATCGGGCTGTTGGCATCACTCCAGGGCATCATGTTCGCCTACGGGCGCAACATGTACTCGCTTTCGCGCGCGGGCTATTACCCCAAGTTCCTGTCCCTGACCGGTACCCGTCAGACTCCGGCGCTTGCCCTGCTTGTCGGTGCGATCATCGGCTTCGTCGCCCTCGTGCTGGTGGACGCCCTGGGCGGAGCCAGCGGTGTCGCCGGGGCCATTGTGCTCAATATTGCCGTGTGGGGAGCCGTGATCGCCTACGTGCTCCAGATGGTGTCGTTCCTGATCCTGCGCCGCAAATTCCCGAACGCGAACCGGCCGTACCGCAGCCCCTGGGGCGTCCCCGGAGCGGTGATCGCCGGCGTGCTCTCGCTGGCCATCTTCTTCGGATTCTTCATCAACGAACCGGCGAGGCCCGCTATTCTGGCAATCGCCGTGGTCTACGTGATCATGCTCCTCGGATTCGCCCTGTACGGGCGCAAGCGCCTCGTGCTGTCGCCGGAAGAGGAGTACGCCGTGTCCGGGGGCCTGCATGGCAACCCGCAGAAGGAGGGCTACGGCGGTGCGGTCGAAGACGAACTTCTCGCACTCGACGGTCGGGACGATCCGCAGGGGTGACCGTCAGCGGGCGTGCGACCAGGGGTCGGTAGTCAGCTGGTCCGGCAGTGCGTGGTGAGGAATCCGATCTTGTCGATGGAGATCGTCACCGTGGAGCCGTCGCGCAGGAAGATCGGGGGCTTCCTGCTGTATCCGGCTCCACCCGGGCTTCCCGTGGAGATGAGCGTGCCCGGCATCAGCGTCGAGGTCTTCGACAGGTACGAAATGATTTCTGCGACCGTACGAACCATGTCGCCGCTCGACGCATCCTGCAGGATGCGGCCGTCGACGTGCGTGGTCAGCCACACATTCTGCGGGTCGCCGATCTCGTCAGCGGTGACGACAATCGGCCCGGTCGGTGTGAAGCCGTCGAAGGACTTGCAGCGGGACCACTGTGCCTCGGAGAACTGCAGGTCGCGGGCGGTGATGTCGTTGACGATCGTGTAACCGAAGACGTAGTCGAGGGCGTCGTGAACGGACACGTTGCGGGCGGCGGTGCCGATAATTACGCCGAGTTCCGCCTCGTAGTCGACCTGGGACGTGAGATCGGCCGGCCAGGTGATGGTGGATTCGTGGCCGGTGAGGGAGTTGGGCCACAGGGAGAAGACTGTCGCCGAGGTTTCGAGGCGCAGACTCAGCTCCGACGAATGGGCGGCGTAGTTGGCGCCGATGGCGATAATCTGCGGTGGGCGCAGGACGGCCGAGGAGTGGCGCAGCGTGTCGATCGCGGTCAACTCGACGCCCGCCGAAACCGCATTGAAGCTCATCGCCCGCACGCGGTCGATTTCGTGCTCGCCCTTTTCGAGCAGGTCCTGCAAGTCTCGTGGGGCGTCTTCCATGATCTCGTCAAGGAATAGAGCGTTTTCTCCAAAGGTCACCGCCAAGCGGGGTGTGGACTGGCCGTCTTTTCTCAAATGCGCAAACTTCACCTCTTCAGGATATCGGCCTGTCCGCCTGCGTCGGGTGTCGGAGTGCCACAACGCGACGACGGCCTGATTAGAGGGGATCCACGGACGGAACCGGCGTGGCCCCGGCTGCGCGCCAGAGGTGCATGCCCGCGTAACTGCGCCATGGTGCCCACTCGAGGCCCCGGGCGGCGAGTGACCTGGGCTTGGCCGGCAGGCCCAGATGTGCGGCACCCTGACGGATCGCGAGATCGCTCGTCAGCAGAATATCGGGGCTGCCGAGAACCCTCAAAGCCACGTACCCCGCTGTCCATGGGCCGATGCCGGGGAGAGCTGTGAGCCTGGCCTCGAGTTCGGCCCGGGAGTCTCCCCAGGAGATCACGAGGTCGCCGTTGGCGAGTTCTTCGGCAACGCGCAGGATCGCGGTGACGCGCGCGGCCGGGCCGCGCAACACCTTCCTGCCATCAGCGGCGATGCGTGCGCTGCTCGGGAACAGGAGACGGGGCAGGGCTGTCGTCCCCTCTCCGAGCGGGGATTCGATACCCGCGGTGGCGAGCGGTTCGCCGAGCGCGCTCGTCAGCCGGGAGAGCGCGGTGCGTGCCGCCGCCACGGACACCTGCTGTCCGATAAGCGTGCGGAACAGGGTTTCGTGGGGGTCCATACTGCCCGGAACACGAATACCGGGTGTCGCGCGAACCGCGGCCGTCAAGGCCAGATCCGTACTCAGGGCCCGATCGATGGACGTGGAGTCAGCATCGAGGTCGAGTAATCGGCGAACCCGGCTCACGAGCGGTGCGAGATCGGCGATGCTGGTCAGGCGGGCCGTGCAGGTCACCAGCGGGGCGGCATCCGTCCCGGCGAGGGTGAGTCGAACACAGGCCGGCCCGTGGGGGAGCCGGAGCGAGCGGGAATAGGTGTCACCGGTCGCCGACTCCACGCCGGCGATGGTGCGCGCACCGAGGAATCTCAGCAGGCCGCGGCCATCGAACGGTGCTCTGGCCGGCAGCTGGAGGGTGATCGCCGTGCCGCCCAAGCCGGGGTCGATCTCGGCCCGGTCCGCGCGCCGACCGCCCGGCGATCGGCGCAGCTCCGTGGGGGTTCGTTCATACACGGCTGCGATCGTGTCGTTGAACTGTCGAACGCTGCCGAACCCCGCGGCAAAGGCGATATCCGCGATGGAGAGTTTTGTGTGCACGAGCAGCACACGTGCGGTCTGCGCCCGGTGAGCCCGGGCGAGGGCGAGCGGTCCGGCGCCGAGCTCCGCCACGAGCACCCGGGTGAGATGACGCGGCGTGTAGCCGAGCTGGGCGGCCAGCCCGGGAACGCCGTCCCGCTCAAGGGCGCCGTCGGAAATGAGGCGCATGGCGCGGGCGGCAAGGTCATCACTCATATTCCAGGCCGGTGAACCGGGAACGGCGTCGGGCAGGCAACGCTTGCAGGCTCGTAAGCCCGCCTCATGCGCGGCCGCGGCCGTCAGGAAAAAGGACACATTCGCCGGCTTGGGGGTGGCCGCGGGGCAGCTGGGACGACAGTAGATTCCGGTGGAGTGCACGCCCGTGATGAATTGGCCGTCGAATCGGGCGTCCCGTGACGACATGGCTCGGTAGCGCTGGGCAAAGACGGGGTCCGTGAGGTTGGTGCGCTCGGTGGGGTCGGCGCGCTCGGTGCGCACGGCGGGGGCACCGAGCGCGCCGACCGACGATGGAACGGATGCGGTTGTCGTCACGTTCTGAGCCTGCCACGTCCGGCCTTCTCGTGGTAGCGGAAAACGGACATGGCATCCTCGCTGGGTAGTGTGGAGGGATGACTGTTCTGGAACGCCTGCAGGCGGAATTGGGTGCCATCGTGAGCGTGGACGCGGCGGAACTGGACGCGAGCCGGACGGACAAATCCGGCTGGACCGCCGACGGCACGCCGCTGGCTGTCGTGCGCGCCGTGACCGTCGAGCACGTCCAGGCCGTGCTGCGCATCGCCACCGAGCACCGTGTGCCGGTGATCACCCGCGGTGCCGGCACCGGCCTGGCCGGCGGGGCCTGCGGCAGCGCCGGAACAATCGTGCTCAACGTGGCCGGCATGAACCGGATTCTCGAGATCCGGCCGGAGGACGAACTTGCGGTGGTCGAACCGGGGGTGATCAATCAGCACCTCAACGACGCTCTGGCCGAGCACGGACTGTGGTTCGCGCCGGACCCGGCGAGCAAGGCCATCTCGACCGTGGGCGGCAACATCGCCACGAATGCCGGTGGGCTGCTGTGTGCCAAGTACGGCGTGACGCGGGACGCGGTGTTGGCCCTCACCGTCGTCCTCGCGGACGGAACGCTGCTGCGCACGGGGCATCGCACGGTCAAGGGAGTCACCGGCTACGACCTGACGGCACTGCTCACGGGGTCGGAAGGCACGCTCGGTGTCATCGTCGAAGCCACCGTGCGGGTGCGCGCGATTCCGCTGGGCACGGTCGTGACCGTGGCGGCCGTCTTTCCGGACGTGACGGTGGCTGCCGGCGCATCCGCTGCCATCACAGCAGCCCGGCTGCGTCCGGCCGTCATGGAACTCATCGACCCGGTCGCCCTCGGCATCGTCGCTCGGTACCTCGGCCCGAACGGATCGGCTGGGCTCGACCTGGGGGATGGTGCGTTCCTGCTCGTGCAAACCGACGGTCCAGACGCCCTGGGCGAGGCCGAGCAGGTGGCTGACGTGATGAGGGCGCATGGGGGAGACGTGCGGCTCTCGACCGATCAGGAATCGGGCGAGCGATTGCTGGCCATTCGACGCATGATGCATCCGGCCCTGGAACAGCACGGCACGGTGCTGATCGAAGACGTGTCGGTGCCGCGGTCCCGGATGAAGGAGATGTTCGAGGAAATCGCCCGGATCAGTGCGCGCACCGGGGTGGCCATTCCCGTGATCGCCCATGCGGGCGACGGCAATCTGCACCCCAACTTCGTGATCCCGCCGGATCCCCACCGGCGCGCCGAGGATCCGCTCGTGCCCGACAACGTATGGGCCGCTGCCGACGAGATGTTCCGTGCGGCGCTGGCTCTCGGCGGCACCCTGACCGGAGAACACGGTGTGGGCGTGCTCAAGCGGCGCTGGCTGGCCGACGAACTCGGCGATACGAGTTTCGACCTGCAGCGACGGCTGAAGGCAGTCTTCGACCCGCTCGGCATCCTGAACCCCGGCACGATGTTCGAACAGTGAACGGGAGCCAGGTCGTGGTACTCGGAGAATGTTGAGGCCTCGGAGCGAACTGAGCGGCCCGAGCAGGTCTCGTGCTTTCGAAAGCGAGCCGTTCAACAGAAACTCGCCGCTTCGGTGGTGTGGCGATGCCGACGACTCTCCCGATGCGACGAGTTAATGTATCTATATCGTCCAACTTTGTCGGCGTTCGCGCAAGGATGAATTTCTGGCTAGGTGAACTGCCCCTGTATCCGGTTGGATAGGTCCATGACAGATTTGAATTCCAAGCCCGAAATCGACTTCCCGGAGGCGCAGCGCCCGAACAGCTTGAGATCGACGACATCGTCGTGGGCGACGGCGCTGAGGCGACGCCCGGTGCCACGGTCGACGTGCACTACCTCGGCGTCGAGTTCGCGTCCGGTGACGAGTTCGACTCATCGTGGAACCGCGGCCAGTCCATCAACTTCCCGCTGCGCTCGCTCATTGCCGGCTGGCAGCAGGGTATCCCCGGAATGAAGGTCGGCGGGCGTCGCAAGCTCGTCGTGCCGCCCCACCTGGCCTATGGACCAGCGGGTTCAGGCCACCGACTGTCAGGTCAGACCCTGATCTTCGTAATCGACCTGCTCGGCGTGAGCTAGGAGCGGTCGCCCCGCACGCTCGTGCGGGGCGAGGCGCAATGCCATTAGGGCCACGAGGGCGTCATTCGCGTCGCCCTGGTGGCCCGTTCTGGTGACAAGGCCGCCCGCAGTTTCGCTGTGGGCCTGTCGCTGTCGCCCTGGTGCGCTGCATAATGTTGCATGATCTCCACCGACATCGCCCGTTTTCTGCAGAAGGCCGGCCTGGTGTGGCGCCCTGCCTTCGGGGATGCCTTCGGAATCGAACGACCGGGGTTTGAGCACGACATCTTCACGGTCAGCAGTATGGCCATCGAACCCCACGAATTCGATACCGGCACCATCCTCGGCTTCAACGGCACGACGGAATGGGCACTCGATTCACTTGCACTTGAGAACGCCCTCTGGTTGCCTCGGGAGGACCAGCTTCGCGAGATGCTGGGCGAGAGATTCAGCGCCCTCGAGCGCACATCGGGTCTCTTCCGGGTCAAGGTCGACCTCGGAGAAGGCCCCACGCATTTCGACGCCGCCGAGGCAGCGGATGCCTATGCCGCTGCGGTGCTCGCCGTGCTGCGCGGGGCTCGACCCCGATGACGGGTGCGTTAGTACCGGTCGGGCTCCGGCCCGAGCTGGAAGCGTCGTCCCTGCATCTCGGTGGGGATGATTTCCACGTAGATGTATTTCAGCGTCGGGATCAGCGGATGCAGCGGCAGCTGGTCCGCTGTGTCGATGTCAGCCTGTTTCTCCAGCACGCTGGCGGTACCTTTGACGACGACGCTCCAGGCCTCGTCGCGGCCCACGCCATCCGTTTCGAAGGCAACCTGGTTGTTGATCGTGAGCTCAAGCAGCTTCGTGCCCTCCGCGGTTCGGAAGAGGAGCCGCCGGTCGGTGGCCACGAAGTTCACCGGGAAGATATCGGGAACGCCACCGACGCTCACGGCCAGGCGACCGAGGCTGGATGAGAGCAAAGCGTTCCAACTCTCGTCTTCAGTGAGAATACGAATCGGTTTTACATCATCGATGTCCATATCTCATCGTGGCATGACCGAACCGTAGGTGGGAACGTGACCCGCTGGTCGCCTGCGGATACTGGCCCCAATTCGGGGGTCGATATGATGTAAACTAATGTGTTGCCCGCTGGTGACCGAGAATTGTTTGGAAGAAGTTCACCGTGAGCGCACCGTCCGAAACCCCTCCCCAGCGACGGGAGAAGAGCCCGACCCGCCGTTTCGTCGTTCCCGCGCCCCGAGTGTTCTTCCCGGCGCTGGGCATCATCCTCGTCGTCGTGATCGTCGCGATCGTCTTTCCGACGCGAACAGGCACGACGCTCCAGACGCTGCAAGGCTGGGTCGTGGCCGGCCTCGGCCCGTATTACATCGTGCTGGTTGCCGCCTTCGTGGTTTTCGCCGTCTGGATGGGCGTGAGCCGCTTCGGTGACATCAAGCTGGGGAAAGACGATGACACCCCCGAGTTCGGGCTGATGTCATGGTTCTCCATGCTTTTCGCCGCGGGTATGGGCATCGGTCTGGTTTTCTGGGGCATGTCGGAGCCCCTGACGTTCTTCACGAACCCGAAACCGGGTGTGAGCGGAAGCCCGCAGGAACTCGCTGCCGCCGCCATGAACCAGACGTTCCTGCACTGGGGATTCCACGCCTGGGCGATCTACGCCGTCGTCGGCCTGGCGCTGGCCTACTCGATCCACCGCAAGGGCCGTCCGGTATCAATCCGGTGGGCGCTGGAGCCTCTGCTGGGCGACCGGGTTCGTGGTCGCCTCGGTGACGCGATCGACGTGATCGCCATCGTTGGAACCCTCTTCGGCGTTGCCACCTCGCTCGGTCTCGGAGTCAAGCAGATTGCTGCGGGGCTCAGCCACCTCGGCGTCGTGGGCGAGGTCAACAACACTCTGCTCGTGGTCCTGATCATCGTCATTACTGCGGTCGCCACCCTGTCTGTCGTCAGTGGCGTGGGCAAGGGCATCAAGTGGCTCTCCAACATCAACCTCGGCATGGCAGGGCTGCTCTTGGTGGCCGTCCTCCTGCTGGGACCAACGCTGTACCTGCTGCGTGTGCTCGTTGAGTCGATCGGCGGATACTTCCAGAACGTCGTCGGCCTCACCTTCGACGCTGGCTCGTTCACCGGGCAGGCCGGCATCGACTGGCAGGGTGCCTGGACCATCTTTTACTGGGGCTGGTGGATCTCGTGGGCGCCGTTCGTGGGCGTCTTCATCGCGCGTATTTCCCGCGGTCGCACGGTGCGCGAGTTCATCGCCGGTGTGCTCCTGGTGCCCACCCTCGTGACCTTCGTCTGGTTCGCCGTCATGGGCGGCAGTGTCATCAAGCAGGCATGGGCTGGCGACGGCGGTGGACTCTTCGATCCAAAGGTCGGCATCATTCCCGAAAACGTGCTCTTCGACTTCTTGAGTGGTCTTCCGCTCGGGGGAGTGTTGTCGGTCATCGCAGTTCTGGTCATCGCGATCTTCTTCATCACGTCGGCCGACTCGGGTTCGCTCGTCATCGACATGCTCGCATCGGGCGGCGACACCAACCCGCCCAAGTGGAGCCGCATCATGTGGGCCGCGCTCGGCGGAATTGTGGCCATCGCCCTGCTCCTGGCTGGCGGGCTCGCCGCACTGCAGACCGGCGCCATCCTCACGGCCATCCCGGTGAGCCTGGTGATGATCGGTATGTGTATCGCGACCTACAAGGCGTTCCGCGCGGAGCACGAGATTCTGGTCAGCGCCGAACGTCGCCAGCGCCGCGAAGAACTCGCTCGTCGCATCGGAAAGACGGTGACGGAGCACCTTGAGGAGAACTTCGACGATCACTTCGGTGACCAGGTGGACGCCCATGTGGAGGCCGCGATGACCGAAGAGGGCACCCGTCGTCGCCGAGGAATTCTGGGTCGTCGACCCAAGGAGTAGCGAGAGTGTCGTGATCGCGTCGGTTCGTCGGCTGGGTCAGACGCTGCCGTTGGCAGCCTGAACCCGGTCGACGAGCTCGCGCCACTCGCCCGTGATCCGCGCATCGACGAGCACGACCTCGAACGGCGCGCACCTGATGCGGTACAGATAGCTGCCGGTGACGGGCTCGCTGTCGGTCACTTCGGACCAGGGCAGTGACAAGAGAAAATCCGCCCAGCTCGTCGCATCGGGCTGTTCGTCGATGCGAACTTCCCACGTGAGACGGATGTCCGCCAATCCGCCGCTCCGCGACACAATGACTTTCATCACTTAATTCTGCCACCGAGTGGGAACCTGTGCCAGCATCCGTAAACTCGGATCATGCGCTTCGGAATCGTGATTCTCCCGCAACGCTCGTGGCGGGTTGCTCGGGCCGACTGGATCAGCGCGGAAGACTACGGGTTCGAGCACGCGTGGACCTACGACCATCTGTCGTGGCGATCGCTCGCGGATGAGCCCTGGCATGCGACGATGCCGACCCTGACCGCGGCCGCCGGCGTCACCTCACGGATTGGCCTCGGCACCTTCGTCTCGTCGCCGAATTTTCGGCATCCGGTGCCGTTCGCCAAGGAAATAGCCACGGTCGACGACATTGCGGGCGGGCGCTTCGTGCTGGGCGTGGGGTCCGGCGGAACCGGCTTCGACGCATTCACCCTCGGCCAGGAGAATTACACGCCCGGGCAGCGGCACGAGCGCTTCGCCGAATTCGTGACGGACCTCGACGTGCTCCTGCGGCACGAGACGGACGCGGGTGGCATTAGTTTCACCGGTGAGTGGTTCACGGCGGTGAACGCACGCATGGTGGGAGTGCCCGCCCAGCACCCGCGCGTGCCCTTCCTGATCGCCGCGAACGGTCCGAAGGGGCTGAGCCTGGTGACCCGGTTCGGCGATGGCTGGGTGACGACCGGGAAAGACGGTGCCGACGGTGAAGCGTGGTGGTCGAGCGTACGCGATCTCGCGACCCGCCTCGACGACGCCGCGCACGAGGCAGGGCGAGACCCGCTCTCCATCGACCGATCGCTGTCCCTGGACAGCGGTGGGTGCTATTCCCTGCAGAGTGTCGGGGCGTTCGAAACGATGGTCGGCCGGGCGTCCGAGCTCGGTTTCACGGATGTGATCAGCCATTGGCCTCGTTCGCAGGGCATTTATGCCGGAGATCGCCGCATTCTGGATGAGATAGCGGGGCGCCTGGACGGCCTCCGGTGAGCGATGAGTCACCAGACTGCGACGGGTGCGGCAGCGGACCTGTCTAGGCTGGAGGGCATGCGAGAAAAAGACGCCCCGGCTCCGACGCCTGCCCGCACGCCTGCCCGCACACCGTTGAACGACCGGCTCGGCTGGCTCGGCTTGCGCAGTGGCCAGATCCTGCTCGTCATCGCGCTGGCCGCGGTGGTGATTTTCGGTCTCGTGCAGCTCAAGCTTGTGGTGATCCCGGTGCTTATCGCCATTATTCTGGCATCGGCGCTGAGCCCGATCGTGATGTGGCAGCGCCGCCGGGGGATGCCCGCCCTTCTGGCAACCTGGACCACTCTGCTGGCGAGTATCGCCGCCTTCGGCGCCATCATCACCCTGATTGTCTTCGCGGTACGAGACCAATGGGACGAACTGTTCAGTTCCGCGTCGGAAGGTGTGGACCGGCTCCAGCTCTTCGTGACGCAGGGACCGTTCGAGATCGAGGCGACGCAGATCGATGATGCCCGTGCGGCCGTCGTCGATTTCTTCACGAGCAGCCAATTCGGTACGGGGGCGCTTGCCGGGGCGGGCGTGGTGGCCGAGCTCCTGACGGGCACCGTCCTCCTTCTGGTGATCCTGTTCTTCTTTCTCAAGGATGGCGACCGCATCTGGGCGTTCTTCCTCACGCCGCTGAACGGTGGTCGCGCTGAGCGCGGCCGCCGTATCGGCAGCACGGCTCCGCGTGTGCTGGGCGGTTATGTTCGCGGAACGGCCATCGTCGCTCTGGTCGATGCCTCGGCCATCGGCATCGGCCTGGCGATCCTGCAGGTGCCCCTCGCCCTGCCCCTCGCTGTGATCGTTTTCCTGGGCGCCTTCATTCCGTTGATCGGTGCCACCCTGGCCGGGGTACTCGCCGCTCTCGTCGCTCTGGTGGCGAACGGACCCGTGATTGCCCTGATCGTCATCATCATCGTGATCGCGGTCAACCAGCTTGAGGGTAACCTCCTTCAGCCCGTGGTGATGGCGCAATCGCTCAAGCTGCATCCGCTGGTGATCCTGTTTGCCTTGACCGCAGGAACGATCGTGGCCGGCATCGTCGGTGCGGTGCTCGCCGTGCCGATTGCCGCCGTCGCCTGGTCGATCGCAAAGGTCTGGAACGATCCTGTGGCCTCCCGCTCGGCACCGCCCGTGTCGCCCGGAGTGCCGTCGCGACCGAAGCGGAGCGCCCGCAAGCGCTGATCATACGCAGAGAGGCCATCCCCGCCGAGCCGGGATGGCCTCTCTGTCTGCCGAAGCGAGGTTACGGGTGAACGATGATCTTCACCGCGGTCTCGTTGCGGTTGATCAGGGTGTCGAAGCCCTCGGCCAGCAGATCATCGAGACCGATGCGGCTGGTGATGAACGGGGCGAGGTCGATCTTGCCGTCCTGCACGAGTTTGATCGTGGTGGGGTGGTCGCGCACGTAGGCGATCGTGCCTCGCAGGTCGATCTCCTTGAGAACCAGTTTCTGCATGTCGATGCTCGCAGGCTTGCCCCAGATGGATACGTTCACGATCACACCGGCGGGGCGAACCGCATCGAAGAGCTGGTTGAGAACGACGTTCACGCTCGTGCACTCGAAGCACACGTCGGCGCCGTTGCCGCCGGTCAGCTCCCGAACTCGCGCAATGAGGTCTTCGCTGCCCGGGTCGATGACGTGGTCGGCGACTCCGGTTGAGAGCGCCTTCTCCTTGCGGGCCTCACTGAGCTCGCTCATGATCACGGTGACCCCGTGTGCCTTGAGCACGGCGGCGACGAGGAGTCCGATCGGGCCGGCGCCGCCGATGAGTGCGGTGTCGCCTGCCTGTGCGCCACTGCGCACGAACGCGTGGTGGGCCACCGAAAGCGGCTCGATGAGGGCGGCCTGATCCAGAGGGATGTCGCCGATCGCGTGAACCCAGCGCTGGTCGACAACGACCTTCTCGCTGAGCCCGCCGCCGCCGCCGGAGAGGCCGATGAACCCCATTTTCACGCAGAGATGATAGTTGCCGGCCAGACATGGTGCGCACTCGTCGCAGACGAAGTACGGTTCCACCACAACGTTCTCGCCGACAGTCAGGCCGGTGACGCCGTCTCCGAGGGCGGTGATCGTTCCGGAGAACTCGTGACCCATGGTCACGGGGGCCTCTTCGTGCGAAAGCGGATGCGGGTGACCAACCGGGGGAACGAAGATCGGGCCGTCGAGATACTCGTGCAGATCTGATCCGCAGATTCCGCACCAGGCCACGTCGATCGCAACGGCCCCCGGTCGCAGCTGCGGTTCAGGGATGTCTTCAATGCGGATGTCGTGGGGGCCGTGGAACTGGGCTGCCTTCATTGTGGACACTTCTCCTCGCACGAAACGTGAGGCGCGACGGTGCCCGAATGGTACCCCGCGGGGCGTTTCGTTGCACTACTACCTTACTCTGCGGGACGCACCCGGGCCGGTCGAGGCGCACTCTTGACGAGGGCCGTGAGCTTCGTCGCTTCGTCGCGCACGCTCGTACGGTTGCAGCCGGTGCATTTGAGCACATAACGGGGCAGCGGTGATGGCGCCACCCGATCGGGGTTGGGCGCGAGCCTGGCCACTGAACCGCAGTATGGGCACGTCATTTGCACGATGAACTCCTGAGATGTGGTTGATGTGGCGCGCGGCGCGCACAGCTGGCGACGTCACGTAGTCAAGTGAGTATGCCTCGATTTTACGAATATGGGTGAGCCACGGCGACCAGAGTGTCACCCCAATTCGGGTGGTGCCCGGAGACGAGCGGTGCTCGCGCCCGGACTCTGCTAAAGTATGTAGGTTGCCGTTCAACGGCCGCGGATAAAGAGAGCCCAGGCATCCTGCCAGGGGCACCGCGCAGTGAGAGAAAGGGGATCCCATCTATGGCACTCGAAGCCGATGCAAAGAAGGCGATCATCGATAAGTACGCTACCCACCCAGGCGACACAGGGTCCCCCGAAGTTCAGATTGCAATGCTCACGCAGCGCATTCTCGACCTGACGGAGCACCTGAAAGAGCACAAGCACGACCACCACTCACGTCGTGGCCTGCTTCTTATGGTTGGTCAGCGTCGTCGTCTGCTCGGTTACCTGTCCGATATCGACATCACGCGATACCGCACACTGATCGGCAGCCTCGGCCTGCGTCGCTAGTCAGACTTTGTCGCACTAGTTGCATGCAGCGTTGACAACGCGAACTTCTTACACACGAGCCGTCACCTTTTAGGTGGCGGCTCGTTTGTTTTGCCCTGTGTGTGTTGTGCCCTGTGTGTGTTTTGACGTGTGTTCTGGCCGTCCCCGTCCCCGTCCCCGTCCCCGCCCCTGCCGCGCTCGCCCATGGGTGTCGGTGGCTCGCCGTACCCTGCTGCGTAACACGCGGCGTGCTCGTGGCCTCCTCATAATCAGCTCATAGGGACCGGTGGCACAGTCGTTCAATCAGACGAAGGGCGGCTCCACATGAACCTGCACGAACGGGGAAAGCGGCTCAGCACGATGATCACCGGCGTGGTCGGTGTTCTCGCGGTCATCGCCGCGTCCGTGATCGGCATCCACGACTGGGCGGACACGAGTGCCACGAGTGCCGCCGCGAGCAGCACGAATCCTGCGCCGTCTTCTCCCACGCAGAACTCGCCATTCTCATCAGGCGGCACATCGTCACAGGGCCTATCGTCACAGGGCCTACCGTCACAGGGCCTACCGTCACAGGGCCTACCGTCACGGGGCGCATCGCCCGTTCTTCCGGGAAACGGGCGCACGAGCCACGCCACAACGAACGGTTCGTGACATGGCTGTCGCCGCACAGGACTGGGAGCTGTGGAGCACGACCGCGCGGCTGGTCGTCACCGACGCGGCACTGCTCGGGGCTGCACGATCCCTGGCGGACGTCGTGCTGGCCGACATCGAGGGGGCGTCGAGCCGGTTCAACGCCGATTCCGAGCTCCGCCGGGTGACCGGCGAGCTGACCAGGGGAGTCGAGGTGAGCGATACCCTCGCCGGTCTGGTGCGCCACGCCCTGGGTGCGGCCGCCAGCACCGATGGGCTCGTTGATCCCACTCTCGGCCGGGCGGTGTCGGCGGCCGGGTACGACCGTGACATCAGGCTGATCGAAGACGACCACACGGTTTTCCGGGCGGTCTCTTCAGCGCGTCCCGGATGGAAGAGCGTATCTGTGGTCGGTAACACCCTCCGCGTACCGCGGCACCGCGAACTCGACCTGGGTGCGACAGCGAAGGCTGTGGCCGCCGATACGATCGCCGCGACGGTGCGGCGCGAATTGGGTTGCGGAGTGCTGGTGAGCCTCGGCGGAGACATTGCGACCGCTGGGCCGGCGCCGGAAGGCGGCTGGCAGGTGCTCGTGCGCGACAGCGAAGCCGACCCCGCTGCCCGCGTGACGCTCCGGGAGGGCATGGCCGTCGCCACGTCCAGCACCCAGGGGCGTCGCTGGCTCAAGAACGGGCGTGCCCAGCATCACATTCTCAACCCGCGGACGGGAGTTCCGGTGGAACCGGTCTGGCGCACCGTCACCATCGCCGCGACGAGTTGCCTCGACGCGAACACCCTCTCGACCGCGGCCATCGTGTGCGGATCCGGCGCCGTGCAGTGGCTAAGGGCTCGCGGCGCGTGCGCTCGACTCGTTCATTCGGATGGAGACATCACCGTGCTCGGTGGCTGGCCCGCCGAGCACCCTGTCGCAGTAAGTGTCGCAGTGGGTGTCACAGCAGGTGTCAGAGCAGGTGTCAGAGCAGGGGCCCCGGCGGTGGCATCGTGAACGAGGCGCTGTGGGCCCTGGGCAGAGGCACGGGCGTTGTCGCCCTCGGGTTGTTCACCGCCTCGGTGCTGCTCGGCATCATTAATCGGTCCGGCCGGGCCCTGTTCACCGTTCCCCGGTTCTCCCTCGCGCTCGTGCATCGAAACCTCGCCCTGCTGGCCTCGGCATTCCTGCTCATTCATCTGCTGTCGCTGCTCGGAGATTCGTACGCCCAGCTGCGCGTCGTCGACGTCCTCGTTCCGTTCCTCGGCGCGTACAAGCCGTTCTGGCTCGGTCTCGGCACCCTGGGCGTAGACCTGCTGCTCGCTGTGATCCTGACGAGCCTGCTGCGTCGCGTGGTGGGTCGCCGGGTGTTCCGGGCCGTGCACTGGCTCACGTATGCCCTGTGGCCGATCGCCCTTGTGCATTCGCTCGGCAACGGGACGGACTCCTCTGCTCCGTGGTTCGTCGCCTTCGCCGTGCTGAGCACCGTTGCCGTGCTCGCAGCCGTCGGGTGGCGGCTCACGACGGGATTCATCGAAAACGGTTCGCGGCGCATTAATCCGGTGCGGCCCATCGGCCATGCGCTGCGAGAGCCCGGCATTCACGAGCGGAGAGGCGCATGACCATGACCCGTGAGGCGGCAGCCGCCACGCGCCTGATTGCAGCACCGGTGGGGCTGCGTCGCCTGACCGCCGCGCCCGGGCCTGACTATGCCAGTCATCTCGCCACCTTCGGTTCACGCCCCAGTGCTCCCGGAGCTGCTCGATCCGGGGCCGCGCTGCTCGACGAGCTGCGCGCCTCTGGCCTTGAGGGGCGTGGCGGTGCGGCCTTTCCGGCCTGGCGCAAGATGGCGGCCATTCCCGGCGCTGAACGGTTTCGACTGCGTTCCATCGTCGTGGTGGGGAACGCGGCAGAGGGCGAACCCCTGAGTTCGAAGGATGCCGTACTCCTGCGGATCGCACCGCACCTGGTCATTGATGGCCTGCTCACGGTGGCTGCCGCCGTCGGAGCCACCAGAATCTTCCTCTATGGGCCGACCGCGAGCCTTATCCATGCGCAGCGAGCGGTGACCGAACGCACGGATGCCGGCGCGATCGAGCTGCGGGCCGCTGCGGACACCTTCGTGGCGGGGGAGGCCTCGGCCGTGATCAACGCCCTCGGTGGCGGTGAGGCTGTGCCGCAGGACCGCACGGTGCGGCTGACGTCGGCGGGCTTGGGCAACGGTCCGACGCTGCTCCACAACGTGGAGACCCTCGCCCATATCGCGTTGGTTGCCCGGTTTGGTGCGCCGTGGTTTCGTGCAGTCGGCACGCCGGACGACCCGGGAACGCGGCTCGTCACGGTGAATCGAGATGTGTCGTTTCGCGGCACGGCACCGTCCTCACGGGTGCTCGAAGTCGCCGGTGGTACCCCGCTCGAGCACGTACTCGCTTTCGCGGGACTCGCGACGGCGTCGCTCTCTGCCGTTCTCGTGGGCGGTTTCCATGGAACATGGGTGCCGGCGGTCGCCTTCGCGACCCCGCTGAGCCGGGCGGGACTCGCGCCGTACGGCGGCAGTCCCGGCGCCGGAATTCTGATGGGACTTGAGACCGGGCACTGCCCGATCACCGTCGCCGGCCGCATAGCCTCCTATCTGGCCGATCAAACGGCCGGACAGTGCGGTCCCTGCGTGAACGGCCTCCCCGCGATGGCTTCTCTTCTCACCCGGCTGGCATCCGGGGAACGCAGCGACGCCCTGCCCGCCGAGATCGCGCGGCTGGCCGCAGTGGTCACCGGGCGAGGATCGTGCCACCATCCCGATGGAACCGCACGATTTGTGTTGAGCACCCTCGACCTGTTCGCCTCGGATGTCGCCGCCCACCTGTCCGGGTGCTGTCCAAAGGTGCACTCATGACCCGCCCGCCGGAAAGCCTCCTGCACATCGATTGGACGGCCTGTGATGGACGGGGATTGTGCACCGAGATTCTGCCGGACCTGCTGGGCCGCGACGACTGGGGGTATCCGCAGGCCCGTGCGTCCGCCCGTGCTCCCGGCGCGGGATCGGACGTTCCCGTGCCGCAGTCCCGCATCGTGGCGCGCGACGAAGCGGTCGCCCTATGCCCGCGGCTGGCGCTGTCGCTCATCATCCGCCCCTAGCTGCCGCATCCGTCGGTACGGCCCTGTGCGCAGGGGACGAAGTGTCTGCGGTGCACGTCATGCGCGCAAGGGAATGCTTCGAGGGTTTAGCATGATGACGTAGAACCCAACGAAACGGACGGCATTTCAACGATGAGCCTCTGGCGCACCAAGAGTATCGAAGACTCCATTGCAGACTCTCTTGAGAAGGGCCACAGCCTCAAACGCACGCTGGGCACGTGGGACCTCATGATCATGGGGGTTGCCGTCGCGGTCGGGGCGGGAATCTTTTCCGTCGGCGCGAAGGCGGCCGGCAGTTACGCTGGACCGTCCGTCACCCTGGCCTTCCTCCTTGCCGCATTCACCTGCGCCCTCGCGATCATGTGTTACGCCGAATTCGCCTCCGCCGTGCCCGTCGCCGGGTCGGCCTACACCTTCACCTATGCCACGCTCGGCGAACTCCTCGCCTGGATCATCGGCTGGGATCTCATCCTCGAAATGCTCACCGCCGCGGCCGTGATCGCCAAGTACTGGGGAATCTATCTCAGCACGGTGTTCGATCTGGCCGGCTGGGACGTGCCCTCCACTATTCCGGTGCTCGGCCTCGACGTCAGTTGGGGAGCGTTCGTCATCGTGGCGATCTTCACGACCCTGCTCGTGTTGGGCACGCAGCTTTCTGCGCGGGTGGCGAGCGTCTTCACCATCATCAAGGTCGCGATCGTGGTCTTCGTCATCATCGTCGGTGCCTTCTTCATCAAAGTGGAGAACTACACGCCGTTCATTCCGGCTTCGGTGCCCTCCAAGCCGGGTGAGGGCGACGTCTGGATGCAGTCCCTGTTCTCGTTCATGACCGGCGCCGCGCCCGCGCAGTACGGACTCTTCGGTCTGCTCGCCGGTGCGTCGCTCGTCTTCTTCGCCTTCATCGGGTTCGACGTGGTCGCCACCTCTGCCGAAGAGGTCAAGAATCCGCAGAAGACACTTCCGCGCGGAATCTTCGCCGGCCTCGCCATCGTCACCGTGCTCTACATCGGGGTGAGCCTCGTGCTCACGGGCATGGTTCCGTACACGGTGCTCGCCAACGACCCTCAGGCCTCGCTCGCGACCGCGTTCGTTGCCGTCGGCGCTGGATGGGCGGCCCAGATCATTTCCGTGGGCATTCTCGTGGGCCTCACGACCGTCATCATGGTGCTGCTGCTCGGGCTCTCGCGGGTGCTGTTCGCCATGAGTCGGGACGGGCTGCTGCCGCGCTGGCTCAGCGTCACCTCGGAAAAGCGTCGCACCCCTGCCCGGATCCAGATCATCGCCGGTCTCGCCGTGGCGCTCATCGCCGGCCTGACCGACGTCGGCGTGCTCGAGGAGATGATCAACATCGGTACGCTCTCGGCCTTCGTGCTCGTCAGCATCGCCGTGGTCGTGCTGCGCAGGAAGCGTCCGGATCTGCCGCGCGCGTTCAAGGTTCCGTTCTCGCCGTTCCTGCCGATTCTCTCCGCCGTGCTGTGCGTGTGGCTCATGCTCAACCTCACGACGCTCACCTGGGCACGGTTCGGTGTCTGGCTGTTGATCGGATTCGCCGTCTACTTCCTGTACGGACGCAGTCACTCGGTGCTCGGCCGGAAACAGCGCGGCCTGGCCGCCGACGGGACCCCGCTCGAGGCAGCCGCGCCGGCGCCGGAACGAGACGTCGCAGCCTCGAAGTAGCCCGGGCCCGGCCCCGGTGCGATCAGGCGCTGAGAGGCGCTGTCACGGGCGTGCCCGGGAATATGATCGGTACAGTAGTAGTTGTCGCGAATGTACATGAATATGCATTGAAATTGGAGGCTGACATGGAGTTCGGCATTTTTACCGTTGGCGACCGCACTGTCGACCCCGTCACTGGTCGGGCGCCGACCGAACATGAGCGCATCACGGCCATGGTGACAATCGCCCAAAAGGCCGAAGAGGTCGGACTGGACGTTTTCGCCACGGGGGAGCACCACAACCCGCCGTTCGTGCCGTCGTCACCGACCACCCTGCTCGGGTATATCGCCGCGAAGACCGAGACGCTGATCCTCTCGACAGCGACGACCCTCATCACCACGAGCGATCCGGTGAAGATCGCCGAAGACTTCGCCATGCTGCAGCACCTCTCCGGCGGACGGGTCGACCTTACCCTCGGACGGGGCAACACCGGCCCGGTCTACCCCTGGTTCGGCCAGGACATCCGGCAGGGCATCCCGCTGGCTTTGGAAAACTACGCCCTGCTTCGGCGCCTCTGGCGTGAGGAATTCGTTGACTGGGAGGGGCAGTTTCGCACCCCGCTCCAGGGGTTCCAGTCGACGCCGCGACCGCTCGACGGAGTGCCGCCATTCGTCTGGCACGGCAGCATCCGCAGCCCGGAAATCGCCGAACAGGCCGCCTACTACGGCGACGGATTCTTCGCGAACAACATTTTTTGGCCCAAAGAGCACTACATGAAGCTCATCGGGTACTACCGCGCGCGTTTCGAGCACTACGGTCACGGCCCCGCGTCCGAGGCGATTGTGGGCCTTGGCGGGCAGGCGTTCATGCGCACGAAGTCTCAGGACGCCGTGAGCGAATTTCGCCCGTACTTCGACAACGCCCCCGTGTACGGACACGGCCCGACGCTCGAAGACTTCACCGAGCAGACGCCGCTGACCGTCGGCAGCCCGCAGCAGGTCATCGACCGCTACGCAGGCATGCGCGAGCACTTCGGCGACTACCAGCGTCAGCTGTTCCTCATGGACCACGCCGGCCTGCCCCTCAAGACCGTGCTCGAGCAGCTTGATATCCTCGGCGGAGAGGTCGTCCCGGTGCTCCGCAAGGAACTTGCCCGAAACCGCCCGGCGAACGTGCCGTCAACCCCGACGCACGCATCGCTCGTGGCCGTCGCTCGACAGTCCGCAGCGGGTGCAGCGGATGCAGCGGATGCCGCGGATGCCCCGGGCGACGCGGCCGAGCTCGCCGAGACGCCTCAGCGCTCCTGACGACCGTTCGCTCCTTCGCCCCGGAGCTTTCGTGCAGCCCCACCGCCGGCGCCTGACCGGCTGCCGCTGAGGGGTGACGGGCTGGCGGGCTGCAGCGCACGTCCGTGGTTGACGGAGGCCGTATCGACCGGCACGGGGTTAACCGGGAGAACCGGCCCACAGGTCGTCGACGGACACGACGAGCGGACTGGGGACGCCGCCGACACTGACATACACCGTCATGCCGACGGAACCGGCCGCCTGCAGTCCCGCGGTTGAATCTGTCGTGGTGATCGGCCATGCGGTCGGCTCAGCGGTGCCGACCAGCCACACCTTGGCTCGGATCGTCGTGGGCGCGACGCCCGTGACCTGAAGGCGGAGCTGGAGGGTCTTTCCCGTTGTGTAGATGAGACCCGGCACGGTCAGCTCCAGAACGGTCGCATTCGTGCGGCGCACCTGTAGTTTGACGCTCCCGGTCGGCCCCACGACGGTTCTGGCCGCATAGGACGCGGTGCCGATCCGGCGGCCGACCATGGCCACGTAGGCCGACCCGGTGGTGGGGCGGGGGAAGCTCAGCGTGGCACGCATCTCCGTGTTCACACTCGACACGCCGTTGAGATACGCCTCACGGGTGATGCCGGGCGTCGTGGAGACCTGAGCCACGCCGCCGTTCGTGGAGAGTCCCGTCGAGCCGGTCCACGCGCCGCCGATTTCGGCCGATCCGAGCCCGGGCGAGACCGTGCGTGCGAACGTGTCGGATGCCACGACTCCGCTGAGCTGGGCGAGCTCGGAGGCCGCCAGAGTGAATGCGCCCACGCAATACCCGATCGACGTGGTCGTGCTGGGCACTCCCGGCGCTTCGCCGACTCCCTGGCAGTTCGACAGGAAGCCGGAACGTGTCAGCGAGATGGTGCTGAGGCCAGTCCAGGCGCGGGTCACCACGGGGAGGTACGTCGCCGGATCAAGAATTCCGGTGCGGATGCCATACGCATGGCGTAGACGAAGAGGGCTGTCGCGCTGGTTTCGGGGGCGGGGAAGAGGGACGGGCTGAGCAGGCTGCTGCGCCACATACCGTCGGAGCCCTGTAGCTGGACGAGGCGGGCGGCCATGGTCCGCAGCATCGTCGAGTACTCGCCGTAGTGCGGATCTGCCGGCGGGAGAACCATGAGGGTGCGAGCCATGGCGCCGATCACCCAGCCATTGCCGCGCGCCCACATGACCTTGTGCCCCAGGGAGTCGCGTTGCGCCACGTACTTACAGTCCCGCCACCACAGGTGTTCGGAGGAATCGAAGAGCCCGTGGGCGACGCAGCCGGGACGCACGGACGTCGTGCCGTCGTTCTTCAAAAAATTGTAGAACTGGGGGTGCTTGGCCTGGTATGCGACAGCTCCCGTACGAGCGGCCCACCGGGGCCAGAGCGGCAGTCCCATGAACATCGAGTCGATCCACCAATACCGATTGGCGGCCAAGCTCAGGTCCTGCGCCATGAGGGTGTCGGACCGACTGAGGTTGGCGGTGACGCCCAGCCGCGCGGAATCCTGCCATGGTTGGATGGCGGCGCGGCTGTCGGGGTTCGAGGTGGGACTGGACGGTGCGTCCGGGTTCCAGCCGTTGCGGTCCCCCCAGGACTGCAGCCACTGCCGGTATGTCGCTTCATTCGTCTCGCGGACCAGGGCCTCCACGCCCATGTAATACGGCGTCCACTTCCAGCCGGCGTCGGAGGTCGCTCCACCGTTGTGGGCGTAGAAGTAATCGGTCGCCGACCGCGCGGCCTGCACGATGGATGAGCGGGACGGCAGGGCATCGGGGTACGCCTGGCCGGCCGGCGGGGCCGACAGGGCCGGAACGCTCGGCAGAACGGCCACGAGAACTGCCAGGACAAGAGAGAGGGCCGTTTTCATTTCGTCACGGTACCCCCGGGGGTGGTTACCGGCAATGCTGCGACTCCACGCCGTGACCCCGCGCCACCACGCCTGGCGTGGAACCGGTCTGTTAGAGTTGACCGGGTTGATTTTTTTCTGATTTCAGCCTGTCCAACTCGCCTGTCACACGGGCACGCGAGCCTTCGTCGCCAGCATGGCGAGAAGCAAACATAAAGGAGAGAACCCCCACATGGAGGGTCCAGAAATCACGTTCGCCGAAACCGTTATCGATAACGGCAAGTACGGCAAGCGCACCATCCGTTTCGAGACCGGGCGTCTCGCCCAGCAGGCGCAGGGATCTGCCGCCGCTTACATCGACGAAGAGACGATGCTTCTCTCCGCCACCAGCGTGAGCAAGCAGCCGAAGGACAACTTCGACTTCTTCCCGCTCACCATCGACGTCGAAGAGCGCATGTACGCCGCGGGCCGCATCCCGGGCAGCTTCTTCCGCCGCGAAGGTCGCCCGTCGACCGACGCCATCCTCACCTGCCGTCTGATCGACCGGCCGCTGCGCCCGTCGTTCGTTGACGGACTGCGCAACGAGATCCAGGTCGTCATCACCGTTCTGGCCATCGAGCCCGACGAGCTGTATGACGTGCTCGCGATCAACGCGGCTTCCATGTCCACCCAGCTCGCCGGCCTCCCGTTCTCCGGTCCGATCGGTGGCGTTCGCGTCGCCCTCGTGCCCGATGACAACGGAAGTGGCCAGTGGGTCGCCTTCCCGAAGCACTCGCAGCTTGCCGACGCCGTGTTCAGCATGGTCGTTGCCGGTCGCGTGGTGACGGATGCCTCCGGTGCGCAGGACGTCGCGATCATGATGATCGAGGCCGAAGCCACCGACGGCGCCTGGAACCTCATCAAGGGCGGCGCCATCGCGCCGAACGAGGAGGTCGTTGCCCAGGGCATCGAGGCATCCAAGCCGTTCATCAAGCAGCTCGTTGCCGCTCAGCAGGAAGTCGCCGATAAGGCGGCCAAGCCGACCGCCGACTTCGCCCTGTTCCCGCCCTACCAGCCGGCGACGTACGACGCTGTTGCAGCCGTCGCCTACGACGAGCTGAAGAACGTCTACGCGATCGCCGACAAGGTCGACCGTCAGAACGCCGATGACGCACTCAAAGCCACCGTCAAGGCGGCCGTTGCCGCCAAGGTCGAGGCCGGAGAGCTCGAAGCCAGCGCGAACAACCAGGTCAACGCCGCATACAAGTCGGTCACCAAGCTCGTCGTGCGCTCCCGCGTGCTCAACGAGGGCATCCGCATCGACGGCCGTGGCCTTGCTGACATCCGTCCGCTCGACGCCGAGGTCGCGGTCATCCCCCGCGTGCACGGTTCCGCGATCTTCCAGCGTGGCGAGACCCAGATCCTCGGCGTGACCACGCTGAACATGCTGAAGCTCGAGCAGTCGATCGACTCGCTCAACCCGGTCACCAAGAAGCGCTACATGCACAACTACAACTTCCCGCCCTACTCGACCGGTGAAACCGGCCGCGTCGGAACGCCGAAGCGTCGCGAGATCGGCCACGGAGCGCTCGCCGAGCGTGCCCTGGTTCCCGTGCTGCCCACGCGTGAGGAATTCCCCTACGCCATCCGTCAGGTGTCGGAGGCGCTGAGCTCCAACGGCTCCACGTCGATGGGCTCCGTCTGTGCATCGACCCTGTCGCTGCTGAACGCCGGAGTGCCGCTGCGCGCACCGGTTGCCGGTATCGCCATGGGCCTGATCAGCGACACCGTTGACGGTCAGACCCGCTACGCGGCACTGACCGACATCCTCGGCGCCGAAGATGCCCTCGGCGACATGGACTTCAAGGTTGCCGGAACGAGTGAGTTCATCACCGCGATCCAGCTCGACACCAAGCTCGACGGCATCCCCGCGTCGGTCCTGGCCGGTGCGCTCACCCAGGCCCGCGACGCTCGTGCGACGATCCTGTCTGTGCTGAACGCCGCCATCGACCGCCCCGACGAGATGGCACCGACCGCGCCCCGCGTGATCAGTGTTCAGATCCCCGTGGACAAGATCGGCGAGCTGATCGGCCCGAAGGGCAAGACGATCAACGGCATTCAGGACGAGACCGGCGCCGACATTTCCATCGAGGAAGACGGCACCGTGTACATCGGCGCTGTCGACGGGCCGTCGGCCGAGGCCGCTCGTGCCATGGTCAACTCCATCGCCAACCCGACCAACCCCGAGGTCGGCGAGCAGTTCCTCGGAACTGTCGTGAAGATCGCCGCATTCGGCGCCTTCGTTTCGCTGCTCCCGGGCAAGGATGGTCTGCTGCACATCTCTGAGGTGCGTAAGCTTGCCGGTGGGAAGCGTGTTGAGAACGTCGAAGACGTTCTCGGCGTCGGCCAGAAGGTGCTCGTTGAGATCACCAAGATCGATGACCGTGGCAAGCTGTCGCTTGCTCCGGTTCTCGAAGAGGGTGCCGACACGGAAGGCCGCAACGCGGCATCCGCCGGCCCCGAGGCTCCGGCCGAGGGCTAGTCCTAGCTCAACACAGGTTTCCACAGATCTCCCGATCACCTCTCGCCAGGTCGGTCGGGTAGACGGAAGGCCCGCACTGCTTCGGCAGTGCGGGCCTTTTCGCGTTTCTGACGCGTCAGGGTGAGAGCCTATCTATTTGAAAGAATCGCAAGTTAGCGATATACTCAAATTGTGCTTAGTCAAGGTCTTCCCGCTGCCCAACTGAAGGCCGACCTGTTCAAATCACTGGGGCATCCCCTGCGTGTTCAGGTTCTGGAGCAGCTCGTTGCCGGGGAGCGCTCGGTCGGCAGCCTCGCAGAGGCGCTGGGCTGCGAACTGTCGAACCTGTCCCAGCAACTGGGCGTGCTGCGCCGTGCCGGCGTCGTCGTGACGCGTCGCGAGGGCAACAGCATCTACTACACGCTGCGAGACGAGGGTACCGTCGAGCTGCTGGCCGCGGCCAAGCGGATGCTGCTGTCCAACCTCACGGACTCGCACGCTCTCTTACGCACCATGGAGCAGGACTCCAAGTAGGGCCGCTGACACGCCGGTTGACCGCTGGTCGAGGCGTGAGGGATGAGCGATCGAGCCCCGGGGAGCCTCGCGCGCCTAGAGGTCGTTGCCGGCGTAGGACTGGTTGAAGCTCTTATTGGCGAGCGGGAAGTCGGGGACGATCGTCTCCGACAGGGCCACGGGAAGTGACGGCCAGTTGAAGAACGAGGGGTCGACGATCTTGACCCGGCTGAGCAATCCGCCAGCGTCGAGCTCGACACGATGCGCAATCGTGCCGCGCCAGCCTCGACGAGGGAGAGACCGGCTCCCGGCTGTGTGGGCACCACGGCCGTACCGGTTCCGGTCGACGGGCCGAGCCGGGCTACGAGGTCCACGATGACCGCGACGGAGATGGAGAATTCCCGTGCCCGGACGCGATACCGGGCGAGGACATCGCCGCGTTCCTCGGTGACAACGTGAAAGGACTCGCCGAGGTTGACGAAGGGGTGGTCTCGTCGAGCGTCCACGTCGAGGCCGGAGGCGCGTGCCACATAGCCGAGCGTGCCGATGGTGCCGGCCTGTGGGGCGGGAAGCACTGCAGTGCCGGCAAAACGGCTGCGCACGATGGCATGACTGAGCGACACGGCCACAAGCTCCTCCACGGCCGCCTGGATCCGGCGTAGATCGACCGGGTCGGGCAGTCGGAGCACCTGCGCGCCGCCCACGAGGAGCGCGCCGCGCAGGAAGCGGTGACCGGTGACGGTTTTGTTGATGCGCAGGAGCTGCTCGCGCAGTGACTGCGCGTGTGCGTCAACGATGCCGAACCCTACATCGTTGGCCAGCGAACCGAGGTCCGTGACGTGGTTGTACAAGCGCTCCATTTCGAGCAGCAGGGCGCGCACGAGACGGTCGGGTTCCGACACCTCGATGCCAGCGGCATCCTCGACGGCCATCACAAACGCGAGGGAATGGCCCACTCCCGTGTCGCCCGTCACCTGTTCGGCGAGTGCAATGCCCTCTGCGGCGCTCAGCCCCTCAAAGAGTTTCTCGACCCCGCGGTGCAGGTACCACTGCCGGGCTTCCATGCGTACGATCGTCTCTCCCACGACCGAGAAGCGGAAGTGCCCGGGTTCGATGATGCCGGCGTGAATCGGGCCGACGGCGATCTCGTAGACGCCGGGGCCTTCCACTTCCACAAAAGGGAACGACTCCACGTCCGGTTCAAACTCGGGGATTTCTGCGGCGCTGCGCAGCATGGGGTACCAACCGCGCGGCCAGTGTCCATGGCGCACGAGTCGATGCGGTTGCGGGTGATTGCGTGGCTGAACGCCGTAGAGGTCCCGAATCTCGCGCTCGAAGTTGCCGGCCGGAAAGGAGAAGGAGGCGAGGCTCGGAATCCAGGCGTCCTCCCGCGGCACACTCACCGACAGTTCCACCCGGTTCTGGGCTCCGGCGAAGGAGTAGACGATGCGAAAGGACTCGTCGTCTTCGTGGCAGGCGATGAGCACGAGTCGCATGCCCGAGTCGAGTAGGGCGGATGCCGCGTGCGCGACGTCGTCGCGCGTCACGGTCCTCAGCTCTGTGTTCCGGGGTTTGGTGTTCCGAGGTTCGGTCGAGTGGGTGTTCATCAGTTCGTCCCTCCCAGAACACTGGTGGCCTGCAGCAGCAGCGTGCCGACCGGTTCGGCGATGAAAGCCATCGTGGCGGTCGTCACCAGGGCCAGGATGAGGGGGACCAGAGGGCCGTGTGATGAGCGGTCCGGGGTGAAGGGCTCATCCTCGGGTGGCGAACCCATCGTCATGGCCACCGTGAGTCGGGTCAGCGCGGCGAAGATCACGAGCAGCAGCACCAGGGCGGCTGCAACGACACCGCCCATGCCCACGGACCAGCCCGCGGTGATGATTCCGACCTCGGCGAAGAAGATGCTGAACGGAGGGAAGCCGATCAGGGCGCTCATCGCGATGAGCCAGGGTACGGCGAGGCCGGGGCGGCGCACCAGCAGGTGCGTGACATCCGCGATCACCGGGGTGCCTTCGATCGTGAGGATGCGGCCCGAGAGAACGAAGAGCGTGGCCTTGATGAGCCCGTGGGCGAGCACGTACAACAGCACGGCCGGCAGAGCGGCCGGTCCGATGGCCACACCGATGGCCATCAGCCCCATGTGTTCGATGCTCGAGTAGGCCAGCATCCGCTTGTAGTCGCGCTGGCGGATGAGCAGTGATGCGGCCACGAGCAGGGAGAGCAGACCGCCGATGCTGAGCATGACGCGCAGGAAATCCGGACCGATGACGGCGTTGGTGATGGTCTGGATGCGCAGGATCGCGTAGAGGGCCACGGACAGCAGCACGCCCGACATGAGCCCGGATACCGGGGCGGGGGCCTGGCTGTGGGCATCGGGGAGCCAACTGTGCATGGGCGCGAGCCCGGACTTGGTGGCGAAACCGAGCACGGCCAGGGCGCCGCCGGCGGTGATGAGCGCCGGGTCGAGGCCGAGGCCCTCCTGGCTGAGGATCAGCCAGGACAGCGTCGGAGTGTCGGTGCCGATGGATGCCGCGTAGATGAGCACGATGCCAAGCAGCGCGATGGCCACGCCGACGGAACCGAGGATGACGTACTTCCACGCCGCCTCAAGCGAACGGCGACTGCGATGATGTCCCACGAGGAAGGCCGTGGCGATGGTGGTGGCCTCGATGGCCGCCCACATGAGGCCGATGCTGTCGGCGAGCACCGCCAGGGACATCGCGGCGAGGAACAGGGAGAGCAGGGCGCCGTAGGAGCCGGCGGTGCGACCGCGGCTCGCCGCGAGGGTACTGATGCCGCCCCAGGTGGAGACGAGGCCGACGGCGCCGACGACGGCGAGCATGTAGGCCGAGAGTGCGTCGGCGCGAAGCAGATCACCCACACTCGTGGCGTCACCGCCGTTGAGCACCGCGGAAATGAGCAGGAGTCCGGAGGCGAGTACCGCGGCGCTCGAGGCGACGGGGGAGTAACGGCGCAGCTGAGCGGAGTCGATCGTGAGGCTGAGCACGGCCAGCGCAGCCGGGATCAGGAGGGGGGTCCACAGGGCGAATTCCATTAGTCGTGCAACTCTCTCAACTGGTCGACGTCGGTTCCACCGAACTTGTTGCGCATCCGGCCGGCGAAGACGTGCAGGATCAGCACGACGAGAAGCACGTCGAGGGACACCCCGAATTCCAGGAGAAGCGGAACCCCTCCGCTGGTGAGGAACGCGACCGTGGCGATGCCGTTGTCCAGCAGGAGGAAACCGATGAGCTGGGATCGTGCGCGGCGCCGGGTGATCAACAGCAGGAATCCGGTGAGGATCATCGCGAGGCCGATGGGTGCTGCGTGGGATCCGACGCTCGTACCGAGGCCGATGAGCTGGCTGACCACGACGTAGCTGAGGATGGTCAGGAGGGTCACGGTGAGCAGGGCCGCGGTCGGGTTGAGTCGAGGCGATTCTTCGATCGTGCGGATCGTGGCCTTGGACTGGTGCGCCAGGACCCACGGCAAAGCGATGCCCTTGGTGGTGAGGATGAGCAGGGACACGAGAATGAGCTCGGCTTCGCCCTCCTGGGCGCCGATCACGGCGACGAGGGCGGCGAGGGCCACGCCCTGGGCGGCCAGCAGGCGGATGGACGCGAGCAGGGAGTGTCGCCAGACCATCAGCGCGCTGGTGAGCAGGAGCGTGCCGGTGCAGAGGCCGACGAGCTGGATGTACAGAGTTTCTGTCATGGGGTCCTAAGCGACCAGGTAGGAGGCGGTCACGGCGAGGAAGGCGAGGGCGAACGAGCCGGCCAGCAGCTCCGGAACCTGGAAGAGGCGCACCTTGGCGAGGAAGACCTCGCCGACAGCGAGGAGCACACCCAGCAGGAGCACCTTGAGGCCGATGCTGACGGCTCCGATCAGCAGTGTCAGGGCGCTGAAGTCGGTGACGACTCCCCACGGAACGACGAGGTTGGCCACGAGACCCAGAAGCGCGGCGAGCTTCAGCCAGGAACCGAGTTCGAGCCAGGCCAGGTCGCGGCCGGATGTCTCGATCACCATAGCCTCGTGGAGCATGGTGAGCTCGAGGTGAGTGCCGGGATTGTCGATGGGCAGGCGGTTGGTCTCGGCCATGATCGCGATCGACAGCGCCACGATCGCCAGCACGCTGACCGGCGAGATGATGATCTCCGGGGTGTCGAGCCGGGTCTGCACGATGAGCGACAGCGTGGAGGTGCCGGCGGGGATCGACAGGGCGTAGATGGAGAGCAGCAGAGTGGGCTCCACGAGCGCGGCAACGGTCATGTGCCGGCTTGAGCCCATGCCGCCGAAGGCCGTTCCACTGTCAAGACCCACGAGGGCCAGCGCGACGACACCGATCAGCATGACCGAGACGATCACGAAGAGGTCGCTGGGAATGAGATCGAACGGGATGGTGCCCACAAGGGGGAGCAGCACACAGAGCAGGAGACTGGAGACGAGCAGAGCTACCGGACCGACGCGAAGCATCCAGCTGCTGTCCTTGGACCGCACCGGGTCTTTACGCAGCAGCTTGCGCACATCGCGCCACGGCTGCCAGATGCCGGCGCCGGCGCGACCTTCGATTCGCGCCCGGACCTGGCGCATCACGCCCACGAGCAGGGGAGCCAGGAAGACGAAGAGCACGACCTGCACGAGAGCGATGACGATCGCGAACCAGTTCACAGCGACACCACAATCAGCACGATCAGAAAAGCGACGAAGGAATACGTGAGATAGCGGTGGATGCTGCCGTTGGCCACATGCCGGGCGAGGATACCGTATCGCTGCAGCAGGTTGAGAACGGGGCGGTAGAGCCGGGTCTCGATCACATCGGAGACCCGTTGCTCCACGGTCACGCGTTCCACGAGGTAGCGCGATTCACCCACGTGGGTGACCTGCACGTCGCGCGAGGGCTTGAGTACGTCGTCGAAGACGCGCACGAGCGGCTCGGCATAGGAAGTGGCGGTGTACTGCATGCGGGGCCGGGCACGGGAGCCGCCGCCGCCCCAGGGCAGCTCGCTGACCCGGGCGGGGTGTGTGCGGGCGGAGACCACAATGGCGATCAGGATGGGGATGGCCACGAGCGCGGAGAGCACGACGAGCATGATCGGGTCGAGCACAGCACCGATACCGGGCAGTGCCACGCCGCCGAGGCCGATGGGTACGGCTGCGAGTGCGGTCTGCGGGCCGACCGTGGCCGCGACGACGGCCGCCACCGGCCCCGGTATCAGCCCGAGCGCGAGCACCGCGAGAGCGCCGAGGGTCAGCGCAATCCGCATCAGTGGCGGCACCTCGCGAGCGAGCGCGGCGGCGCTCGAGCGCGGTCGAGCGAGGAAGGCGATCCCGTAGGCCTTCACGAAGGTGAGCAGGGCGAGTCCGGCGGTCAGGGCGATCACGGCGACGGCGAGCGGCATCGCGACGGAGGCCGCGACGGAGACGACCTCGCCGTCCAGTCGTCCGCCGTGGATGAGTGATTGCAGCAGCATCCACTCGGCGACGAAGCCGGAGGTGATCGGGATGGCGGCGGCGCCGAGGCTGGCCACGCCGAACGACAGGGCAGTCCAAGGCATACGGGAACCGAGACCGCCGAGGTGGTCGAGGTTGCGTTCGCCTGTCGCGTGGATGATTGCGCCTGCTCCGAGGAAGAGCGTGGCCTTGAACACGGCGTGGCTGACGGCGAGGAGCAGCGCGGCGATGAGTGCGGCATCCGCTGCGGCCGTGGCGTCGTAGGAGCGCAGCAGCACCGAGGCGCCGAGGCCGAGGAAGACGAGACCCATGTTCTCGGTGGTGGAGTACGCGAGCAACACCTTGAGGTCGCTCGAGACGGAGGCCTGCAGGATGCCGTAGAGGGCGGATGCGCCGCCCAGGATCATGATCAGAATTCCCCACCACGGTGGGGCCTCGGGCAGCAGGCGCACGCAGACGAGCAGGGCTCCGTAGACGCCGATCTTCACCATGGCGCCGCTCATCGCTGCCGACACGTGGCTCGGCGCCTCAGGCAGCACGCGGGGAACCCACACGTGCAAGGGCACAAGTTCGGCCTTGCCACCGAAGCCGAGCAGGAAGAGCACGAAGGCCAGGTTGGCCGCCCAGGATCCGGGCTCAATGGTGGCGAGCGTGGCGAAGCTCGTACCACCCGTGGCAGCCGCCATCACCGCAAACCCGGCGAGCACGAGGAAGAAGCTCAACTGGGACATGGCCGAGTACCAGATACCGGCCGAGGCCACGGAGATCCGGCTGGCGTGGTCGGCCATCAAGAGCACCGTCGAGCCGAGGGTCATCACCTCCCAGGCCAGCAGGAACGAGACCGAATCGGTGGCCGCCGGCACAAGCTGCATACCGACAAGGAAGACAGGGAGGGCGGCCCACGCGGTGCGCGACGAGGCGGGCCCCGTGGCCGAGCTGATGCCGAAGATCGTGACGAGCACGCCCACAAAGGACACGATCACCATGAAGAGTCCGCCGAGGCGGTCGGGCGCAAGGATCAGCGGGTCCATCGGCAAGGCGACGGGAATGAGGATGCCCCCGGTCGCGCCGCTCATGGCGACCACGCCGGTCACGAGTCCGGCCAGGGCGAGAAGTGTGCTGAGGGTGCCGGTGGCCTTGGCGCGCATGGCGGGCGCCACCGTCAGGGCGGTGACCATCGCGATGGCGGCGAGCGTGAGCTGCAGGATCAGGCCTGCGCCGAGCGGGCTCATCGGCCGGTCATCCGGCGCAGGGCGAGCACAATATCGTTGGGGGCCGGGGGACTACCCGGAACCTCGATGTCAACGTGCACAAAGTCGGACACGGGGCCGGCTATGCCGTAACCGTGCGCGAAGATGCCGCCGGTGAGGGCGCAGTCGCCCACCGCGATCACGAAGCGGGGGGTGGGTGTGGCCTCGATTGTGCGGCGCAGGGGTTCGGCCATGTTGCGTGTGACCGCACCGGTGATGACGAGCACGTCCGCGTGGCGGGGGGACGGTGTGAGGCGAACGCCGTACCGCTCCACGTCGTAGACGGGGCCGAAGGCCGCGGACACCTCAGGAGGGCAGTCGTTGCAGCCGCCGGCGTTGATGAATCGCACCTGCACACTGCCGCCGAACACCTCGGCGCCGGGGAACAACGGCGGGGCGATCGGCGCGGGTTCCGCGATTCGGCCGCTGCGACGGATGAGGGTGGCAAGTCGAAGAACGCTCATCTCAGGCCCGGATTTTCATTCGCATTCACGAAGCGGAGCCTTTCCGAATTCCATAAACTTCATTACTTCTTTATATAACAATATGAAGGATTTAGCAAATAGATCTGCATGTCCGATCACCGATTCGCGTGGCCGTCCGCCCGATCGAGGAGCGGAGCGACGCGGAACGGGATGACCTCTCCCATGGCGAGGCTCGTTTCGGTGCGTTCCACACCCTCGACGGCGAGGATGGTGCCGTCGATCCGGAAGAGATCTTCGGCATCGGTGCACACGACGCGAACGAACAGGTCCGACTGGCCGCTCATGCCGTGTGCCTGCACGATCTCGGGAATCTCTGCGAGCTTTGCGATGATCTGGGTGAGGTACCGCTGCTGTACCTGTACCTCGAGAAATGCCGTCAGCGGGTAACCGAGCGCGATGGTGTTGACGCGCCGATCGAAGCTCAGAAAGGTGTTGGATTCCTCGAGCCGGGCCATGCGTGCCTGCACGGTGTTTCGTGAGAGGCCCAGCTTCTGGGCGAGGGCGACAAAAGTGCTTCGCGGCTCATCGGAAAGGGCGCGGAGGAGCATCCGGTCGGTCTGATCGAGGCTGTACATACTGCAAAATCTAACAGCTCCGCATGCCGCGCAACAGAGCATAATGCTCAATTCTTTCGGATGTGGTTGTGCCCTTTGCGGCACCGGCTTACGATTCACTCAACTTTAGCAACGACGCTAGGAGCGGCCCAGTGGTTGATCAGTCCCCCGAATTCGAGCAACTCCTCACCCCGGAAGGGGAGAGGGT
>NZ_JPRS01000005.1 GCF_000738085.1 Cryobacterium sp. MLB-32
GCTCTTTGGAGCCGGAACCCTCGTCTTCGGTTTCGCGTTCACCCTCTTCGAGATTCTGATCGCGATTCTGCAGGCCTACATTTTTGCCCTACTTACCGCCGTCTACATCCAGCTCGCGCTGGCTGAGGAACACTAGACATCGAATCCGGCACTCGCCGCATTCACCCCTACGGAAGGAAACAAACGTGGACGCAACTACCGTTCTCGCGGAAATCAACGGCAACATCGCGACTGTCGGTTATGGCCTCGCAGCCATCGGCCCGGCAATCGGCGTGGGTATCGTCGTCGGAAAGACCATCGAGGGTGTCGCTCGTCAGCCTGAGCTGGCCGGCCGCCTCCAGGTTCTGATGTACATCGGTATCGCCTTCACCGAGGCGCTCGCCTTCATCGGTATCGCAACCTACTTCATCTTCGTTTAGTCCTCTTTACTACCTGAGTTAGGAGGCATGATGCTTCACGCAGTAATTGCAGCCGCCGCCGCGGGGGAGACGCATAACCCGCTCATCCCGGCTGTCTACGACATCATCTGGTCAGCGGTCTGCTTTGTCGTGATTTTGTTCTTCTTCTGGAAGTACGCACTTCCGAGGATGCAGACGCTTCTTGACGACCGTGCAGAGGCCATCGAGGGCAACATCGCCAAGGCAGACGACGCCCAGCGCAAGGCCGAGGCTGCTCTCGAGCAGTACACGGCTCAGCTTGCTGACGCCCGCGCAGAGGCTGGAAACATCCGCGAGCAGGCTCGCTCTGACGGCCAGCGCATTGTCGCTGAGCACAAAGACCAGGCCGTGTCTGAGGCCGCTCGCGTTACCGCGAGTGCCAAGGCACAGATTGAGGCCGAACGCCAGGCAGCCGTCGTGTCGCTTCGCAGCGAGGTTGGCACGCTCGCCATCGACCTGGCATCGGGAGTCATCGGCGAAAGCCTGACCGACGACGCCAAGGCTGGCGCGATCGTTGATCGCTTCCTGGCTGAACTTGAGGCCTCTGAAATCGCTGCTGCACAGGCAGGGAAGAAGTAGTCGATGGGAAGCGCCACCAGAGAAGCATTGGCATCATCGAGAACGGCTTTGGCCGGCTCGATAGGCACGATCGATCTGGCGACGGGCGAGAGCCTGTTCAAGGCCGGTCGAGTCGTGGGTGCCTCGTCGCAGCTGTTGTCCGCACTGGCTGACCCATCCGCATCCCCTGCGGCCAAGGTCACGCTGGTCAAGGCCGTCTTCAGCGCAACGACGACATCGCAGGCACTGGACCTTCTCGGGTCCGTCGTCGCCGAGCGGTGGTCGAACCACGGTGACCTCCTCGCCGGCATTGAAGACCTGGGGCTGCGGGCAACTGCAATTTCCGCTCCGTCTGATGTGTCCATTGAAGCCGAGCTGTTCGCTTTCGGTACCGCGGTCTCGTCGGATGCCGAGCTGGAGCTGGCCCTGGCCAGCAAGCTGGGCCTCCCGACGGCCAAAGCCGGACTGGTCGAGAAGTTGCTGGCCGGCAAGGTGTCGCCTCAGACGCTCACGATCGTCCGTCACCTCGTTCAGCAGCCTCGCGGCCGCCGGATCGGTGAGCTTCTGCGGCACGCCGCGGCGGTTGTCGCGGATCAGGCCGGAACGTCGATCGCCACCATTACGTCCGCCGGTGCACTGGCACCGGCTCAGCTCGACCGGCTCACCACGAGCCTGTCCGCGCGGTACGGACGCCAACTGAGCATCAACCTGGTCATTGACCCGGCTCTGGTCGGTGGCGTGCGTGTACAGATCGGTGATGACGTCATTGACGGCAGCATCGCCACCCGTCTCGCGGACCTGAGACTCCAGCTCGCACGCTGACCATCAGGTCGGCACCACTTAAACCTCGAGACGGCAGCGTTTCGCACAGCTAACACCTGTACAACCAGTACAGAAAAGGGAAGATGATGGCAGAACTAACGATCAGCCCGATGAGATCCGCGACGCTCTCCAGGACTTCGTCAAGTCCTATGAGCCGAACAAGACCTCCACCACCGAGGTCGGCTACGTCACCACCGCAGGCGATGGCATCGCCCACGTTGAGGGACTGCCCGGCGTGATGGCCAACGAACTCATCAAGTTCGCCGACGGCACCCTGGGCCTCGCCCAGAACCTCGACGAAGACGAGATCGGCGTCGTCGTGCTCGGCGAGTTCGCCGGCATCGTTGAGGGCATGGAGGTGCACCGCACGGGCGAGGTTCTCTCCGTTCCCGTTGGAGACGGTTACCTCGGCCGTGTCGTCGACCCGCTCGGCGCGCCCATCGACGGTCTCGGCGAGATTGCGACCGAGGGCCGCCGCGCCCTCGAGCTGCAGGCTCCCGGCGTCATGGACCGTAAGAGCGTCCACGAGCCGATGCAGACCGGAATCAAGGCCATTGACGCCATGATCCCGATCGGTCGCGGTCAGCGTCAGCTCATCATTGGGGACCGCCAGACCGGTAAGACGGCCATTGCGATCGACACCATCATCAACCAGAAGGCCAACTGGGAGTCCG
Source organism: Cryobacterium sp. MLB-32 (assembly GCF_000738085.1). Taxonomy (GTDB): domain Bacteria; phylum Actinomycetota; class Actinomycetes; order Actinomycetales; family Microbacteriaceae; genus Cryobacterium. The sequence goes on from NZ_JPRS01000005.1 coordinate 2,492, forward strand.
GCGACACGAACAAGCAGGTTCGCTGCATCTATGTCGCCATCGGCCAAAAGGGCTCCACCATTGCTGGTGTGAAGGGTGCGCTTGAGGACGCCGGAGCGATGGAATACACCACCATCGTCGCCGCTCCTGCCTCCGACCCGGCCGGCTTCAAGTACCTCGCTCCCTACACCGGTTCGGCCATCGGCCAGCACTGGATGTATGCCGGCAAGCACGTACTCATCATCTTCGATGACCTGTCCAAGCAGGCCGAGGCCTATCGCGCCGTTTCACTGCTTCTTCGCCGTCCGCCGGGGCGCGAAGCATACCCCGGCGACGTGTTCTACCTGCACTCCCGGCTCCTCGAGCGTTGTGCCAAGCTCTCCGACGCCCTCGGTGCCGGATCGATGACCGGTCTTCCGATCATCGAGACCAAGGCCAACGACGTTGCCGCGTACATTCCGACCAACGTGATCTCGATCACCGACGGCCAGATCTTCCTGCAGTCCGACCTCTTCAACGCCAACCAGCGCCCCGCTGTCGACGTGGGAATCTCGGTCTCGCGAGTCGGTGGAGACGCTCAGGTCAAGTCGATCAAGAAGGTTTCCGGAACCCTCAAGCTCGAGCTCGCGCAGTACCGTTCGCTTGAGGCCTTCGCGATGTTCGCATCCGACCTCGACGCCACCAGCCGTCGCCAGCTGGCTCGTGGCGCACGCCTGACGGAACTGCTTCGTCAGCCGCAGTACTCGCCCTACCCGGTCGAAGACCAGGTTGTCTCGATCTGGGCCGGCATCAACGGCAAGCTCGACGAGGTTCCGATCCCCGACGTGCTGCGTTTCGAACGCGAACTGCTCGACTTCCTCGGTCGGAACACGAGTGTGCTGTCCACGCTGCGCGAGACGAACCTGCTCACCGACGAGACAGTCGCGAGCATGTCGAGTGGAATCGACAAGTTCAAGCTGGAATTCCAGACGGGCGAGGGCAAGCCGCTCGCATCCGTGGGCGTCGAAAAGTTCGAGGCCATCGGCGTCGAAGAAGTCACCCAGGAAAAGATCGTCAAGCACCGCCGCTAAAGCGCGCCGCCCGATTAGTCGACGGGCTCGACCCTAAATGTTGAGCCCGTCGAGACACGATCACCGAAAGGAAAGCTGAGACACATGGGAGCGCAACTTCGCGTCTACCGGCAGAAAATCAAGTCTGCCCAGACGACTAAGAAGATCACTCGGGCCATGGAGCTGATCTCCGCCTCGCGCATTCAAAAGGCGCAGGCGCGGGTCGCTGCGTCAACCCCGTATTCGCGCGCGGTCACCCGCGCCGTATCCGCGGTGGCTACGTACTCGAACGTTGAGCACGTACTCACCACCGAACCGGAGAAGATCGAGCGCGCTGCGGTCGTCATCTTCGCCTCTGACCGTGGCCTGGCCGGTGCGTTCAGCTCCCAGGTTTTGCGCGAGGCGGAGTCGCTGAGCGAACTGCTGCGCTCCCAGGGCAAGGACGTCTCCTACTTCCTCATTGGTCGTAAGGCGATTGCCTACTTCGCGTTCCGCAACCGTGCTTCCGAGCGCGTGTGGACCGGGGGAACCGACCAGCCGCAGTTTGAAACCGCAAAGGAGATCGGCGAAGCACTGCTCGAGACCTTCCTGCGCGACTACAGCGATGGTGGCGTCGACGAGATCCACATTGTCTACAACCGCTTCGTGAGCATGGTCACCCAGGTTCCCGAGGTTGTTCGCCTGCTTCCCCTCGAGGTCGTGGAGGGCGTGGAAGAGCCGGGAAACAACACGGTTCTGCCCCTGTACGAGTTCGAGCCCGATGTCGAAACCGTGCTGGACAGCCTCCTGCCGGTGTACATCGAGAGCCGTCTGTTCAACGCCATGTTGCAGTCGGCCGCCTCAGAGCACGCCAGTCGTCAGAAGGCCATGAAGTCGGCCAGCGACAACGCCGACAAGCTCATCACGGACTACACGCGTCTGTCCAACAACGCGCGCCAGTCTGAGATCACCCAGCAGATTTCCGAGATCGTGGGTGGAGCCGATGCGCTCTCATCCGCCAAGAAGTAACCAGAGAAGAGAGAGCAATGACTGACACCGCAACCGCGCCAGTCCGCGCGGAGGATACGGCCGGCTCTGTTGGCCGTATCGCCCGCGTTACCGGCCCCGTGGTCGACATCGAGTTTCCGCACGACTCGATCCCCGGCATGTACAACGCCCTGAAGACCACGGTCACCATCGGTGGTGTGACCAGCGAGATCACCCTCGAGGTCGCACTGCACCTCGGCGACGACCTGATCCGCGCGATCGCCCTGAACCCGACCGACGGACTCGTTCGCGGCCAGGAAGTTCGCGACACCGGCACCCCGATCACGGTTCCGGTCGGAAACGTCACCAAGGGCAAGGTCTTCAACGTCATCGGAGATGTGCTCAACGCCGCTCCCGGCGAGAAGATCGAGATCACGGAGCGTTGGCCCATCCACCGCAAGCCGCCGCCCTTCGACCAGCTGGAGTCCAAGACCCAGCTCTTCGAGACCGGCATCAAGGTCATCGACCTTCTGACGCCGTATGTTCTCGGTGGAAAGATCGGCCTCTTCGGAGGAGCCGGAGTCGGCAAGACCGTTCTGATCCAGGAAATGATCCAGCGCGTTGCGCAGGACCACGGTGGAGTATCGGTGTTCGCCGGAGTCGGTGAGCGTACCCGTGAGGGTAACGACCTCATCGCCGAAATGGAAGAAGCCGGTGTCTTCGATAAGACGGCGCTTGTCTTCGGCCAGATGGATGAGCCGCCGGGAACGCGTCTCCGTGTCGCCCTGTCCGCCCTGACGATGGCGGAGTACTTCCGCGACGTCGAGAAGCAGGACGTGTTGCTCTTCATCGACAACATCTTCCGCTTCACGCAGGCCGGATCCGAGGTCTCGACGCTGCTCGGCCGTATGCCGTCCGCCGTGGGATACCAGCCCAACCTCGCCGACGAGATGGGTATCCTCCAGGAGCGCATCACGTCGACCCGTGGCCACTCGATCACCTCGCTTCAGGCGATCTACGTGCCCGCCGACGACTACACCGACCCGGCACCGGCGACCACCTTCGCCCACCTCGATGCAACAACCGAGCTGTCGCGTGAGATCGCATCGAAGGGCCTGTACCCGGCCGTCGACCCGCTCACCTCGACGAGCCGTATCCTCGACCCCCGCTACTTGGGTGCCGATCACTACAACACGGCCGTTCGCGTCAAGGCGATTCTGCAGAAGAACAAGGAACTCCAGGAGATCATCGCGATCCTCGGTGTTGACGAGCTCTCTGAAGAGGACAAGGTCACGGTTTCCCGTGCCCGTCGCATCCAGCAGTTCCTGTCCCAGAACACCTACATGGCGAAGAAGTTCACCGGTGTTGAGGGCTCGACTGTTCCGCTCAAGGACACCATCGAGGCGTTCACCGCGATCTCCAACGGTGACTTCGACCACGTGGCCGAGCAGGCCTTCTTCAACGTCGGTGGCATCGGCGACGTCGAAGAGAAGTGGGCTCAGATCCAGAAGGAGAACGGCTAAGCATGGCGTCTCCGCTGAGCGTCAGCGTCGTCTCGGCCGACCAGCAGGTCTGGACCGGCGAGGCGACCATGGTCGTTGCACGCACCGTGGAAGGCCAGATCGGTATTCTGGCCGGCCACGAGCCCATGCTGGCGATTCTGGCCGCGGGTGAGGTTCGCGTCACCCTGGCTGACGGGTCCAAGATTGTGGCCGAAGCTGCCGACGGATTCCTGTCCGTTGACAACGACATCGTCACCATCGTCGCCCGCCAGGCGGCACTCGTTTAGTTCATAGTTCAGATGCTGGTACTGCTTCCGCCGTCGGAGACGAAACGCTCCGGCGGCGAAGCTGTATCCCTGGACTGGAAGAGCCTCGCGTTCCCGGCACTCACTCCTGCCCGACGCACGCTTTCCCGCGCCCTTGTTGCTCTGAGCAGGCAGCCGGAGGCGGCCATGGCAACGCTCAAACTGGGCCGGACGCAAACGGCCGAGATCGAGCGCAATCGGGTGCTGCTCACGTCGGAAACTATGCCGGCCATCGACCGGTACACCGGTGTGGTCTACGACGCCCTCGACGCCGCGTCCCTGTCGCAGACCGAACGCTTTTTTGCGCACGAGCACGTGGCCATACATTCCGCGCTCTTCGGCCCCCTTGCGGCCCTCGACGCGATTCCTGCCTACCGCCTCTCTCACGATTCCCGTATTCCCGAGCTGGCCCTCAAAAAACACTGGATGACCTCGATCGGTGCCGCCCTGGCGAAGACGTCGGGGTTGGTCATCGACCTGCGATCCGAGGCCTACGTTGCGCTGGGTGCTGCGCCGTGCCGTGAGGACTCCGTCTTCCTGCGGGTAGTGACGGACGTCGGCGGGAGCACGCGTGCCCTGAATCACTTCAACAAAAAGGCGAAGGGACAGTTCGTGCGTGCCCTCGTGCAGCACGGCCACATCTTCGCCACCGCTGCCGAGCTTCTCGCGTGGGCGCCGTCTGCCGGGATCATCCTGCGCCCGGGCGCAGGGGGAACTCGAACTTGTGGTGGACGCGAGCGGTCCCGCGCCGCAATTCACGATCATGACGCGCAACGACCTGCCGGTGTCTGCCTGAGAGTAACGCCGGTTGCTTACCACGGAGACGTCAATGTCGCTAGGGTGTGAGCGTGCCCACAGAAGCAAGAAACGTCATCGTGACCGGCGCCGGCGGACAGATCGGCTACGCCTTGCTGTTTCGGATCGCGTCCGGTCAGCTGCTCGGCCCCGACGTTCCGATCAACCTCAGGCTGCTGGAAATACCGCAGGGGCTCAACGCGGCCGAAGGCGCGGCGCTCGAACTGCATGACGGTGCCTTCCCCCTCCTGCGTTCCGTGCAGGTGACCGATGACGCGACACGCGCCTTCGACGGCGTGAACGTCGCCCTGCTCGTCGGCTCACGCCCGCGTGGTCCCGGCATGGAGCGAGCGGATCTCCTCGAAGCGAACGGACGCATCTTCGGACCGCAGGGACGCGCCATCAACGCGGGCGCGGCACGTGACGTGCGGGTGCTCGTGGTCGGCAACCCCGCCAACACGAATGCCCTCATCGCGGCCGCTCATGCCCCGGACGTGCCGCGGGAACGGTTCACCGCGATGACACGGCTCGACCATAACCGCGGTGTGGCCCAGTTAGCGGCTCACGTGGAGGTGCCGGTGGGTGCCGTGGCCGGTTTGACGATCTGGGGCAATCACTCCGCTACTCAGTATCCGGACGTGTTCCACGCCACCATCGACGGGGAGCCCGCTCGCGACCTCGTTGCCACGACGTGGCTCACGGACACCTTCATTCCGCGGGTGGCGAACCGGGGCTCCGAGATTCTGCGGGTGCGCGGCGGCTCATCGGTGGCGTCGGCCGCGAATGCCGCGCTGGACCATGTGTTCGATTGGGTGAACGGCACAGGCAGCTCCTGGACGAGTGCGGGCGTGATGTCAGACGGATCATACGGAGTGCCGGACGGCCTGGTGTGCTCATTTCCTGTGCGGTCTGTCGAGGGTGAGTGGCGAATCGTCGAGGGGCTCGAGATCGACCCGTTCTCCCGGGCACGCATTGACGCCTCTGTCGCCGAACTGGTCGAGGAGCGGGACGCGGTGCGTGCCCTGGGGCTCATCCCCTCGCTCTAGGCTCGGGTGCTGCCGCCCGGTGGCATCCCGCGAGGTGGTCGTCGACCAGTCCGGCGGATTGCATGAGCGCGTACATCGTCGTGGGGCCAACGAACCGGTAGCCACGCCGCTTGAGTTCCGCGCTCAACGCCGTGGACTCCGTCGTGATCGCCGGGATGTCGGCGTACGTTTGCGGCGGGCCGAATCGCGCCTGAGCGGGCGCGAAGTTCCAGATCAGCTCGGCGAGGCTCTCGCCCTGCAGGTGAAGGGTGCGCGTCGCCCGGGCGTTGCCGCGTGTCGCCTCAATCTTGCCCCGGTGACGAATGATGCGCGCGTCGGTGAGGAGACGATCGACATCTGCGTCGGTCATGTCGGCCACCCGGTTCACGTCGAACCCGTGGAACACCTCGCGGAAGACGGGGCGGCGACGCAGGATGGTGATCCAGGAGAGGCCCGCCTGGAAGCCCTCCAAGCACACCTTCTCGAAGAGGCGCTCCTCGTCACGGAGCGGACGCCCCCATTCCTCGTCGTGATAGCGCACGTAGTCGGGATCGGTGCCCACCCAGGCGCAGCGCGCCACACCGTCGTTGTCGAGTACGAGAGACGGGTTCATACGACGTGCTCGATTCCCTCGTGATCGAGCAGCCAGACCTTCGTGGGAATGCCCGCCCCGCCGCTGTAGCCGGTGATGCGTCCGTTCGTGGCGAGGACCCGGTGACAGCCCACGATGATGGGCACCGGGTTCGCACCGACCGCGCCGCCGATGGCCCGGCCGGATCCCGGCCGCCCGATCGAAGCCCCCAGGTCGCCATAGGAGATGACCTCGCCGAAGGCGAGCCCTTCAAGGCCGTGCCAGACACTCTGCTGGAAAGACGTTCCTCCCGAGAGGTGTACGGGCAGGTCAAACGCCCTGCGCGTGCCGGAGAAATACTCATCGAGCTGGGTGGCGGCCGTGTGCAGCAGCGGAGACGGATTCTCGGGCACGGACTCATACGGGAGGCGGCCGTTGTTCTCGATAGACAGCGACAGGATACCGGCGGCATCGGCGGTGATTTCCAACTGGCCGATGGGGCTGGCCAGGCGGATCAGCGAGGTCTCTGGAGTGGTCATATTTCGACTGTAGCCGCGACTCCCGAACGTCACTGGCGGAATTCGGACATCGGTGCCGTGGCCGACGGTGTCCTGGCTGTGGAGGAGTGTGCGCCCTACGTGACGGTGTGCGGGTAGTCGGCCGAACGGTCTTGGAATGTCAGAATCGCGGCGTTCCGGATGACACCGTCCTGTATCTCAATGGCCCGGCGCACCGTTTCGTTGGCCGTCCAGGACTGGGGTCCATTGAGAACGTCCTCGAGATACGGCAGCAGGGCTTCGCTGATCACCCACGTAGCCGAGTTCCAGAGGTAGGACGGGCTGTGGTCGACGGCGTAATAGGTCACGTTGTCACCCACGGTGAAGGTCGGGTTCGCAAACGTCGTGGGCCGCGCCCAGCTGAAACCCATGCCCTCGTCGCACGAGACATCCACGATGAGAGATCCGGACCGAAGGTGGGAAACGTCCTGCTCATCAAGGTAGGTGAGAGGCTCGTTGGGATCCTGCAGCACACAGTTGACGACGATATCGCGCTCGGCGAGGAAGGGAGCGAGCGGCATCATCCCGGAATCGGTCAGCACGGAGCTGCGACCCGGGTTGACGGCATCGTGTTCGATCCGCGCGACCTGTACGATCCGCGCCGAATGGATGGGCGAGCTGACGGCCGCCACGTCGCGGTTGGTCAAGACACTCACGTCGTGCACACCCTGCGCGTTCAGGGCAGTGACAGCACCGCGCGCGGTCGCGCCGAACCCAATCACGACCGCACTGAGGCGGCGCCCGTAGTCACCGGTGATGCCCATGAGCTAGAACGAGTGCAGGATCGACGAATAGCCGGCGAGTTCGTTGTTCTGGTGGAACACGTGCAGGTCGTATTCGCCGGAGGCGGTCCAGTGATTCATCGCTTCAAAGGCGATCACGGTGAGTTTCTTGTCGATGGCGACCTGGGTGAGGGCGGGGTCTTGAACACAGTGCGGCCAGCCCCACAAGACCTGCCCGTGACGAAGTTTTTCCACGTCGGCGAGCAGCGGCTTGGCCAGCAGGATGACGTCGCACTCGGCAATGAGTTCGTCGCGCGTGCGCAGCCCGCCCACGAGCGCGGCCAGCACGTCGTCAGCAACGCCGAACGACTCACCGTAACCGTGCTCCAGGAAGATGCCCGACCTCGTCTCGGCGGGAATACGCTCGATATGCAGCGGATGTATCGGCAACCGACGCTCGTCCGGCTTGCCCGACCGTGCCATCACTCCCAGCGTGAAACGCATCCGCGATTCCCCATCTCCTGCACCCGACTGGCACGCATCCTGTTTACCACATGGACCGGCCCGATCCGCCGACCCGCCTAGGGTGTAGGCATGGCTCAGATCGAATATCGCAGACTCGGCACCTCCGGACTCACCGTCTCCACGATCGGTCTCGGATGCAACAACTTCGGACGCGCGGGAACGGTCACGGAGACGCAGGAGGGCACCAACGCGGTCATCGACGCGGCAATCGAGGCGGGTGTGACCCTCTTCGACACCGCGGACATCTACGGCGCCGAGCGGGGACAAAGCGAGGCTCTGATGGGCCACGCGCTTCAGGGCAAGCGGGACCAGATCGTGCTGGCCACCAAGTTCGGCATGGACATGAACGGCCGAAACGGTCCCGACTGGGGTGCGCGCGGTTCGCGTCGGTACATCAGACTGGCCGTCGAGTCATCGTTGCGCCGCCTGCAAACCGACTGGATCGACCTGTACCAGCTCCATACTCCCGACCCGTCGACTCCGATCGAAGAGACTCTCTCGACCCTCGACGACCTGATCACCGAGGGCAAGATCCGCTATATCGGACACTCCAATCTGGCGGGCTGGCAGATCGCCGAGGCCGAGTTCACGGCCCAGCTGAACGGACATCCTCATTTCATCTCCAGCCAGAACGAATACAGTCTGCTCGTTCGAGACGCCGAAGACGAGGTATTGCCCGCCGTCAACGCCTACGGGCTCGGCTTCCTGCCGTTCTTTCCGCTCTACAACGGCCTCTTCACGGGTAAGTTCTCGCGTCAGGGAGGTCCGGCCGACAGCCGCATCATGATGATCCGACCGCACCTCGTGGAGACTGCGCCCTGGGACACAATCGAGCGCTTCCAGGCCTGGTGCGATGAACGGGGGGTGACCATGTTGGCGGCCACGCTCGCGTGGCTCCTCGCCCAGCCGGGGCTGACGAGTGTGATCGCCGGCGCGACCCGGCCGGAACAAATCGAACAGAATGCGACCGCGGCCACGAGCTGGCAGCCCTCGCCCGACGAGGTCGCGTTCATCTCGGAACTCTTCGACGCCTAGTCCTCCAGACGCTTGTGAGTGAGCGCTCACTCAGTTAGAATACGCGGGTGAGTGAGAAACCCCTGCGCGCGCCGGCACTGTCGGTTGAAGATCGCCAGTCCATGCTGATCGACGCCGTGACACCGCTGCTGGCCGAGCACGGTCAGTCGGTGACGACCCGGCAGATCGCTGAGTGCGCCGGCGTGGCCGAGGGCACTATCTTTCGGGCCTTCGGCAGCAAGGACGAGCTGATTCAGGCTGCCGTCGACCGCCAGCTCGACCCCGAGCCTTTTCGGGTCACACTGCGCGCTATCGACCCATCCCAGCCGCTCGAGGAGAAGGTCCGCGCCATCGTCGTCCTGATGCGCGAGCGCTTCACGACCGTTTTCACCCTCATGACAGCCCTGGGCCGGATGGGACCGCCGCACCGCCACGACCCGCGCCAAGACTTCACTGAGATTCTCGGTCGCGCACTGGCGCCCGACCTGGAACGTCTCAATGTCACCCCGGACCGTGCCGCCCAGATCATCCGCATGGTCGCGCTCGCGGCATCCATCCCCCAGATCCGGGTGGGGGCCGCCTTCGATGCCGACGAGCTGACCAGCCTGTTGTTGTACGGATTGGTCGGCGGCGCGGATTCTCGCCCCGACGACAGCATCACGCACGCCCCTGTCACGCACGCCCCTGTCACGCACGCCCCTGTCACGCACGCCCCTGTCAGAGCCTAGGAGACCACATGTTGTGGAAATTGCTGGTGCAGTACCTTCGACCGTACGGGCGGCTGCTGCTGGCCGTCATCGTCTTTCAGCTTGCCCAGTCGATCGCGTCCCTCTTCCTGCCGACCCTCAACGCCGACATCATCGACAAGGGAGTCGCGACGGGTGACACGGCCTATATTCTCCGTGTCGGCGGCGTCATGCTCCTCATCACATTCGCGCAAATCCTGTGTGCCGTTGCGGCCGTCTACTTCGGCGCCAAGGTGGCCATGAAGGTCGGCCGTGACCTTCGTGGCGCCGTCTTCATGCGCGTGGGCGAATTCTCCGAACAGGAAGTGACCCGATTCGGAGCGCCGTCGCTCATCACTCGTTCCACGAACGACGTGCAACAGGTGCAGATGCTGGTGCTCACGACGTGCACCATGCTCGTTTCGGCACCGATTCTGTGCGTCGGCGGCGTAATCATGGCCATTCGACAGGATGTGGAGCTGTCCTGGCTCATCGCGGTGAGCGTACCCATCCTGCTCGTGGCCGTCGGTCTGATCATCATTCGGATGATCCCGCTCTTCCGCAAGATGCAGACCCGCATCGATACCGTCAACCGCGTGCTCCGTGAGCAGCTGACGGGCATCCGGGTCGTGCGGGCGTTCGTGCGGGAAGACGTGGAGAGCGCACGCTTCGGTGTGGCCAACCAGGAGGTGACGGACGTCGCCCTGAGCTCCGGGCGCCTGATGGCGCTGATGTTCCCGATCGTGATGCTCGTCCTCAATGTATCGAGCGTGGCGGTGATCTGGTTCGGAGCCTTCCGTATCCAGGACGGGTCGATGCAGGTTGGGACCCTGATCGCCTTCCTCAGCTACCTCATGCAGATTCTCATGGCCGTCATGATGGCCACGTTCATGGCGATCATGATTCCGCGCGCGTCCGTGTCGGGCGACCGGATCAGCGAAGTTCTGGACACCCACTCCAGCGTCGTCCCGCCCTCGAATCCCGTGAACGAGACGACGGGGCGCGGGGAAATCGAGTTGCTCGACGTGAGTTTCTCCTACCCCGGGGCCGAGCAGCCGGTGCTCAGCAATGTGAGCTTCATCGCCAGGGCGGGGCACACGACCGCGATCATCGGCAGCACCGGGTCGGGAAAAACGACGCTCGTGAACCTGCTGCCGCGGCTCTTCGATGTCACCAGCGGCTCGGTGCTGGTGGACGGTGTCAACGTACGCGATCTCAACCCCGATCTCCTGTGGGGCCATGTCGGTCTCGTGCCGCAGAAGCCGTATCTGTTTTCCGGCACTGTGCGCAGTAATCTTCAGTACGGCAAGCCGGACGCGACCGAGGCCGAGATCTGGCAGGCGCTGACGACGGCTCAGGCCGCGGATTTCGTCCGCGAGATGGACGGCGGGCTCGAGGCACCCATTTCTCAGGGCGGCACCAATGTGTCGGGCGGCCAGCGACAGCGACTCGCCATCGCCAGGGCTCTGGTGAAACGTCCCCAGCTCTACATTTTCGACGACTCATTGTCCGCACTGGACCTCGCAACGGATGCCCGCCTGCGCCTCGCCCTCAAACACGACATCAGCGGAGCAACCATGATCATTGTCGCCCAACGCGTCTCGAGCATCATCGACGCGGACCAGATCCTCGTGCTGGAGGGCGGACGAATCGTCGGTAGCGGCACGCATCCGGAGCTGCTTGAAACGAATACCACTTATCAGGAAATCGTTGCGTCCCAGCTCACGGCGGAGGAAGCAGCATGAGCGAGTCGACGACAAAAGACGCGCCGCCGCCCCGCCCACCGCGCGGGCACGGCCCATTCGGCGGGATGAATCTTCCCGCCGAAAAGTCGCAGAACTTCTCGGCGTCGGGCAAACGACTCCTCGGTAAGCTCCGTCCGGAGCGGCTCTGGCTCGGTCTGGTATTCGCGCTCGCTGTCGTCAGCGTCACCTTCGCTGTTCTCGGCCCCCGATTGCTCGGTGAAGGAACCAACCTGATCTTCTCCGGCGTGGTGTCGAAGTCCCTGCCGGCGGGGGAGACTCAGGCGCAGGTGATCGCCCAGCTGCAGGCCGCCGGCAAGACCAGCCAGGCCGACATGCTCAGCGGCATGACCCTGACCCCCGGGGTCGGGATCGATTTCGCGATGCTCTCGACCGTGCTGTTCTGGGCCCTGGCGCTCTACGTGATGTCTTCGGTGTTCAGCTGGCTCCAGGCCTTCGTGCTGAACGGAGTCGTGCAGCGCACCATCTACCGCCTGCGTGAAGAGATCGAAGCGAAGATCAACCGGCTGCCGCTCAACTACTTTGATTCGCGGCAGCGCGGTGACCTGCTCAGTCGGGTAACGAACGACGTCGACAACATCTCGCAGAGCATGCAGCAGACGCTGAGTCAGGCGGTCACGAGCCTGCTGACGGTTGTGGGCGTCATCGTGATGATGTTGCTGCTGTCGCCGCTGCTTGCGCTGATCGCCCTCGTCACCGTGCCCCTGACCCTCGTGATCACGATGGTCATCGCCAAGCGATCGCAGAATTTGTTCGTCGCGCAGTGGAAGCACACCGGCGAACTCAACGGTCAGATCGAGGAAACCTTCACGGGACATGCCCTCGTGAAGGTGTTCGGTCGCCAGCGCGAGGTGGAGCAACGCTTCTCAGCCAAGAACGAGGAGCTTTATGGAGCGAGTTTCGGCGCCCAGTTCGTCAGCGGCCTGATCATGCCGGCGATGACATTTGTCGGCAACCTCGTGTACGTGGCCATCGCCGTTGTGGGCGGGCTTCAGGTGGCATCCGGTGCCATGCAACTCGGTGACGTGCAGGCCTTCATCCAATACTCACGGCAGTTCACGCAACCGCTCGCCCAGCTCGGCTCGATGGCGAACCTGCTGCAGTCGGGTGTCGCCTCCGCCGAGCGGGTCTTTGAACTGCTCGACGCCGACGAACAAAGTCCCGATCCTGACCCGGCCGAGTCGCCGACCGACGTGCACGGGCGTCTCGTCTTCGAGGACGTCTCGTTTCGCTACACCGAGGACAAGCCGCTCATCCAGAATCTCAGCCTGGTGGCGGAACCGGGTCAGACCGTGGCAATCGTGGGACCGACGGGTGCCGGCAAGACCACACTCGTCAACCTGATGATGCGCTTTTATGAGATCGAGTCTGGCCGGATTCTGCTCGATGGCGTCGACGTGGCTCGGATGACCCGCGATGACCTGCGCGGTCGGATGGGCATGGTGCTTCAGGACACGTGGCTGTTCGGCGGGACCATTCGGGAGAACATCGCCTACGGTCGTCCGGATGCCACCGAGGAGCAGATCATGGCAGCGGCCACGGCAACCTACGTCGACCGCTTCGTTCATATGCTGCCGGACGGCTACGACACCGTGCTCGACGACGACGGCAGCAATGTGAGCGCGGGGGAGATGCAGCTGCTCACGATCGCTCGGGCGTTCCTCGCCAAGCCGAGTGTGCTTATCCTCGACGAGGCCACCAGCTCCGTCGACACCCGCACGGAGGTGCTCGTGCAGAAGGCGATGAGCGCCCTGCGCGCCGAGCGCACGAGTTTCGTGATCGCGCACCGGCTCTCGACGATTCGCGACGCCGACCTCATCCTCGTGATGGATTCGGGCCGCATCGTGGAACAGGGCACCCACGCCGCCCTGCTGGCGGCCGGCGGCGCCTATCACGCGCTTTACGCCGCGCAGTTTGCCGCTCCCGTGTCGGACGAGGTGTAACGCCTCAGGAGGCACGGCGCGCCGCGTTCGCTCCACCTCCACAGACACGACGGGGCTCACGTTCTGCACACATTGACCGTCTGGCATCCCTGAACCGGTGTCGGACGGGCACAGTGTTGGCATGCAGCCGACCATCGTCAAGACCAGGAAAGCGTCTGACTTCCTGGCACTCGTTCCCCAGCTCGTCGGGTTCCTCCCCGAGCAGAGCCTGGTTCTCGTTGCCTTTCGGGGCAACCGCACCTGCGGTGCGCTCCGATTCAACCTGCCCGACACCGACGCCCCTCTGAAAGTGCACAAGCGGATTGCCACGACCCTGGTGGGGACCCTGTGCAAGATACCCGGCGTCGATGCGGTCGTTCCCGTTGTCTACACGGGCGACTGCTTCGCCGCGGTAGGGGGAATGCCCCAGGAAGATTTTCTGGGGTGTCTGATGAAGCGGGCGGAGATGAGCGGCTTTCTTGTTCGTGATGCCCTGTGCGTGGCAGCGGATGCGTGGGGGTCCTACTGTGACCCGAACTGTCCGGCGAGCGGGCGCCGCTCGGGGAGATATCCGCTTCGCAGATTCATGAGGCGATTCCGGCGTCGGAGCGCCGAACGCTGGGAACCCTGCACAGTGGGGCGGAGCTCCCGCGCATCACGCCCACCGTGCGAGACCGTGTGCTTCAGGCCTACCGTCGGTACCAGCGCTTGGACCCGCCGGGAGCGCCGCAGCCGGAACTAATTCCGGCGGTGGGCGACATTCTCGATCCCGTCGACATCGCCGAGGCCGCGCTGACCTGGACTGCTCCCGGACCCGATGACGTGGCTCGGTTACTCTACGTGGTGCAGAGCCCGGCGCACCGGGACCAGATCATGGTGCAATTCGCCTTTGGGCGGGAGACGGGTGTTCAGGCGTGGCGGATGAACCAGGCCTACCTCGCCCTCCAGCGAGCGACGGGTCGAAGCCTCGATGACATCGTCGCCGCGGAGGTGGAGGGTGATGCACCGCCGGAGGCCGGGAGACTCGGCGACCTCATGCTCGGGCAATGTGCCGACAGACCGAATCACGGCCGGACCGAGGCGGCGATCACCCTGCTCAAGACGGTTGTCGCGAGCGCCCCGCGGCGGTGTCGACCCGCGCCGCTCTGCATGCTCGCCTGGTTGTCGTGGACGCTGGGACGTGGTTCCGTCGCCGGTATCTTCGTCGAGCTGGCGCTGACCATCGATCCGACATACGGGATGGCGTTGCTGCTCAACACGGTGGTGTGCTCGGGCATGTTGCCGGAGTGGGCCTACGCGGTGCCGCCCGACGAGGCGGCCAGTTGAGCTACTGCTCGCCCAGCGCCCAGTCGTGGAACTGCGAACGCATCGTGAGATAAACGAACGTTTCTGTCGACACGACACCCGGCAGCGTGCGGATCTGCGAGTTGAGCACCTCGAGAAGTGCTGAATCGTCGGTGCAAATGACCTCGACGAGAATGTCGAATGACCCCGCGGTCAGCACGACGGCACCGACGGCGGCGAGTCGGGCAAGCTGGTCGGCAATCACCCGAGTATCGCCGCTCGCCGTTATCCCGATCAGAGCGCGGCGGTCGAAGCCGAGCTGGTCGGGATTGATCACGGCGACCACCTGCACCACCCGCGCGTCGGTGAGCTTCTGCACGCGCTGCCGCACGGCCGCCTCGCTCAGTCCGACCGCCTTCCCGATCTCGGCGTAGGACCGGCGACCGTCTGCCTGCAACTGCTCGATGATGTGGCGCGACAGTGTGTCCAGGTGCAGGGGCTGGTCCGAGTGCACGCTCGCGGCAGTTGTCATGCCACGAGTCTGGCAAGCCGCACGCCAGGCGGCAAGGGACGAGGCCGATCTGGCGACGGGATCGCCCGTCGGACGAGTGGACCGGTGTTCTCGGCCAGGGGAGCACATACTGGAGAGGTGACCGGGTTCGGTCTCCGACGAAGACGAGGCGGCTCGAATGACGGCACACTCCCCGAGAAGCAGAACCGCCGGCCGCGTGGGATGTGCCCTCCGGCCAGGCGTCGCACCCGACTGGACCTTCGTGGTCGGACGGGACTTTCTGGCGGCGGTGCCGGTCTCGACGAGCGCGCACGTGTTGGAATCCCTGCGGGATCTCGACGAACAATCGGCCGCCGTGTCCCGTGAGGATGTATTGGCGCGGCTTTCATCGCAGGAGTCCGTCGCGAGCCTCGTCGTGGCGGTTCCGGGTGAGGCGACCGACGCGGACGGTGTCCCGGTGGCCGTGTATGTGCGGGGCCCGATCGTCGTCGACGTCTTCTCGATCGGAGGATCCCGCCGGATCTCAGACGGCGGTAGGGAAGACGGGCTCCGTGCGGACTTCCTGGCCGTCACCGGTGTGGTCATCGGTTCCCCGCTGGCGGACCGGGTGAATCCCGCCGAGCTTCGGTCAGGCCAGGCCATCGGCCTCGGCGCTATATCCGGAAGCGCCCTGTTGTGGTCGGCATCGTTTCGGGCAGAGTCGCCGTATGGTTCAGACGAAGCGGCCGGCCCTCTGCCGGTGCCCGCATCGGTTGCGACCGCCCCCGACGCGACCGCCCCCGACGCGACCGCCCCCGACTCGAGTGCACCCGACTCGAGTGCACCCGACTGGAGTGCAGCCGGCCAGCCGGCACCGGTCGCTGCTCGAGGGGCGGCATCCGATGTCGGGTTCGGTGACACGATCCTGCGCCCGCCGCTCGCGCCCCGTCCATCGCTGACCGCTCGGGCGGGGCAGCAGGACGGCGACACCGTGCTCCGCACCCCCGTGCGCTCTCGCTCGCCTCGGGCGCAGGCCACCCCCGAGGAGGAGCCGACACCCATCCCGCGATACGGGTTCCGCCTTCCGGACGGGTCGGAACGGCGCCTGGACGCCGTCTATCGCCTGGGACGACGGCCGCTGCCCTCACGGGTCGGGGACGGGCGACCGGCGCGGTTGATCACCATCTCGTCCGAGACCTCCGCCGTCTCGGCAACGCACATCGAAATTCGACAAGACGGGGATTCCGTCGTGGTCACTGACGTAGGCTCGACCAACGGCACAACGGTCTTTCCCCCGCGCGGACGTCGACAACGTCTGCGCGCGGGGCAATCCCTCGCCGTGCGCCCCGGTACGAGGGTCGACATCGGGGACGGTAATATCATCGAAGTCCTCCGATGAACCTGGAGTACCGCTCATTCTCCGCAGATTCGACGTTGGAAGGCATCACCCGTGACCCAGATTGGTCAAAGCTCAACCGAATTCACGGTTGAGCTGCCCTCCACGCGAACGAACGTCACCCTCGCCTGGGCCGCGCTGACGGATGTCGGACACCGCCGTGAGGTCAACGAAGACAGCTTGCTGGCCTCACCCCCGATCTTCGCGGTCGCCGATGGTATGGGGGGCCACTCCGCCGGGGATGTGGCCAGTGATGCCGTGGTCACCCGCCTCGCCGAGCACAGCGGAAAGCCCGTGCTCGACGCGCAATCCATTGATGCAGCGCTCAGCCAGGCCGTTATCGACATGAAATCTGCTCCCGGCGTGACCGATCAGGGAACCGGCACGACCGTCACGGGCGTCGCGCTCGCCGTGGTGTCGGGTAACCCCAGCTGGATTGCCTTTAACATCGGGGACTCCCGCGTCTACCAACTCAACGCCGGCGTTCTCGAGCAGGTCACCACCGACCATTCCGTGGTTCAGGAACTCTTCACTGCCGGGCGCATCACTCGCGAAGAGGCCGAGGTACACCCCCAGGGCAACATCATCACGCGCGCGGTCGGCTTTCATGAACCGCCCATTCCCGACTACCTGATCCTGCCCCTGCAGCCGGGAATGCGCATCCTGGTGTGCTCGGATGGATTGTCCAAGGAAATCACCTCGTATGGCATCCGGCACTTCCTCATGTCCAACCCCAAGGCCGCCGACGCCGCTGAAGCGCTCGTCGATGCCGCGCTCGACAACGGGGGCCGCGACAACGTCACGGTCATCGTCGTGGATGTGCTCGGTGTGACCGCCGCACCCGAGACCGCCGACGTTCCCGCGAACGCGGACGCCGACAAAAACTAAGCTTTACCGGCGTAAACGGAGCATTCGTCTGCTTACAATGAAGGTAACGTAGCCGTTATTTCTGCGGTGCGGGGCCGGTGACGCGTGACTGGCCCACAGGAACAGCACGGAGGCGATCATGTCACGACGTCTACCGTCGACAGCGCCTTCCCTGCCCGGATTCACCTACGTGCGTGCCCTCGGGTCCGGTGGGTTCGCTGACGTCTTTCTGTTCGAACAGAATCTGCCGCGACGCCCGGTCGCGATCAAGGTGCTCCTCGCCGGTGTCGTCACAGACGAGGTGCGCCAGCTGTTTCGCGCCGAGGCGAACGTGATGGCGCAACTGGGTTCGCATCCGTCCATTCTGACGGTCTTCCAATCCAGCGTCTCCGCCGACGGCCGACCCTATCTGGTGATGGAATATTGCTCGGCCACCCTCAGCCAGCGCTATCGTTCTGAGCCACTCGCCGTGCCTGAGGTGCTGCGAATCGGCATCAAGATTGCCGGGGCCGTCGAAAGCGCCCACCGCACCGGGGTGCTCCATCGCGACATCAAGCCGTCGAACATCCTGATCACGGCCTATGGGCATCCGGTGCTCTCCGACTTCGGGATCGCGGCGACGCTCGCTGATGCGGCGGGCGAAGGCGCGGTGGATGGCTCCGCTTCCGCCGGGGTGGGCATGTCGATTCCGTGGTCGGCCCCCGAGGTTCTCCACGGTGACGTGGCGGGATCCATCGCCACCGAAGTCTGGGCGCTCGGAGCCACCCTGTATTCCCTGCTCGCCGGACGATCGCCCTTCGAGGTGCCGGGGGGCGACAACGAATCCGCTGCGCTCATTGCGCGAATCAGCCGCGCCAAGGTTCCACACATCGACCGCGCCGATGTGCCAGCCCGGCTCGAAGAAATTCTGGCGAGGGCCATGAGTCGTCGGCCTGACCATCGCCAGCACAGCGTGCTCGAACTCATCCGGGAGCTGCAGTCCGTCGAAGCCGAGTTGGGGCTCACGCAGACACCGCTTGAGGTGTCGGTCGATGACTGGGCACAGGCCACGCCCGCCGACGAGAGCGATAAGACCCGGATCACCGGGGTATCGGTGGCGGTTCGGCAGCCCGTACGGCGCCGTGCAACCGCACACGCGCACGCTTCCGCGGGTGCCGTGTCGTCGACTCGAACTCGGGATCTCAGCCGAACTCGTCGCAGCCGGACACAGACGTCCCTCACCGGCAGCCTCCGTTCCGGCCTCGGCGCGGCTCGTCGGCCGAGAGCACTGATCATGGCTTTCGTGGCCGCGCTCGTGCTGGTGGTGGCCATGGGCGCCACCGCCGTGACGCTGCTCGTGAACAACGATTCCACGGGGATTCCGCGCGTCAGCGATATCGTGGGCGCAAACGAGGGCGGCACAATCGTGTTCCGCTGGGCGGACCCGGGAGTGGAGTCGAGCGACACCTACGTCGTACAGCTGCGAAACGGGGAGAAAAGCATCCAGCGCGGCACGGAATTCGGCGTTGACCCCGACGGCAGCGGGACCGTCTGCGTGACGGTGACGGTCAACCGCTCCGGCGCCAGCGGTCAACCGAGCGGCGAAAAATGTGTCGATCCCACGGTGACCGGATGAGAATCTGGATTCGTGCCCACCGTTCCCTCCTCGCCGCTCTGACCAGCACGACGGTGATCGCGGCACTCGTTGCGACCGTTGCGATCGTGTCCGGCGGCTACACCGCCCAGCGTCTGAACCTCGGCGACGCGGCGGTCTGGGTGACCAACGAGACTCGCCAGTCCGTCGGTCGCGCCAACACCGCCGTGATGGAGCTGAACACCGTGGTGGCCGCTGGCAGCAGCAGTCTCGACGTGGTGCAGCAGGACGCCACCGTTCTCATTGTCGACCGCGGAAACAGCGCCCTCGATATCGTGGACCCGGCGAACGCGGACATTGCCGGAAGTGTGCCCCTGCCCCCCGACTCGCCGACCGTCCTGCTCAGCGGTGACCGGGCTGTTGTGGAGTCCCAGGGTGATGTGTGGAGCGTGCCGACGGGCGAGCTGGAGCGCTTTGATGCTCTCTCGGCGCCGACAGTATCATTTGGCGCCGGCACGGTAGTGTCCCTCGATGAATCCGGCCTGTTGACCGCGTTCACTCCCGGTACGGGGGACCTCATGCAGTTCGACACGCACGCGGGCACCGCGGTGGGGTCGACGGTATCGCTCGGCACGACCCCGCCTCGAAACCAGGGCACGGGTGCCGTCAATGGCGCGGATGCCGGTGTCGGCGCCGCAGACGATGCGTATCAGCTGGCCAGTGTGGCGGGCCACTGGGCGCTCTTGAACGCGACGACCGGTCATCTGTTCCTCACCGGGCGGGACGAGGACCTGAACGGCGTCGGCCCGGCCGATCTGGTCAACCCTGTGCTGCAGCAGACCTCCGTGGTGGGTGACCGGGTGCTCGTGGCGGCAGACTCCGGACTTCTCGCGGTCCCCCTCGCCGGCGGATCGCCGGAATACCTCGTGACCGGACGGAACTCACCGGCCGCGGCACCGGCATCCGTCGGCTCCTGCTCCTACGCCGCATGGGCGGATGGAACCGCGTGGCGGGACTGCGGTGGGGCCGGTTCCGAGCGGCAGACGGGGAGCGCCCCGACCTCAGGCGAGGTGACGCTTGAGGGCGTCGCGGCCTCCGCGCGGATGGAATTTCGCGTGAACGGAACCGGGGTGGTGCTCAATGATGCGCACAACGGCGCGGCCTGGGCAGTGCAGCGGGGCAACGAGCTCATCGACAACTGGGCCGACCTCATCGACACCGTGCAGACTGAGCAGCAGGTCGAAGACAACACCCAGGACACTCCGCCCACGTTCGAGCAGACGCAGGTTGCGCCGGTCGCCGTTGACGATGTGTTCGGTGCGCGACCGGGGCGCGCCACGGTGCTGCCGCTCCTGCTGAACGACTACGACGCCAACGACGACGTGCTCATGATCTCCGAACTCGACCCCCTGCCTGCCGCGCAGGGTCGGCTGGAGCTCATCGCCGACAATCAGCAGGTGCAGCTCACGTTGCCCGGCGACGCGGCCGCGACCTCCGGCCCGATCGTCTTCGGCTACTCGATCACGGACGGGCGGGGCGGCACGGCATCCGCCACGGTCACGGTCACGGTGCGCCGCGACGACGAGAATTCCCCTCCCGTGCAGGTGCGCGCCACCCGGGCAACGGCTGAGGCATCCGGACAGGTCACCAGCCAGACCCTGGGGGACTGGATGGACCCGGACGGCGACCCGTTCTATCTCGCATCGGCGACGACGTCCGAGCCAGACCACGTCGGGTTCACGCCGGCGGGGGCCGTGACCTTCACGGATTCCGGCACCGGGGCCGCGAGCTCGATTGCGGGCAATGACGAGCGTCGTGAGGTGGCCCTGTCCGTTTCGGACGGGCGGGGACTCGGCACCGGCACACTGTCCGTCTTTGTGCGTGCCGCCGGCACGGTGCCGATCCTGACCGATTCCTTCTCGGTATTGGCCACGGCCGGCGCGGAGGTCACCGTTCTGCCGCTCGAGCACGCGCGCGGCGGATCCGGTGTCTTGCGGCTCAGCAGCGTGCCCGCCAAGCCGAACGTGACCATCACTCCGAATTGGGACGACGGCAGTTTTCGTTTCTCCAGCGACGAAGTCGGCACCCATTACCTGGAGTACGCCGTGACCGATGGCGCTCAGTCGGCCACCGGCCAGGTGAGGATCGAGGTTGCGGCGGCCGCCGACGTGGACAGCAGGCCGGTCACCGTTCCGCACACGGCTTTCATCCGCGGGAGTCAACCGTCGCTGGTCGATGTGCTCGCCACGGACTTTGACCCGGCCGGCGGTGTGCTGCTCGTGACCGGTGTGACGGTTCCTGTCCAGAGTGGCCTCCGCGTGGAAATCCTCGAGCAGAGGCTGTTGCGGGTCACGCTGACGGAACCTCTCGCCACCGGATCGGTGTCGTTCGGCTACCGGGTCAGCAACGGCCTGTTCGAGACGGACGGCAGTGTGACGGTGATCGAGTTGCCGGCCGTCTCGCAGAAGCAGGCGCCGCGGGCGTTGCCGGACACTGCATCCGTGCGGGTCGGCGATGCCATCGATATCCCGGTTCTCGCCAACGACGAGCACCCCGACGGCGACCCACTCACCTTGGACCCTGTGCTGACGACCGGTCTGAAGCCCGGTGCCGGGCTGCTCTTCGCCGCCGGCAACACGCTGCGCTACCTCGCGCCGGCCACCGCCGGAAACTACACCGCCGTGTACCGAGTCACGGCCCCGGACGGCCAGTTCGCCAACGCAGAGGTGCGCATCCTCGTTCGTGAAGCGGATGCCGCCACGAACAACGCGCCAAAACCCGAGACCGTCACAGCGCGAGTGCTGGCCGGCGGCACGGTGCGCATTCCGATTCCCCTCAATGGGATCGACCCCGACGGCGACTCGGTGCAGTTGCTCGGCCAGGAGACCAACCCGGAGAAAGGAGCCGTGACCGGCAACGACTCGGATTCCTTCGAGTACGTCGCCGGCGCATACTCGGCCGGCACGGACAGTTTCACCTATTCGGTTGTCGACGCTCTGGGTGCCCGGGCCACCGGAACCGTACGCGTGGGCATCAGCGCGCGCCTCGACGGCGCACGCAACCCGATTGCCGCGCCGGATGAGGTCGTGGTGCGTCCGGGACGGACCGTCTCCGTTCAGGTTCTCGGCAACGACTCCGATCCCGACGGTGGTGCCCTCAGCCTGGTCAGCGTCGCGCCGAGCAATCCCGGCATCGATTCCGGTTCGGCCGTGATCTCCGACCTCGTCGTTGACGTGACGGCGCCGCAGGCCGAGGGACGGTACGGCTACATCTACGAGATCCAGAACGAGCGCGGCGGCACCAGCTCGAACTTCCTCACCGTGGTGGTGAGCAAGGACGCGCCCAGATCGGTCCCGATCGCCCGCGACACCAGGCTCACCCTCGGCGATATCCTCGATCGCAGCACGGTCGACGTGGACGTTCTCGCGCAGGTCTTTTTCGCCGACGGTCCCTCCACGGACCTCACCCTCGCCGTTCTTCCCGGCTATACGGACACGGCGCGGGTCACCACTAACCAGCACATCACGGTGACGGTCCAGGATCGCAGTCAGATCATCCCGTTCTCCGTCACGCACCCCGACGACGCCGGTATCGTGTCGTTCGCCTTCCTCTGGGTGCCGGGATTCCGCGACGCTCTGCCGCAGGTGCGGGCATCCGCTCCGGCTCTCACCGTGGCCAGCGAATCGACCCTCGTCGTCGATCTCAACGACTACGTCGTCGCCGTGGGCGGCAAGACCGTACGCCTCACCGACACCGGAACGGTGCGGGCCACGCACGCGGACGGAGCACCCCTCGCGACGAGCGACACGCGACTGGCGTTCACCAGTGCAGACCAGTACTACGGGCCGGCCTCGATCTCCTTCGAGGTGACCGACGGGACGAGCGCGAGCGACCCAGAGGGGCGCAAGAACACCATCGTGCTGCCTATCACCGTGACGCCGCGCGACAACCAGCCGCCGACGTTCGACGGCGCCGTGATCGACTTTGAGCCGGAACAGACCAAGGTCATCGACCTGACCAAGCTCACCTCCTACCCGTACCCCGCCGATGTCGACGAACTCGTATTCACGGTCCTCGATCCGCAGCCCACCGGCTTCACCTGGTCGCTGAACGGTCACGTGCTGTCGTTGACTGCCCAGAACTCCACCCTGAAGGGCACGTCGAGCCCGATCACGATCGGCGTGCGCGACAGCCTCGCCCAGGGGCAGGCCGGCAGAATTGACATGCGCGTCGTCGCGTCGACCCGGCCGCGCGCCATTCCGGCGACGGATGCCGCCATCGCGCCGCGGGGACAGACGACCGTGGTGGACGTGCTCGCCAACGACGAGGCCGCCAACCCGTTCCCCACCGTTCCGCTGCGTGTGGTCGCCGTGCGCGGACTCGACGGCGGCACGGTGCCGGCGGGGGTCACCATCACACCAAGCGCCGATTCGAGTCGGCTGAGCATCCGGGTGAGCCAGGACGCGGCACCGGTCGACACCAACCTGCAGTACCAGGTGGCGGATGCCACGGGGGATCCCGATCGGTACGCCTGGGGAACCGTGCGCATCTCCGTGCAGGACGTTCCGGCGCCGGTGACCAATCTCACGGTCGGTGGCTTTGGGGACGGCTCCCTGGCCGTGGCCTTCAACGCGGGTGCCGCCAACAACTCAGCGATCACGGGTTATGAAATCACCCTTCGCGACGCCGGGACGAGCGCCGTCGTCGGGACATCGGTCTGCGAGGCAACGTCCTGCGAGGTCTCGACCAGCGGCAACGGCCGAGGCAATGCCGTGCGTGTGTCCGTCGTCGCGCAGAACGCGATCGGGTCAGCCGACGCCACGACCCTGCGGGGGACCGTGTGGTCGGACGTCGTGCCCGCCGCGCCCACCGGTCTGGCGTCCCGCCCCCTCGACGGCGGACTACACATTAGTTGGGCCGTTGTCGCCTCGGGCGGCGGCGGCACCGCCGTTCGCGGCTACGTCGTCACCGCCAACGGACAGGCGCAGACCGAGGTGAGTGCGAACGGCGCGGCCTGTTCCGCGGGGCGCTGCAGCCTGGACGTCTTCGGTCTCACGAACGGTGCGAACGTGACATACACGGTCAGTGCCCGCAATGATGCCTTGCCCGAGCTGTCGAGCTGGGCCGTGTCGCGTTCAGACGGGACACCCTACGGTGCGCCGGTCGCCGGGGGAATCAGTGCGAGCGGCAGTGATGCGAACGGCTCGGTGACGGTTTCCTGGACGGCGTTCGCGGATTCCGGGGACCCCATCCTCGGCTATTACGCTCAGCAGCTCGATCGCAACCAGACACCGACGGGCCCTCAGGCCTGCTCGGTGCTGTCGCCGGCCCCCGGCCTCGTGGTGGCTCCGGCGCCGGGCGGGATCGTTTCCGCACAGCAGAACACGACGGCTACGAGCGCGACCTTCGAGAATCTGGGCTCCACAAACGGGCGCTACTCATTCGTGGTCTGGGGTTACAACAGGGCCGGCTGCGTGGCGACCGATGTCGAGTCCGCGAGCCTGCGCGTCGATCCGGCCACCGCGCCGATCGTGCAGGGTTCGATGGGTTGGCGCGGGGATGCCTGGGACTACCAGATCACGAACGTGAGCGCGGTTCCCGGCGCCGACCGATTCGAGCTCAAGGCCACGGGCGCCGCCGACCCAGGCCTGGCTTTCGCCGGCACCGGTTGGCCGCGTGAGCTGCTCGGTGTTGCCTTCGGCTCCGCGGTCTCCGTGCAGGTTCGTGGCTGCAACCAGTGGGGTGGATGCGGGCCGTGGTCGGCGCCGGCGACAGCAGCGGAGGCATCCGTTTCTCTCGCCGTCGGCGGGGTTGTGTATGACCCGACCCTCGGCCACTTCTCCTGGACCAGCGATCCGGCCAACAACGGGCTGGCCGTGAGCTACACCTGTGAGGTCCGGGATACTGTGGTGGCCGCCACAGCCGCCGATTCGCCGAGCTCCTGCACGCTACCCGATGCCCCACCGGCAGGCACGGTTCGTTTGACGGCCTCCGTCGACACCGGAGTGAACACCCACAGCTACGACTACGACAAGTGAACGAGAGAGACAACGCAATGACTCTGACACCCGAGCAGGCCACCCAGTTCGCCGACGCCTTTGAGCGCCTCGTGCGCGGGGTCGAGCAGGTGGTTCTCGGCAAGAACCACGTCATCCGCCTGGCGTTCACCGCACTGCTCAGCGAAGGGCACCTGCTGCTCGAAGACGTGCCGGGCACCGGCAAGACGTCTCTCGCGCGCGCCATCGCCCAGAGTGTGCGCGGCACGAGCAACCGCGTGCAGTTCACGCCCGACCTGCTCCCCGGCGACATCACGGGTGTGAGCATCTATGACCAGCGCCACGGCACGTTTGAGTTTCACCGCGGACCGATCTTCGCCAACATCGTGCTGGCCGACGAGATCAACCGGGCCAGTCCCAAGACGCAGTCCGCACTGCTGGAGGTGATGGAAGAGGGACAGGTGACAACGGATGGCGTCACCCACCAGGTGGGCACACCGTTCATGGTCATCGCCACGCAGAATCCCATCGAACAGGCCGGAACGTACCGCCTGCCCGAAGCACAGCTTGACCGCTTCATCATGAAGTCGTCGATCGGCTACCCGGATCATGCCTCGATGATCCGCATTCTGGATGGTGCCGGCCATCGCGCGCACGACGTGACCGTGGCTCCGGTGCTCTCGGCCGAAACGGTCGTCGAGTTGGCGGCCCTCGCACGCACCGTTTTCGTGGACGCGAGCATCACCGACTACGTCTCTCGGCTGGTGGACGCGACGCGCACGGCCCCCGAAGTGCGTCTGGGCGTGAGCGTGCGCGGCGCCCTCGCGTTGATCCGAACGGCCAAGACCCTCGCCGCCGCGAACGGGCGATACTACGTGATTCCCGACGACGTGAAGGTGCTCGCGGAACCCGTGCTCGCCCACCGCCTCCTGCTCGACCCGGAGAGCGAATTCGATGGTGTCACGCCGTCGCAGGTGATCGCACAGATCCTGGTCGAAACGGCGCCGCCGAGTGAGCGGCAGCATTCGCCGGACCCCTCGCATGTCTGAGCCCGCGCATGTCTGATACCGTCACGCGAACACGCGGGGTCGTCTCCGACCCGCTGCCGGAGGGCCGGATGGCGGTGGTCGTCGGCGTGGTTCTGGAGCGATCCCGCGCCGTTCGCGTACGCCTCCTCGGAGGATTCCGCATCCTCGGCGCTGTCGTCACCCCGCTGGGGTGGAGTCTGGCGACAACCGTGCTCGTCTCCTTTGTGCTGGGTTATCGCGGTGGGTGGACCGAACTTGTGGCCATTGCCTGGGCCGGCGTCGTGCTCCTCGGTGCGGCGCTGGCGTACCTGATCGGTCGGGCGCCGTATTCGATCGCCCTCGAGATGACGGTCGACCGCGTCGTCGTCGGTGAGAACGCGACCGGCACGGTGAGCGTGCTCAATTCCTCCCGACGCCGGCTGCCCGGCGTCAGCGTCGAGGTACCGGTCGGCGACGGGCTCGTTGTGTTCGACATGCCGGCGCTCCGCCGCTCGGCCGGGTTCGCCGACGATTTCGCAGTGCCGACCATCCGGCGTGGCGTCGTGGTCGTCGGGCCGGTGCGAACGGTCCGTGGCGATCCCATCGGCCTCGTGCGCAAGGAGCGCGTCTGGGCCGACAGGACAGAGCTTTTCGTACACCCGCGCACCATCTCCATCCCGAGCATGAGCACCGGACTCATCCGAGATCTCGAAGGCAATCCCACGCGGGATCTGGCCACAAACGACGTATCTTTCAACTCTCTGCGCGAGTATGTTCCGGGCGACGAGCGTCGAAGCATCCACTGGAAGAGCACGGCCAAGACGGGCACCCTCATGGTGCGACAGTTCGAAGAGACCCGCCGCAGCCACCTTATGGTGGTCGTGAGCCTGTCGGAGCGGGACTACGAAACAGACGACGAATTCGAGTTGGCGGTGAGCGTTGCGGGTTCCCTCGGGGTGCGGGCCATTCGCGATGGCCGCACGGTTTCCGTCGTGGTGAGCGCGCTCACGCCGCCGTTCGCCCGGCGCCGGGTGCCGGCGCTGCGATCCCTGAACACCGTGACCCGCCCCCGTCTGCTCGACGACCTGAGCCGGATTGAACCGGTCGGGTCGGCACTTCCCCTTCCGGACCTGGCCGGGCTCGCTTCCGACAGCGTGACGGGAATCTCCGTCGCCTTCCTCATCTGCGGATCGGCGCTGACCGCACGCGAGCTCCGCGCTGCCGCGAGCCGGTTCTCCGCCGGGGTAGAGGTCGTTGCCGTCATCTGCGAGCCAGAGGCCGCGCCGAGCCTGCGACGGGTCGGTACGCTCAGCGTGCTCACGGTCGGTTTTCTCGAGGATCTGCAGAAGAGCCTCGCACGATCGAAGGCGGCATGAGCGAGGCACCGCAGAAACGGCGGGTGACCAAAGCCCGTTCTCGCCCGCGATTTCCCCTAGTCGCGGGGCACACGGTCGCGCTCCTCATCGCCACAATTGCGGCGTCCGTCACCCTGTGGCCGGTGTACCAGAGTCGCGAATACATCGTGCTGGTGCTCGCGGCCTTCTTCGTCGGCGCGGTGATCGCCATCTGCGGAGCCCTCTTCCGGTGGCCGGCCTGGCTCGTCATCCTGGTCACCCTCGCAGGGTTCCTGCTCGTCGGGGTACCCCTGGCCGTTCCCGGCCGGGCCATCGACGGTCTGTGGCCGTCGGTCCCCGGGCTGGTCGATCTGCTGGCCGCGAGTGCCCTGAGCTGGAAGCAACTGGTCACGATCGTGCTCCCGGTCGGCTCGTACCAGACGCTGCTGGTGCCGGCTCTCATCCTCGTGTTGTCTTCCACCGTGATCGGCCTGTCGACCGCCCTGCGCGCGCGGGTTCCTGAGCTCGCGGTCATCGCCCCCGGTCTGTTCTTCATTGCCGGCATCGCGCTCGGCCCCGCCGCCGATTTCTCGCCCATCCTGAGTGGACTGGGCTTCTTCGTCACCGTGATGGTCTGGCTGCTGTGGATGCGCCGGGTGCGGAGGGCCGTCGCCGTCGGTCTGGCCACCGAGGCCGTTGGCCGGGCCGTACGCCCCGACCGTCACGGGCGCAGGGACACACGGCACGCCACGGTGCGTGCCCTGCTGAGTGCGACCGCCATTCTCGTCGTGGCCGCCTCGGTCGGTACCGTCGCCGCCATCGCGGTGCCGTCGCAGGTGGAGCGCGATGTTCTTCGCGCACGGGTGCAACAGCCGTTTGACCCGCGCGACTACTCCAGTCCGCTGAGCCAATTCCGGAGTTTTCTGCAGCCGGCGCTCGCGGATGAGCCCCTGTTCGCCGTGGAGGGGCTGCCCAGCGGCGGTCGCCTGCGACTTGCCGCTCTCGACACCTATGACGGAATCGTCTACTCCGTGGGTGATTCCGCCACCCGGAGTCCATCAGGAGCGTTCAGCCGGTTACCGTACCGGCTCGATCAGAGTGCGGTCGCGGGCGAGCAGACCACGCTTTCGGTGACGGTCGAGGGCTATTCGGGCGTGTGGGTGCCGGGAGCCGGACAGCTCGAGCAGATTGCCTTCGGCGGGTCCACCGCCGTCGCCCGGTCCGATTCCTTCTACTACAACGACAACGCGGCATCCGCTGCCGTCATCTCCGGACTCCAGCGGGGGGATCGCTACGTGAGCGAATCGGTCACCCCGCCCACCGTCACCGACCTCACCCCTGTGCGCCCAGGCTCGGCCGTGCAGCCGCCGCTCGGGGTGGTGCCCGAGCGTCTGGTGCAGGCCCTCGACGGTTACGTGCACGCCGACGGTTCCCCGGGAGCCCAACTGCAGGAGGCGCTCGACGGCCTGGCCCGCGACGGTTACCTCAGCCACGGCCTCGGGGCGGACGAACCGGTCAGTCGCTCCGGCCACGGTGCCGACCGCATCACCCAGCTCTTCACCGATGTCCCGATGATCGGCGATCAGGAGCAATATGCCGTGGCAGCGGCCCTCATGGCGCGTCAGATCGGCTTTCCCGCTCGGGTGGTCGTGGGGTTCGTGCCGGACACCAGCGCGGCGGGCACGGTGCAGGTGACCGGTGCGGACATCTCGGCATGGATCGAAGTACAGACGAGCGATGGTGCCTGGGTCACCATCGATCCCACACCGGAGCTTCGCGACGTACCGGAGAATCAACCGGACGAGCCCACCGTCGTGTCGCGGCCACAGTCCGTGCTGCCGCCGCCCGCCGTCGACACCCCGCAGCAGCGCGATCCCGAACCCGCAGAACGCACGGTTGACGACCCCGTCGCACCACTGAGCCCGCTGGTCGCCCTGCTGCTCGCCGTTGCCGCCGTGGCCGGGTGGACGCTGCTCGGACTCGTGCTGGTCGCCTCGCCGTTCCTCTTCGTGATCGCCGCGAAAGCACGCCGCCGCCGCCTGCGGCGTCAGCGCCCCACTCCTCTGACCCGGATCAGCGGCGGCTGGAATGAATTCATCGATGCGGCGGGCGACAGCGGTATTCCGATGCCGGATCGTGCCACCCGCTTGGAGCTGGCGGCCATCGTCGGTGCGAGCATCGGCGGGATTGAGGCCCGGACGTTGGCAGTGGACGTGGACCGCGCCATTTTCTCGCCGGACACGACCTCCATGCTCCACGCGGATGCGGCGTGGAGCCGGGTCGACGACCTCCGTCGCTTGCTCCTGGCTGGGAAGACTCGCAGGGAACGGCTGAGGGCATTCCTCTCGCTGCGTTCATGGGGTCGGTATTCTGGAAGCAGATGGACGAAGGAGGGAGCGGGCTCGTGAAATGCCAGATCTGTGGGGCGATGCTTCCCACCGGGGCCATGTTCTGCGGCGAGTGCGGCAGCTCCAGCACCGCGACCCCGCTCACGCGCAAACGTCCGGACCCGCGGCCCAGCGACACGACCGTCATCGCTCCGCTGTTGCCCCGGCCCACGGTCATCTCCGTTCCGGTCGAGACGACGCCGCGTGAGGTTGACCCGCGTCCCGGCGCTCACCATCGCCACGCCGGCCCGAGCGAGGTGCCTGATGGTGATGGTCCCCGCGCCAGTCAGGGCGTTCCGCCGACCACGGCGGCCGGTTTCGTGCTCCAGTTCAGCACGGGGGAGACGGTGTCGGTTCGAGGCACCGGGCTCATCGGCCGGCGGCCTATGCCGCAACCCGGTGAAACGTTCGACCAGCTCTTGGCCATCGCGGATGTCGGCATGTCCGTGTCCAAGACCCACCTCGAATTCGGCCAGCACGACGGTGAATTCTGGGTGAGTGACCGATTTTCGGGCAATGGCACGGTTCTTCGACGTCCGAATGAAGCGCCCGTGCGGTGCGAACCCGGCCGGCGCTACATGGTGGCCCGTCGCTCACGCGTTGAAATCGCCGACCAGTTCTTCACCGTCAACTGATCTCATCCGTCCTCCACCGCTGCCGGTGCCTGGGGTTGTGCACCGTTCGGCCCGATGCCCGCGAGGTTCGCGCACGCATGTGATGTGCTGGTGGCGTGATGCTCCCCGACGAACCCCTCGTCCTCCCGCTCCGGCCCTCGCCTCAGCCGCCGGCCGCCTTTCCCGTGCTGGTGACAGTGGCTCCTCTCGCGGCGGCGGCCGTGATCTGGTTTGTCACGGGCTCCGCTTTCGCCCTGATCTTCGCGGTGTTGAGCCCGGTCATCGCCGTCGCCGGAATGGCGGACGCCCGACGGACGCAACGCAAACGAGCCGCGGCGGACCGCGACGGCTATCAGGAGGGACTTCGGGCTCTGCGGGTAAGCGTGACCGAGCGGCACGATGAACTTCGGCGCACGTTACGGCTGCGCACGCCGTCGGTGAGGAGCATTCTGGCCGAACCGACCGGCGCGGGGCGCTGGCGAGGAACGAAGGGCACCAGCGTGAGTCTGGGTACCGGCGTCGTGAGCAGCGACGTGCGACTGAGCGGAACCGCAGAGATCGGTGAGCATCGTGAACTCCGCTTGTGGGCTGCCAGCCTCACCGACGCACCTGTCCTCGCGGACGCGGGCGGCGGCATCGGAATCATCGGTCAGGGTGCCCTGACCCGTGCGCTCGGCCGCGGTGTGGTCGTGCAGCTCTGCTTTGCCCTGGCACCCACGGAGCTGATGCTTGACGGGGTGCCGGGGAGCGACTGGGGATGGACGGAGGGGCTACCGCACACCCTGCCGCACCGGTCGCATGCCCTGACGGTCACGGAGTGCAGACGTCCCTCGGGCCCCGCAGCCACAACCTCACCCGGGTTCAGCGGGGTTCACCTGCGCGTGCTGATCGCCGAAAGACCGGAGGACCTGCCCCCTGGTTTGGCCACGGTTGTTCGCGTCGAGGGCCCGCATCGAGCCGTCGTTGTCACCTCACCCGTGTACTCAAGCGGTCTCGAATTTCATCCCGAATTAGTCTCAGCCGAAGAAGCCGCGCGCTTCGCCGCTGAGGCGCAGGAACAGGCATCCGCTGCCGGGCTGCTCGCGCGGGGGTGCCCGGTGCCACGCACGCTCGCCTTCTCGGAACTGCGTCGCCCCGTCTTTGGCGGGAATGCGGCGGGAGCGACCGCGGGCCTGGCGTGCATTGTGGGCAGGGGCGAGAGCGGCGAGCTGGGCGTCGATCTGGTGCGGGACGGGCCGCACGCTGTGGTCGGTGGCACGACCGGCAGCGGAAAGAGCGAGTTGCTGGTCACCTGGGTGACATCGCTGGCCGGGACCTACTCGCCGGCCCAGGTCACGTTTCTGCTGGTTGATTTCAAGGGCGGCGTCGCTTTTCGCCCCCTGTGCACCCTGCCGCATTGTGTCGGGCTGATCACGGACCTGGACGCCTCCGCCGCCGAGCGCACCCTCGCGAGCCTCTCCGCTGAGTTGCACTACCGGGAGCGAATTCTGGCGGCGGCTCAGGCCGCCGACGTGGCCGACGCCCGGGTGGTGCGCGGGGAGACTCCGCTGCCTCGACTGGTCATCGTGGTCGACGAATTCGCCACGATGCTCAACGCGTTCCCTCAACTGCATGCCCTCTTCGTTGATGTGGCCGCGCGTGGGCGTTCCCTGGGCGTGCACCTGATCCTGTGCACTCAACGTCCGGCTGGTGTCGTGCGAGATGCGCTCCTGGCGAACTGCAGTCTTCGAGTGTCACTGCGCGTCAACAATGCCGCGGACAGCCAGGCCGTGATCGGCACGGATGCCGCGGCCGGGCTGACGGCTGATCTGCCCGGTCGCTGCCTGATCATGGTCGCGTCGGGTCAGCCACGTCTCTGCCAGGTGGCCAGCACCACCGAGGCCGACATTCACGCGGTCGCGGATGCGGCGTCCCGTCCTCACATCGGGGGCGGCGCATTCGTACGACGCCCCTGGCTTGACCCGCTCCCACCCGTGGTGACGTGCAACGATGTGGCCGCCGTGCACGCCCGATCGGATGATCCGCACGGCGACGGCGACGGCTTCGTGCTCGGGCTGCTCGATGAACCGGACCAGCAGCGGTACCGGGTGGGACGCTGGGACCCGCTCACCGAGGGGAATCTGCTCGTCGTCGGTGGTGCCCGCACCGGCAAGACCACCCTGCTCCGGTCCCTGCGAAACCAGTCCGGTGCAGCCCAGTCCGGTGCGGCCCAGTCCGGTGCGGCCCAGTCCGGTGCGGCCGAGTGTAGTTCGGCCCAGATCGGTCTGGCCAGACCCATCGCAGTGTGGTCCGAATTCGTTCCGGCGGATGTCGAGGGCACCTGGGATGCGTTGACGCGGGCGTGCCGTCTGCTGGATGCCCCGTGGCGCCCCCCGGGTGAGCACCACCTTCTTCTTCTGGATGATGTCGACTCCGTGTGTGCGCGCTGGGACACTGAGCATCGCCTCGAGGCTCTGGACATGCTCGCATCCCTCCTGCGTGACGGGGCGGCCGCGCAGATGACCGTGGTGGTCTGCGTGCAGCGGCTTGCCGGAGTGCTGCAGAACCTCACGTCCACGTGCCAAAATGTGCTTCTCCTGCGGTTATCGAACGCTGCGGAGCATCAGGCGGCGGGGGGACTGTCTGCGCATTTCAACCCCGCGCTGCCTCCGGGGGGCGGACACTGGCGGGGCCTGCGGGTACAGCTGCTCAGCCCGGACGTGGGTGCCCCGCTCGACGTCCCGAGCGCGCTGTATCCGACCGCTCCGTGCCTCGATCGTGAGAGCCCGTTGCTCGTGGTCACTCGCTCGGCAGGCGGTGCGGGCTCACCATGGCGTGCGGCGCGAGGAGGGCCGACCCGGGTCATCGACCTCACCGGTCGTGCCGCGCTCTCGGGGGGACGACCGACTGGAGGTAGCGGAGGCGGGGGACGAGACCATCATCATCGGAGACGCCGAGGCCTGGCAGATCCAGTGGGCACTGCTGGCCGTGCTGCGCACCCGTGCCACGCTCGTCTTCGAGGGCAGCAGCCTGGCGGACTACCGCGCCATCTCGCGCCGCCGGGAGCTTCCGCCCCCGCTCGCTGCCGGCCGCGGCCACGTCTGGGCGGTGCAGCCCGACGGTACGGTCTCGAGGGCGTCACGTCCCGCCGGACGGGAGACCTGAGTCACCCGAGGATGTCAGCAACCTCACGATGGTCGAGGCCATGGGCGCTCGCGACAGGGGCGTTAACGAGCATGCCCGCGTGGGTGTTGAGGCCGAGAGCCAGCGGGGTGTTCGCACGGAGCGCCTGTTTCCAACCCAGGTTGGCGATCGACAGCACGTACGGGAGGGTGGCATTGGTCAGTGCGTAGGTGGAGGTGTTCGGCACCGCGCCCGGCATGTTCGCCACGCAGTAGAACACCGACTGATGCACGGTGAAGGTGGGATCGGCGTGCGTCGTCGGGTGGGAGTCGGCGAAGCATCCGCCCTGGTCCACTGCGATGTCGACGAGCACGCTGCCGGCCCGCATACGCGAGACAAGCTCGTTGCTGACGAGCTTGGGTGCACGGGCGCCGGGAATGAGCACCGAGCCGATCACCATGTCTGCCTCCGTGACGGCCTTGTCAATTTCGAAACTGTTGGACGCAATGGTCTTGACCCTGCCGAAATGCAGGGCGTCGAGTTCGCGCAGGCGAAACAGGTTGGTGTCGAGCACGGTCACGTCGGCACCGAGACCGAGTGAGACCTGCATGGCGGCGGTGCCGGCTACGCCACCGCCGAGGATGGTGATGCGCGCGGGATGAGTGCCGGGAACCCCGGGCACGAGGAGTCCGGGGCCGCCGTTGGGCTTGAGCATGACATTCGCCCCTACGATGGGCGCGAGTCGACCCGCGACCTCGCTCATCGGGGCGAGCAGGGGAAGCGCCCGGGACGGAAGCTGCACGGTCTCGTAGGCGATTGCGGTGACGCCGGCGGCAAGCAGCGCCCGGGTGAGTTCGGGTTCGGCGGCGAGATGCAGGTAGGTGAACAGCACGAGGTCGGGGCGAAAATAGCCATACTCGCTCTCAACCGGCTCCTTGACCTTGAGCAGCAGATCCGCGGCTGCCCAGGTGCTCACGGCATCCGGCATGATCGTCGCTCCGGCGGCGGCGTAGGCCACGTCGGGGATCGTGGACCCGACTCCGGCACCCGATTGAATGAGTACCTCGTGGCCCTGCGAGACGAGTTCGTGCACGCCCGCGGGGGTGACGGCCACCCGGAACTCGTTGTTCTTGACCTCGGTGGGGATTGCGACCTTCATGGTGCTCCTTGTGGGCCCGGCATCGCCGTGGAACAGCACTGTTCCTGCCTGAGACAAGGCTAACCCTGCTCCCGGTATTCTCAGAGTATGAGGTCGTTCCACGTTCTGGTCAATCGGGCCGCGGGTGCTTCCTCCGCCACGGAAGCCGGCACCGCAATCCTGCATCTGCTGCAGGAAGCGGGAGCCGAAGCCTCGCTCAGGCTCACCGACAACGCCGTTCACGCTCGTGAGCTGGCCGCAGACGCCGCCAGCGTCGGCGCCGTGATCGTGGCCGTCGGTGGAGACGGCACGGTGGGTTCCCTCGCGGGCACGGTCGTTCGTGCTCGGGGCACGCTGGGTCTGGTGCCGATCGGCCGTGGCAATGACTTCGCTCGCCAGCTTGGCGTTCCCCACGACCCGCGCGACGTTGCGAGGGTCCTGCTGCACGGGCGGGCGAGGCCGGTGGATGTGATCGACGTCGACGGCCGCATCGCTGTTGGCAGCGTTTACGCCGGAATCGACTCGCTCACGTCGGAGCTCGTCAACCGGGCGCACTGGCTTCCGGCCAGGTTTCAGTACCCGTTTGCTGCCATTCGTGCCATCGCGACGCATCGCTCGACGTCGTACACGATCTCTCTCGACGGCGCCGAACAGACCGTCAGGGCTCACACGGTCGTCGTCGCCAACTCCGGATATTACGGTTCCGGCATGCACGTTGCACCGGGAGCGCTCGTCGACGACGGCCTGCTCAACGTTGTGATCATCGGAGAGGCAGGGCGGTTGCGCCTGCTGAAGGCTCTGCGTATGGCCTATGGCGGGTCCCACGTCACGCTCAAGGAAGTGACCGTGGCCACCGCCCGAGAGGTCACGATCACGTCTGTCGGCGCGCTCGCCGCCTACGCCGACGGCGATCGGATCGGTGCGCTGCCCGTGACGGTTCGGGTGCTGCCGGGCGCACTGAACGTGATCGCCTGACCTGACCTGACCTGACCTGACCTGACCTGACCTGACCGGGCGGCCGGGGTGTTCTCTAGGTGTAGCTCGGGCGGATCGAGCCCACGGGCAGGCCGCCACCGGTGACGACGAGACCGAGCTCGGGGAGCAGCGCGTCGAGATCAGATCGAGCGATCGCACCGGCATCCGCCAGAAGGCTGAGTGCCACGACGGCGGCTGCACGCAGGTTGCCGTCGAGGATCTTCAATGCCACGGTCATGCCGTTGTCGGCCGAGGCCACCATGATGCCCTCGGCGCCGCCCTTCATGAAGAGGCCGAGCCGGTCGATCACGATGCTGTCCGAGAGCCCGGGCCCGGCGACGACCCAGCCGTTCTCCCGCACGGCCTCGGCGAGGAAGCCGGCCTCGCGATAGATGGCGAACGGTGAGGTCGACTTGGACGTGGCGATGCGGGCGATGCCACGGGCCAGTCCGGTCAGCGACAGCGCGTGAACCGGGGCGCCGCAACCGTCGATGCCCGAGGCGGTGGGGCGCTCACCGGTGAAGCGTTCGACGACGTCGAGAATGCGCTTCTGCAACGGATGTTCGGGGTTGAGATACCCGTCCAGTGCCCAGCCGTTCTGCACACACGCCACCAACATGGCGGCGTGCTTGCCGGAGCACTCCATGTTCACCTGGGATTTGCCGGCACCGAGGCGCACGAGCGCATCGCGCGACGCGGAGTCGATGGGCCAGGCGGTCGGGCAGCCCAGGGCGGACTCGGTGATACCGGCCCGCGCGAGCAGTCCGCGCACG
The DNA here is from genome assembly GCF_000738085.1 of Cryobacterium sp. MLB-32. Taxonomy (GTDB): domain Bacteria; phylum Actinomycetota; class Actinomycetes; order Actinomycetales; family Microbacteriaceae; genus Cryobacterium. The sequence goes on from NZ_JPRS01000005.1 coordinate 38,848, forward strand.
AGGTCGGTGTGCTTCTCGGTGCCGCTGTGGCTCGCCGTGGCGATCGCCGCGTCTTCGCCGCGCAGGGTCACGCCGCTGGACATCACGGCAATGGCCTGAAAGGGCTTCATGGCTGAGCGCGGGAAGATCGGGGTTTCAATGTCCCCCAGGGCACGGAGCACCTCGCCGTTGGCACCCAGCACGACGGCGGATCCGGCGTGGCGGGACTCAATGAATCCGCTGCGCTCAACGACAGCGAGCTCGACCGCATCGGTGGTGGTGAAGGTCTCTGACACGGTCGTGCTCCCTGTACGTAGTGGTGCGAACTGCGTGGTGCGAACTGCGTGGTGCGAACTGCTGCGGGTGACGTGCGTTCGCGGCAGACTGCGGTTGTGCGGCGGGTGGGCCGAGAACTACAGCGTCGCCATGGCGTCGTCGATCACCGAGAGGGCGTCGGCGATGAGCGCGTCGGTCAGCGCGAGGCTCGGCAGGAAGCGCAGCACGTTCCCGTATGTACCGGCGGTCAGCAGAAGCACGCCGTGGGCGGCGGCATAGGCCGAGATCGCGGAGACGGCGGCGGCATTCGGTGCCTTTGTGGTGTCGCCGGTTCCCGCCTGAACGAGCTCGATGGCGATCATCGCACCGCGGCCGCGGATTTCACCGATAATGTTGTACTTGTTCTTCAACACGGTGAGGCCGGCGATGAGTGTGTCGCCGATGCGTGCGCCCTCGGCGAGCAGGTTGTTCGCTTCGATGGCCTCGAACACGGCGACGGCCGCGGCACAGGAGACAGGGTTGCCGCCGAAGGTGCCGCCGAGGCCACCGGGCTGGGAAGCATCCAGAATCTCGGCGCGGCCGGTGACGGCGGCGAGCGGGAAGCCGCCGGCGATGCCCTTGGCCGAGAGCACCAGGTCGGGGACCCAGCCAAAGTGCTCGCTCGCGAAGTACTTCCCGGTGCGGCCCATGCCGCTCTGGATCTCGTCGGCGATCATGACGACGCCGTTCGCGGTGCACCAGGCCTGGAGTGCCGGCAGGAAGCCGTCGGCCGGAACCATGAAGCCGCCCTCGCCCTGGATGGGCTCCACCACGAGGCAGGCCAGATCGGAGGCGCCGATGACCTTTTCGAGGTAGGCGATGGTGCGGGCTGCGGCATCCGCTCCGCTGAGGCCGTCGTGATAGGGGTAGGAGCTCGGTGCGTGGTAGACGTCGCTGGCGAGGGGACCGTAGCCGGTGGCGTAGGGGGCGGCCTTGTAGTTCATGGCCATGGTGAGCACGGTGCGTCCGTGGTATGCGTGGTCGAGTACGGCGACGGCGCGACGGCCGGTGTACTTGCGGGCGATTTTCACGCCGTTCTCCACGGCCTCGGCGCCGGAGTTGATGAGCACCGACTTCTTCGGGAAGTCACCGGGGGTGTGCTCGGCAAGAAGTTCCGCGACGCGCACGTACTCCTCGTACGGGGTCACGGTGAAGAGGGTGTGGATGAATTCCTCGGTCTGTGCCACAGCGGCGGCCACGACGCTCGACTGGGTGTGGCCGATCGTGGTCACGCCGATGCCGGCTCCGAGGTCGATGAACTGGTTGCCGTCCACGTCGACGACGATCGCGCCGTTGGCCTTCTGGATGTACACGGGGAGCATGGAGTTCACGCCGCTGGACACGACGGCCTGGCGTCGCGCGTGCAGCTCGGCGGACTTCGGACCGGGGATCGCGGTGACGATCTTGCGTTCCTGGGGAACGGTGTACGCGGTCGGGGCGGCGGAAGAGACGGAGGCAGGCGTGAGGATGTCAGTCATGATGTTTCCACTTTACCGACCGATTGTGGGCCGCAGCTGAGTTCGGCTGCAAGAATCTTGTAGAGGCAAGGGAGAACCATGAACGGGGTGCACGATTATGCGGTGCGGGTCGAGTGGACCGGCAACCGCGGCACGGGAACAAGCCATTACAAGTCATACGGGCGTGACCATGTGATTTCGCCGGCGGGTCGCGCATCCGCGGACAAGACGCCGATCAACGGCTCCTCGGACCCGACATTCCACGGCGACAACGATCGGTGGAATCCTGAGGAGTTGCTGCTCGCGGCGCTCAGCCAGTGTCATCTGCTGTCGTACCTGCACGTGGCGGCGCGCAACGGCGTCACCGTGACGGCCTACACGGATGCGCCGATCGGCACGATGAAACAGGTCACCGGGGGTGGTGGCCACTTCACGTCCGTCACGCTGCGCCCGCGGGTGACCATCGCGGACCCCGCTCAGGTCGAGTTCGCCCAGTCGCTGCACGCCGAGGCGCCCGCGAATGCTTCATCGCGGCGTCCGTCAACTTCCCGGTGGGTCACGAGCCGGTCACCGTCGCCTGAACTTCCGCTTGCCGGAGGAGCGTTCGGGGTGCTCGGGGTGTTCGGGCTGTCTCGCTGGTCGAGGCGCGACGAAGGAGCGATCGAGACCTCGCGAGCCGATCCGGAGCGACTAAACCGTGCGCTCCGCTATCTGCTTCAGCTGGTTGAGTGCCAACGGCCACTGCTCCGTGAACATTGGGGCGAACTCGTCGAGGCTGTCCGCGTTAACCGTGAGCCGAGTGCCGGATTCGGTGGCGGTGAACGAGTAGACCTCGTGCGTTCCCGCTATCGACACCGCGAAGTCGCTCGTGGTGTCATCTGCGTCGTCGGTGATCTGGCCCACATACTCCAGGGAGACGAATTCGCCCGGCCGGTTGTCGATGACCGTGGCCACCATTCCGCCGACAGAACCGTTGCTGTCCAGACCGAGAAACCGCATGGTGCTGCCCACCTCCCAGGTACCCTCGACGTGCGAATCGGAGTTGAACGCGCGCGTCCACTCCCGGTAGGTGGCCGCGCCGAGCATGGTCGACCAGACCGTGTGGGGCGACGCATCGATGTCCACGGTGAAGTGCAGCTTTTTCATGCTGCTGTTCTACTCCTTGATTGCGCGTGCGGCCAGTGCCCGGCGCGTACAGCACAAATTATGCATCGCGCAGTAGTGCGGTTTGCGTAGTAGTGTGGGGTGCGTAGGAACCGCGCTCGACGATCAGCGCCGAAGAAAGGGATGCCGATGGATACGACCCAGCTGCTCAAGGGGGTGCTCGATATGGCCGTGCTGGCCGTGATCGTTGATGACGACGGCTACGGCTATGACATCGTGCGTCGGTTGCGGGCGGCCGGACTCGACGAGGTCGGGGACGCCTCCGTCTACGGCACGCTGCGGCGCCTCTACAGCGCGGGTGCGCTCTCGAGCTACGTCGTGCCGTCGGACGGCGGGCCGAACCGAAAGTACTACGGGATAAACCCGCACGGCCGCGCGATGCTCGCCGAACAACGATCGAACTGGACCGACTTCGCCGAGACCCTGACGAAGCTGCTGCAGAAACCGCAGCCTCAGGTGACACCCCAAACCACCGTCCACCTACCTACGATCGGTGACAACTCATGAGCGATACCGCCATCACCCCCCAATCCATTCGCGAGTTCGCCCTGGCCGTGCGTGCGGCCCTCAGCGATCTGCCGGCCGATGATGTCGACGACCTCGCCGACGGGCTCGAGGCCGACCTGACCGCGCAGGCCTCCGATCTGCAGGCAGGTGACAGCGCGCCCGGCTACGAGTTCGGTGATCCGGTCGCTTACGCCGACGAGCTGCGCGCTGCCGCCGGGTTCCCCGTGCGTGGACCAGCGCCCACGGTTCGGCAGTCGGCCCTGCGCGGGCTGTGCTCCCGGGTCGGCGGGGCGCGAGCGAACGCTGCCCGACGCATCCGCTCGAGCCCCACCGGTGCGGCGCTGCTGGACTTTCTGCTCGTGTTGCGCCCGCTGTGGTGGGTGCTGCGGGGCTGGGTTGTTTATGCGGTCGCGGAGATCTTTGTGGGCGGTGCGATCAGCACAGTGCCCACCGGCCCGGTGCGCTGGCTCGTACTCGCGGCCTTCGTCGTCCTGAGCGTGCAGTGGGGGCGGGGTCGGTGGCTGCCCTGGCGCTGGCTGCCCGGGTTTCGCACCGTGGTCAGCGTGTGCACGATCATCACGCTGCCGCTCGTGCTCGCCCTCACGGCGAATCAGGCGGGTGCGCACAGCATCGAGTACTCCGGGTCTGTCCCGCCACGTTCGGCGGGGCTCATGCAGGACGGCCAGGACGTGACCAATGTATTCGCCTACGACGCCGACGGTCAGCCGCTCAGGGACGTGCAGTTGTTCGATCAGGACGGGCGCGCGCTCAACGTGGTCAACGACCCGGCTAACACGCCCTACCTGCCCCAGCCTGATGCGAACGGCGACCGGGACATGGTCGTGCCGAGCCTGATGGTGCCGGGCGGAAGCGGCTGGAATGTCTTCCCATTGCGTCTGGTGGCGTCAGAGGACATCGACTACACCTACGACTATCTCGGACAGGCACGCCAGGCGGATGCCGCACCGGCACCGTTTCCGTTCTCCCAGGTGCAGCCGCTCGTGGCGGTGCCCGAGGTGGGGGAGCCGACACCGTCGCCCGCGCCCACACCGTCCTCGCCGACGGTCACGCCGGAGCCCACGGAATCCCCTGCACCGGTGTCCGGACCATGATGCGCCCGGGCACCGATGTGCGGGAAACCATCAGCCCCTCGGCCATCGAACTTCCGCCGACCCAGTCCGTCGACATCACCGACTGGGTCGCTGCGGGTAGCTGACGACCGCAGTGAGCGCCTCGGGATAGGGCTTCTTCGTGCCGGGGTGCACGAGCTCCACACCGAACATGGCGCCCTTTCCGCGCACGTCGCCGACCACGGAGAACTTCTCCGCCCAGCCGCCGATGCGAGCCTGAAGGGTCTTCTCCCACGCGTTTGGCCTCGCCGAGCAGGTCATCGCGCTCGATGAGGTTGAAGACGGCGAGGGCCGCGGCGGTCGACACGGGGTTGCCGCCGAAGGTGCCGCCGACGCCGCCGGGCTGCACGGAATCCATGATGTCGGCACGGCCCGTGACGGCGGCGAGCGGGAAACCGCCGGCAATGCCCTTGGCCGTGGTCACGAGGTCGGGCACGACTCCTCGCGTTGAGAGGGCGCGCCACCCACAAGTTCCCGGTCGTTAGAGCGGGCATTCGTTGGATTCGGTGACGGGCAGGGTCCACGGATCGACGTAGGTCCGTGGCTTCTTTGTCAGCGCGAGTTCCATCTGGGGGATGGTCGGTCGGATGCGGGTTTCGGGGTGAGTGGCATAGTGTCTGCCAGCCGGGCTGGTCCAGTTGAGGGTTCCGTCTTCGCCCTGGACCACTGACCAACCTGTTTCGTGCTTCACCCGGTGGCTGGGGCGGCAGAGAGACGAGAGGTTTGAGAAGACCGTCTCTCCGCCGTGTTCCCACGCGATCGTGTGATCAATGTCGCAGTCGGTGGCTCGGCGGTTGCATCCGACGGCGCGGCAGGTTCCGTCGCGTAGTCGCAGCCAGTTCCTGAGGTCTTCCGGAACCTTGTACTTCGTGCGTCCGAAGGACAGGACAGCTCCGGTCTCGGGGTGCACGAGGATGCGGGTGAAGCTGGTGGCCGTTCCGGCGAGGCGCCGGGCGGTCTCCGGGTCGATCGGCCCGAACCCTTCCAGCGTTCCCGGCTCCTCGCTCGTGCCCATCAGGGTGAGGACCGGGACGGTGACGAACACGTTCGCGCGTATTCCGGCACCCAGCCCGGTGTCGGTCACTCCGTGGAGCAGGAGATCGGTGACGCAATCGGTGCGGAGCTGCGCGAGAGTTCGAGTCTCGTCGTTCACCTTGAGATTCTTTGCGAGGGCTTCGACGCGGTTTGCGATGGCGGTGGCGTCTTCGTTGCTGAGCGTCATCTCCAGGTATCCCATCCCGTCGCGACCGGGACTGACCCAGAAGTTCCGGTCGGCGAGGGCTTTCTGGTGCCGGATAGCGATGGACTCGGGGTGAGTGAGTTCGCGGACCTTGATGGCCTTCTTCCGCAGTTGCGGAACGGTCAGCGTTTCACTGTTTCGCAGGGCCTCGTCTTCGAAAACTTTCCAGGCCTCCGGAGGAAGAGACACAGCGTTCTCGATGATGATCTGGGCGTGGCGGTAGCTGATGTCTCCTCGTCGCAGGGCCTCGCGGGTGGCGGGGAGCCGGTGTTGGAGGAGGTCGCTTTCGAACATCAGGTCGCGGGCGACACCGCCCGGCAGTTTCAGCAGAGCGGCCAGCTCAGCGACGAGGCCTTCGTGGGCCGCTTTCTGCGGCGACCACGCGATGTCACGTCGAGCCCTGGCAATGGCCGGGAGGCCGGCCTCGGCGGCGGTGTCGGTCCATTGCCTGAGCTTGTCGATGACTTCGGCTCGGGCGGCTTGGGCGAAGCAGACCATCCGGTCGAAGCTGAGGACGGCGTCGAGGAGCAGGGTTTGGGTGTCATCGGCGACGGCCTTTTCCTCCGCCAAGAGGGCGAGGGTCTGGTCGACTGGTTCGGGCGGGTTGCTACCCGCGGCATCCTCCAGCGGAGGAACATCATCGTTGTTCTCCATAGAAGAATTCTCCCACGCACCACAGACATATTCGAGAAATACTCACGCTTGTGGATAAGTCATTCGAAGTTGATTCTCTCTCCCGCGGTCCGAGGATTGGCTCGCGGGGCGTGGATGACGGGGGACGGGTCGGGCGCCCGAAAGCGGCTCGCGCCGGCGGTCTACGGATGTCGTGGGTGACGATTCCCTGGCGGTCGTCGGGGTTCCGGGCGAGCGCCAGTGCATCGTGGGCGTGCGCGGTGCCGACGGTGCTGTGGAGTTCGCCGCCTGTAACCCGACCTGGATCCAGCCCGGGGAGTTGGGATGCTCGACCCGTCTCGTGACCAGCGCGCCCCCTAGGGCTTCGATCGCCGTGAACGAGTAAAGTTCGTGCGTTCCGGTAATGGCCCGGGCAAACTCGCTCGTGGTGTCGTCGACGCCGTCGAGCACCTGGCCGACGTACTCCAGCGAAACGAATTCACCGGGGCGGTTGTCGACAACCGTGGCGATCATGCCACCGACGGAACCCTTGCTGTCGAGACCGACGAAGCGGATCGTGTCGCCCACCTCCCACGTGCCCTCAAAGTGCGAATCTGAGTTGGAATTGGAATTGAACGCTCCTGTCCACTCGCGATACGTGGTCTCGTCGAGCATCGTGGCCCACAGGTGGCGGGCAGGCGCGTCGACGCCTACGGTGAAGTGCAGCTTCTTCATGGTGCTGTTCTACTCCTGGGTCGTGCCAGGGGCCCGTGCAGATCTGCACGAAAGAGCCCCGCCTCGATTCGCCCGGCTGGGCGACCCGAGGCGGGGCTTGGCGCCTACTGCACGGCCGGGTAGGCGGCCACGAGTGCGGTCAGGGCCTCTTCGATCACGGTGGCGGCGTCATCGATCAGCTCGTCGGAGATGACGACCGACGGCATGATGCGCAGCACGGAGTCCCAGCTCCCGGCGTCGAGCACGATGACACCGTTCGTGGTGGCGTGCTTGATCACGGCCGTGAGCGCCTCGGGGTAGGGCTTCTTCGTTCCGGGGTGCACGAGCTCCACACCGAACATGGCTCCCTTGCCGCGCACGTCGCCGACCACGGAGAACTTCTCCGCCCAGCCGCCGATTCGCGCCTGCAGGGTCTTCTCCACGCGCTTGGCTTCACCGAGCAGGTCGTCGCGCTCGATGAGGTTGAACACGGCGAGGGCCGCCGCGGTCGAGACCGGGTTGCCGCCGAAGGTTCCGCCCACTCCGCCGGGCTGCACGGAATCCATGATGTCGGCGCGGCCGGTCACGGCGGCGAGCGGGAAGCCGCCGGCGATGCCCTTGGCTGTGGTCACGAGGTCGGGCACCACGTCGTGGTGTTCGATGGAGTACCAGACCCCGGTGCGGCCGATTCCGGCCTGGATCTCATCGGCAACGAACACGATGCCGTTCTCGGTGCAGAACTCGCGGATCCGCGCGAAGTAGCCGGGCGCGGGAATGACGATGCCGCCGTCGCCCTGGATGGGCTCTACGAAGAACGCGGCGATCTCGGTGGCGCCGATGTGCGTCTGGATGTAGTCGATGGTCTTCTCGGCGGCCTCGAGGCCGCTGAGTCCGTCGCGGAAGGGGTAGCTCGTGGGCACGCTGTAGATCTCGCCCGGGAACGGTCCCATGCCGGCGCGTTCCGGCCAGGGCCGGTAGGTCATGGCCATGGTGAGGTTGGTGCGGCCGTGGAAGGCGTGGTCCAGGGCCACGATGGCGCGGCGGCCGGTGAACTTGCGAGCGATCTTCACCGCGTTCTCCACCGCCTCCGCGCCGGTGTTCACGAGGATCGAGCGCTTCTCGAAGTCACCGGGGGTGATCTCGGCGAGCTTCTCCGCGACGCGAACGTAGTTCTCGTAGGGCGTCACCGTGAACAGCGTGTGCGTGAGCTTGGCCGCCTGGGCGGATGCTGCTTCAGCGACATCCGGGTGGGCGTGGCCGATCGTCGTGACACCGATGCCGCAGCCCAGGTCGATGATCTGGTTGCCGTCGACGTCGACGAGAATCGCGCCGGCGCCGTGGTCCATGTAAATATTGGCGAGGGTGCCGGCGCCGCGGGCGACGGTTGCTTCTCGCCGCTTCTGCAGCTCGACCGACTTGGGGCCGGGGAGTGCTGTGACGAGTTTGCGGTGCTGGGGGACCGAATAGGAGGCAGTCATCCAGCCAGCCTAGGACGCTCGGCTGAGTGCGAGGACCGAAGCGCGGCGCACAGCCTCGAAAGGGCCTAGATCCGCTCGCGCGGAAAGACCTTGTCGGCGAGCCGGTGCAGCGTTCCCGCGGGGGGCGATTCGTTGTAGGCCTTGGCCAGCTCCTGACCGGACAAACCGTGGATGGCCGCCATGATCTCGTCGGTGGCCTGCCGGCGGGCCTTGCCGGAGTCCGCCGAACCGTGGGGGCTCAGGTCGATCGGTTCACCGAACGCCACCGTGATCTTGCGAATTCGGGGGCGTTTCGACCCCACGGGCATGATTTCCTGGGTGCCGATCAGGCCCACCGGCACGACGACGGCGCCGGTGGTGAGCGCCAGCCAGGCCACGCCCGTGCGTCCCCGGTACAGGCGCCCGTCCAAGGACCGGGTTCCTTCCGGATAGATCGCGAAAGCGCTGTTGGCCTCAAGGATGCCGCGGCCGGCATCCAGGGCAACCTGTGCGGCCTGCCCGGCCCCGCGTTCCACACCCACGGCGCCGATCGAGGTGAAGAAGGATCGTGAGACCCAGCCCTTGAAGCCGGTGCCCGTGAAATACGTGGACTTGGCGAGAAACTGCACGCGACGCGGCGACATCAGCGGAATGACGATGCTGTCGATGAACGACAGGTGGTTGCTGGCGTAGATGACCGGGCCGGTCTTGGGCACGTTCTCCCGCCCGGTGATGGTGGGACGAAACACGATTCGGGCGATGGGAACCATGATTCCGTAGCCGAGGAAATACACGAATCCGGGACGCTTGGTTCGTTGGGGGGAGACGACGTCAGCGTCGTTCTGGGGTTCTTCATCGGCACCGGTCACTGGATGACCTTACTCTGCCCGGCGCCTGCACCTAGCATGGAGGCGTGCGCAGAGTAATTATCCTCGGGTCCACCGGTTCCATCGGTACGCAGGCCCTCGACGTGATTAAAGCCAACCCGACCAGGTTTGAGGTGGCCGGCCTGGCTGCCGGCCGCAACCGTGAACTGCTTGACCGACAGGCCGCCGACTTCCATGTTGACGACACCGCTCTCGGCGCTGACGAGGCCGAGCAGCTCGTGCGCGACGTCGAGGCCGACGTCGTGCTCAACGGCATCACCGGTTCGGTCGGCCTCGGCCCGACGCTGGCGGCGCTCAAGGCCGGACGCACCCTCGCCCTCGCCAACAAGGAGTCGCTCATCGTGGGCGGCGACCTCGTGAAGAACCTGGCGGCTCCGGGACAGATCGTGCCCGTCGATTCGGAGCACTCCGCGATCGCCCAGGCCCTCCGGGCCGGCACTGCGGACGAGGTCCGTCGCCTGGTGCTCACGGCATCCGGCGGTCCGTTCCGCGGTCGGACCCGCGAACAGCTGACGACCGTGACTCCCCGGGAAGCGCTCAACCACCCCACCTGGGACATGGGAGTCGTGGTCACGACCAATTCGGCAACCCTCGTGAACAAGGGCCTCGAGATCATCGAAGCTCACCTTCTCTTCGATGTGCCGTATGACCGCATTGACGTGGTCGTACATCCGCAGTCGATCGTGCACTCGATGGTGGAGTTCATCGACGGGTCGACCATCGCCCAGGCCTCGCCGCCGGACATGCGCCTGCCCATCTCGCTCGGCCTCGACTGGCCGAACCGGGTGGCCGCCGTCGGCGCCCCGATCGACTGGACAACGCCGCACACCTGGACGTTCGAGCCTCTCGACGACGCCGCATTCCCCGCTGTCGAACTCGCCAAGCGTGTGGGCCGGGCCGGGGGCAGCTATCCGGCCGTCTTCAACGCGGCGAACGAACAGGCCGTCGCGGCCTTCCACGCCGGCACGATCAGTTTCCTCGCCATCGTCGACACCGTGCTGCGCGTTGTGGAGGCCCATGAGCAGGACGGTCCCTTGACCCGTGAGTCACTCGCGGGAGCCGAGGCCTGGGCCCGGGCCGCCGCCGATGCACTCATCGGCGGGTAGCACGGGAGTCAGTCGCGGTAACTGTCTGCGGTCGTGACCAGCGCCTCGTCCCACGGGGTGGCCGCCGCTCCGAGCAGGCGTTCTGTTTCGGCGGAGTCGATGACGAACGGCACCCTGAACTGATAACTCGACGCATGCACCTCGCGCATCATCGGGTTGAGGGCGCCGACCCCGCGCAGCATCCACTGCGGATACGCGGCGATCGTTCCGTGGGTGCCGTAGTGTCCGTTGAGCTGTGCAACGATCTGGTCGCGACTGAACGACGCGCTCGGCACGTGCCACACGCGGCCCCAGTCTCCGGGGTAGTCGGCCGCGAGGATCAGCGCTGAAACGATGTCCGGCAGGTAGCTCCAGCTGTGGATCACTCCCGGTTTGCCGACCACGTGGGCGGATTTCGAGCGGAGAACGGCATGGAAGAAGGTTTCGCCCAGGTGACCGGCCCCGGACACGTTCGGCCCGAAGTAGTCGCTCGCGCGCACCTCCACGGCCCGGATCCCTCCGCGATCATTCGCTGCTCGGACCGTCGCCCAGCCGTCGCGGCGAATCAGCCCCTTCTTCTCGGTCGTCAACTCCGCGGAGTGCTCCGTCATCGGCCCGGTCGGCGAACCGTAGGAATACAGATTGCCCATCACCACGAGTCCGGCGCCGGACACCGATGCCGCGTGAACGGCCGCATCGAAGACCGGCGGCCACTGAACGGCCCAGTCCGTGTACGGCGGGTTCGTGCACAGGAAGATCGTGTCGGCGCCGGTTGCCGCCCGGGCGAAGGACTCAGGGTCGCTCGCATTGAGCACGAGGGAGCTGGCCCCGGCGGCCGGCGAACCCGAGCGGGTGGCGATCGTGACGGTGTCGCCGCGCTGGGCAAGACGTTCTGCAAGGGGACGGCCGATATAGCCGGCTCCGACCACGAGGTGCTGGGTCACTGGATCCTTTCATGAACACGCGGGCAAGGGGCTGCCTCAGTGTGCCCGGTCTGCGCTGTTCGCGCTAGTCGTTGCAGTCTTTCCCCTTGCAATCCTTACCCTGATCCCTCTTCGCGGCCTCGGCGGCGGCCTCGGCGGCGGCGCGTGCGTCCGCTTTCGCCTGCGCGGCAGCGGCCGCTCGGGCGTCGGCTGCCGCAGCAGCGTCGGCGGCAGCGTTGGCCGCGTCGATGGCCTCCGTCAAATCGCCGGAGACGAGGCTGATCGCGGACTGGATGTCGCTGGCCCGTTCCGCGGTCATCTGCCCGGAGGCGGCCAGAGTGCGCAGCTGGTCCTGAACCGTGTCGAGCTGGGTCTGGGCGCTGTTCAGGTCGCCCGACGCGGCCGAGGTGGTCACCTCGGCGATCCCGGCCTGCAGCTGCTCCGCGGCCGACTGTTCCAACTGCACCGGGGTCCCCGCGCAGGCCGTGAGAGCGATCGCGGTGAGGCTCAGGGTGGCCAGAGCCAGAGCGAACCGGGCGCGGATGCGGGTCATGGGTTTACGCTTTCCTGAAGCTGCTGGAGGTGTTCGCCGAGGGGCCCGTCGACCGCGGGGTAGGTGGGCGGCACCGCCTCGGGCACGCTTGGTCGGTTGACCAGAACAACCACGAGCACGAGGAGAGAGACGGCGACGACAACGGATGCCAGCACAGCCTTTCTGGTGCGCGGCGCGAGCGGCGTGCGTGCGGGGGCCACACGGTGCTCCGATCCGCCGAGGGGGAGAAGGGAGGTGGCGGCGTCGTCGGCCGTCTCGTCGGAGGCCACGTCGTCCGAGGGCGTATCGTTCCGGACCGTGGTGCTCGAGGAGGATGCTGGGGGCGCTGCCGGTGGTGCGGCGGGCATCAGACGGGTGGCGCCATCCGTCTGTATCGTCTGCAGGGCGGTGGCGAGGGCAGTTTCGGCGGCGAGGTCGTCGATCAGCACGGCGGTCGGCACGGTCTCACCGGTGGTCTCCGCCACCAGGGCGCGCAGCACGACGGCCACCGCCGAAGCGGTGGGGCGGTCGGTTGCCTCGCGACTGGTCATGGCGGTCAGCAGATCCGACCAACCCTCGCTGACGGACGAGGGGATTTCGGGCTGGCGCTGCAGGCGAGCCATCGCGGATTCGATCGCGGTTCCGGGGTAGGCACGCTCGCCGGTGAGGCATTCGAGCAGCACCAGCCCGAGGGAATAGACATCCGTCGGTGGCCCGAGCGCCGTACCGAGGGCCTGCTCGGGACTCAGATAGCTCGCCGTACCGAGGGTAGCGCCGGTGGCGGTGAGCCGCGTTTCGTCGAGCAGCCGCGCGATACCGAAGTCGGCGAGCTTGGCGTGCATCGCCCGGCCGGGGAAGCCCGAGGGCGACAGCAGCACATTCGCCGGCTTGATGTCGCGGTGGATGATGCCCCGCGCATGCACGTAGTGCAGCGCCTCCGCGAGGTCTGCACCCATGTCGGCGAGGTCACCCGCATCGATCGGACCGTCGGCGAGGCGGCTGCGCAGGTCGGCTCCGTCGACGAACTCCATCACAATGAACGTGCGCCGAAGGCCGTTGATCTGGGCGGTTCCGGCGTCGAAGAGAGTGACCAGGCCGAAATGGTTCAGGCTCGCGAGCAGGGCTATCTCGCCACTCTGCCGTTCGGGGCCGGCATCGTCCATGCTGTCTGAGCGGAACAGCTTGACGGCGACGGTGCGCCCGAGGGAGGTGTCGGTGGCCTGGTACACCGAAGCCATACCTCCGGTGCCAACGAGGCGGTCGAGCCGGAATCGGTCGGCGAGCAGTGTTCCGAGCGGATCGACGGTGTGTTGCGTAGACAGATGAACCTCCAGTGGGTGCCATTAAGCAAACCATACGAAGGTCGGTGCGGCGAGACGCGCAGTAAACGACCAGCCGCTTTGCAGCTTGGGACAGTTACTCTACGACAGTGGAACCTGTACTGCTCTTCATACTCGGTGTGGCCGTCATCTTCGTGGGCCTGGCACTGTCCATCGGCCTGCACGAGATCGGCCATCTGCTGCCCGCCAAGCTCTTCGGCGTCAAGGTCACGCAGTACATGATCGGCTTTGGACCGACCCTCTGGTCGAAGAAGAAGGGCGAAACCGAGTACGGATTCAAGGCTCTTCCCCTCGGCGGTTACATCTCCATGATCGGGATGTTCCCGCCCAAGAAAGACGGTGCGGTGCGCACCGCGAGCACCGGTTTCTTCGACACCCTTGTGCAGGAGGGCGCCCCCGACACTCGTGCGGAGGAGAAACGGCCGGGCGCGATGTCCGCGATGGTCGACGACGCCCGCCAGGCGAGCGCCGACACCATCGGAGAGGGCGAAGACCACCGCGCGTTCTATAAGCTCCCCGTCTACAAGCGCATCATCATCATGCTCGGCGGCCCGACCATGAACCTGCTCATCGCCATCGTGATGTTCTCCATCCTGCTGATGGGTTTCGGTACGACGCAGACCAGCACCACGGTCGGCAGTGTCTCGGCCTGCGCGCTCCCGGCGACGAGCGACCGGCAAACCTGCCAGCCCGGCGACGAAGCCGCGCCGGGTGCCGCAGCGGGTCTCCAGCCCGGCGACCGCCTCGTCAGCATCGGCGGCACGGCGATCACGAGCTGGGCCCAGTCCACTCAGGTGATCCGCGAGGCCCCGGGCCAGGCCCTGCAGGTTGTCGTCGATCGCGACGGCACGATGCAGACACTGACCCTCACGCCGAAGCTCACCGAACGATTCGTCATCGGGTCCGACGGCAAGGTGACCAGCCAGGTCGAGAGGGTGGGCTTCGTCGGAATCGGCGCCGCCAGCGAGCTCGTGCGTCAGCCGATCACCGCGGTGATGCCGGCCGTGGGCGAGACCATCGCCGCGACCGCGGGCATCATCGTTCATCTTCCCCAGCGCCTCGTCGATGTCGCCAACGCGGCATTCGGCCCGGGGGAGCGCGACCCGAACGGACCGCTGAGCATGGTCGGTGTCGGCCGCGTCGCCGGCGAGATCGCAAGCATCGACACCATCCCGGTGCAGTCCAAGATCGCGAGCCTGCTCGGCATCCTCGGCTCGGTCAACATTGCGCTTTTCGTGTTCAACCTCGTGCCTCTCCTGCCCCTCGACGGAGGTCACATCGCGGGGGCGCTGTGGGAGGGCATCCGTCGGGCCTTCGCGAAACTGTTCAAACGACCCGAACCAGGTCCGGTCGACATGGCCAAGCTGATGCCGCTCACGCTCGCCGTGGTGGTGCTCCTCGGCGGCATGAGCCTGCTGCTGATCTACGCTGACATCGTGAAGCCCGTCAACCTCTTCGGCTAGTCGGCCGGCTCGGACGTCAGCCTCCTGGGTAGCCAGCGAGGGAGGGCACGTAGTCCCAGGGGCGGATGTCGCGCACGAGTTCCCGACGTACCATCGATTCATGCCACCACACTGGGATTCCGACGCGGCGTGGTACGACGCGTCGCGGGGTCAGGCCAGCGAACGGAGCGGGCCACCGCCGGCTCTGCGGCTCTGGCTGCCGGTGATCGTGTCCTTCGTCGTGCAGGTTCCGGCCGTTGCACTGCTGGCGTGGCCCGCACGCGCCCTTCTGCGTGGCATGCACGACGAAGCCGAGCTTGGTGTCGACGTCGGGTACCCGGGGCTTTCGCTCGGTGGCTGGGTGGTCGCCGTCGGGCTCGCGACGGCCGGTCCGGTCGCCCTGGTCTTCGCTCGCCGATTTCCTGGGCCCGTGGTGGCTGTGACGGCCGCCGCGGCCGGTGCCCTGGTGCTGGTGCGGCCCGATCTCGGCGTGCCCCCCGTGGCTCTGGCCTTCGCGATCATGCTCGGAATCGTGCGGGGCGCTCGCGTCTGGGTGTACACCTCGGTAGCCGTGAGCTGGGTCGCGACGATCGCCCTCGCCAATGTTGCGGGCGTCTCGCTGCATCCGCTGCGCGTGGCAGCCAGCACCCTCGGCTTCGCGATGCTCATGGGGGCCGGCGAGGTGATTCGGTCGCGCCGGGAGCACGTCGCTCAGCTGCGGTTGACCAACGCCGCCCGGCGCGTGGACGCCGAACAGCGCGAGCGGGTGCGCATTGCCCGCGAGTTGCACGACGTTCTCGCCCACTCCCTGTCGCAGATCAACGTTCAGGCCGGCGTCGCCCTGCATCTCATCGACGCGCAGCCGGAGAAGGCGGCTCAAGCCCTCGCCAGCATCAAGATCACGAGCAAGAACGCCCTCGACGAGGTGCGCATGGTGCTCGGCATCCTGCGCTCGGGCGGCGAGGAGGGGGCCGCGCCGCTCGCCCCCGAACCGGATCTCGCCGGGCTGCCGAATCTCGTTGAGTCGTTTCGCGCCCAGGGGCTGACCGTTGAGGTCACGAATGAGCTGGAGGCGGAGTTGGCCACCGATCCGCCGGCGGCCGCCCGGCAGCTTGCCCTGTACCGGATCTGTCAGGAGGCGCTGACCAACGTGTTGCGGCATGCGCGGGCCGGCGCCGCATCCGTCTACCTCGGTCGCGACGAGTTCGGCTACGTGCTCACCGTTCGCGACGACGGGCACACCGTGCCACCGACCGAACCGATCCTGCCGAACGGCGGGCTGCTCGGCATGCGGGAACGCGCCGAGTTGCTCGGCGGAACATTGCGGGTGCAGCGCCTCGAACAGGGTGGCATGCTCGTCGAGGCGCATATCCCAAGCGGCGGCCCGGAGTGATCCGGATGTCGTGCTGATCGACATCCCGATGCCGGACGGCGACGGGCGGTGGGTCACGGAGCAGATCGACAGCGCCGCGGTCCTCGCCGCCATGGCGGCGAGGACCGCGGCGGACTCTCCGGTCGTCGAGCGCCGTTAGCGGGAGAGCAGCAGCGCCTCGCCCTGGCCGCCGCCGCCGCAGAGCGCCACGGCGGCCTTGCCGCCGCCCAGGCGGGACAGCTCAAGGGCCGCGTGCAGGGCCACCCGGGCACCCGAGGCACCGATCGGGTGGCCGATGGCGATGCCGCCACCGTGGATGTTGACCTTGTCTTCGGAGACACCCAGTACCTTCGACGACTGCACGACGACGGATGCGAATGCCTCATTGATCTCGATCACGTCGAGGTCCGCGGCGGTCCAGCCCTGCTTCGTCAGCGCGCTCGTGATGGCGTTGGCCGGCTGCGAGTGCAGGGAGTTGTCGGGGCCGGCCACCTGACCGGATGCCTCGATCACGCAGAGCCAGCTCAGCCCGTGCTCCTCGGCCCACGCGCGGCTCGTCACGACGATGGCGCTCGCGCCGTCGCTCAGGGGGGCCGCGTTGCCCGCGGTGATGGTGCCGTCCTCGGTGAAGGCCGGGCGCAGCTTACCGAGCGTGTCGGTGGTGCTCTCCGCACGCACGCCCTCGTCCGTGGTCAGAATGAGCGGCTCGCCCTTACGCTGCGCCACGCTCAGGGGCGTGATCTCACCATCGAAGACGCCGGCTGCGGCAGCGGCGGCCGTGCGCTGGTGAGACTTGGCAGCGACGTCGTCCTGCTGGAGGCGGTTCAGGCCGAGCTTCTCGTTGGCCAGCTCGGTCGAGAGCCCCATGGACAGGCCGTCGAAGGCATCCGTCAGCCCGTCGTGGGCCGCGTGGTCGAGTGCCGAGACCGTGCCGTAGGCCCAGCCCTGGCGCGATCCGGGAAGCAGATGCGGTGCCCGCGACATGGATTCCTGGCCGCCGGCGATCACGACATCCGCTTCACCGAGACGGATCAGTCGGGCCGCGTCAATAATGGCGGCTAGTCCGGACAAGCACACCTTGTTGACGGTCATCGCGGGAACATTCCAGGGGATGCCGGCAGCGATGGCGCTCTGGCGGGCCGGGTTCTGGCCGCAGCCGGCCTGCAACACCTGGCCCATCAGAACGACGTCCACCTGATCGGCGGCCACGCCCGCACGCTCAATGGCCCCGGCGATGGCGGCCGCCCCCAGATCAACGGCGGTGAGAGAGGAAAGCTGGCCGTTCACGCGGCCCTGCGGGGTGCGCGATCCGGCAAGAATAACGACGTCAACTGTGGTCATCAGGACTCCTTCGTCTACACGGCGATGTGTTACACAGCCGTGCAATCAGCTGGTGGACTATCTCGGGGCACGTGATCGACACCTGCCAGTCGACTGTATCGCCGTCGCTCCGAATCGCGTATTCCGTTACCCAGGCTGCCATGCTGGTGTTCGGGACCACGTCGGTCTCACTCTATGGGGGAGAACACATGACACAGTTACGATTCTCGGGGGCCGGCAGCGTCGTCGTCATTCTGGTCGCCGTCCTGACGGGCTGCCAATCGACGGGGCAGGGGAGCGCCGCACCAGAACCATCACCGACGTCCTCATCGACCAGCGCTCCGGCCGAGACGCCGGCCGCAACAGACGTCGACCCGCTTGAGACGGTCACCGTCGTTGAGGTGGGACCGGAATCTCTCGACCTGGTGGCCCCCGACGGCACGACGGTCATGGCGCTGTCCTACGACGACGCCGTGGACGGTGTTGTGGCTGCCCTGACGGTCGTGCTCGGTTCGGAGCCCACGGTGACGCCCGGGGACGGCGGGCTGGAGAGCCCGGACTATATCCAGTACGAGTGGCCGGGGTTTGGGTTGCAGGACGCGCAGCCCAAGCCTGGATTCTTTCCGGACATCTCCAATTACATGGTGGGTGTCACCGTTTCGTCACAGGGCGACGTGTCGTTCGTCACCCCGGCGGGTACGCGGATCGGCGACGACATCCGTGCCGAGGCTTCGGAACGCGGCGTCGTCGTGGACGAGACGTTTGCCTCAATGGACCACCTGATTTACTTCGAAGTGGGGCCCGAGCTATCCTCGGCGCCGGGGGAGAACTCCAGCTACCCCAACGCCATGGCGGTCACCCTGAGCTCGAATACGCCGTCCGGAACCATCGATAAAATCGTGGCCAGCTCAAACCCGAGTTTCTGGGTGCACTGACGTTCCTGCGACGGTGCCGCACAGCTGCTCACCGGCACAATCGCGTATGCTGACCGCGTGGCTGCAATCAATTTGGGAATGCCCAAAACACCCGAGATACTCGCTCCGAGACGTAAGTCTCGCCAGATCAAGGTCGGCAAGGTTCTTGTCGGTGGTGACGCTCGCGTGAGCGTGCAATCCATGACGACCACGCAGACGACGAACATCAACGGCACTCTGCAGCAGATCGCCGAGCTCACGGCCAGCGGATGCGACATCGTGCGTGTTGCCGTGCCCACCCGCGACGACGCCGAAGCACTGGCGATCATCGCGAAGAAGAGCCAGATCCCGGTTATCGCGGACATTCACTTCCAACCCAATTACGTCTATGCGGCGATCGACGCCGGGTGCGCCGCCGTTCGGGTGAACCCGGGCAACATCCGCAAGTTCGACGACCAGGTGGGCAAGATCGCCGCCGCGGCCAAGGCGGCCGAGGTCAGCCTGCGGATCGGCGTGAACGCCGGTTCGCTCGAGCCCAGCATCATGCAGAAATACGGCAAGGCCACCGCCGAGGCCCTTGTGGAGAGTGCCGTCTGGGAAGCGAGCCTGTTCGAAGAGCACGACTTCCACGACTTCAAGATCTCGGTGAAGCACAACGACCCGGTGATCATGGTCAAGGCCTATCGACTGCTCGCCGAACGCGGCGATTGGCCCCTCCACCTCGGTGTGACAGAGGCCGGTCCGTCGTTCCAGGGCACGATCAAGAGCGCCACGGCCTTCGGCATCCTGCTGGGCGAAGGCATCGGCGACACCATTCGAGTGTCGCTCAGCGCCCCGCCGGCCGAGGAGATCAAGGTGGGCCTGCAGATTCTGCAGTCCCTCAACCTGCGCGAGCGCAAGCTCGAGATCGTCTCCTGCCCGAGCTGTGGGCGTGCCCAGGTCGACGTCTACAAGCTTGCGAACGACGTCACCGACGGGCTTGAGGGCATGACCGTTCCGCTGCGCGTCGCCGTGATGGGCTGCGTCGTCAACGGACCCGGTGAGGCCCGGGACGCGGACCTCGGTGTGGCCTCTGGCAACGGCAAGGGCCAGATCTTCGTGCGCGGCGAGGTCATTAAAACCGTGCCGGAGTCCGAAATCGTCGCCACACTCATCGAAGAGGCCAACCGCCTCGCCGCCGAGATGCCCGCCGCCGAGGCCGGCCTCGGTGCCCCCGTCGTCACCGTCGGCTCCAACTAGCTCGGTCGGCTCGCGCGGTCTCGATCTCGACAGGCTCGATCCAAGCGCTCCTTCGTCGCGCCTCGACCAACGGAGGGTGGGCAGTCCCGCTGGTCGGGGAGCGAGGCCTTGGGGTTCGAACGACGGAGGTGCGCAGTCCCGCTGGTCGAGGAGTGAGGCCTCGGGGGTTCGAACCACGGAGGTGCGCAGTCCCGCTGGTCGGGGAGTGAGGCCCGGGGGTTCGAACCACGGAGGTGCCGAGTCCCGCTGGTCGAGGAGCGAGGCACGAGCGTCTCGAGACCACGTGAGCCGATGCCCGGAACCCGGCTTGCCGAGACGCGCGTAAGGTGGGTCAGTGCCTACACGTCTCTCGAACTATTTCCTGCGTACTCTCCGTGAAGATCCCTCCGATGCCGAGGTGACCAGCCACCGCCTTTTGGTGCGTGCCGGGTACATCCGTCGCCAGGCGCCGGGCATCTTTGCCTGGCTTCCTCTGGGGCTCCGGGTGAAGGCGAAGGTCGAGCAGATCGTGCGTGAGGAGATGGCCGCGGCTGGCGCCTTCGAGGTGCACTTCCCCGCGCTGCTGCCGCGTGAACCGTACGACATTACGGGCCGGTGGGACGAGTACGGCGACGGACTCTTCCGCCTGAAAGACCGCAAGGGCTCCGACATGCTGTTGGCTCCCACGCACGAAGAAGTGTTCACGCTGCTCGTGAAAGACCTGTACAGCAGCTACAAAGATCTTCCCCTGTCGATTTATCAGATCCAGGACAAGTACCGCGATGAGGCACGCTCCCGTGGCGGGCTGCTCCGTGGTCGTGAATTCACCATGAAGGACGCGTATTCCTTCGACCACACCGACGCCGGTCTGGACGCGAGCTATCAAGCGCAGCGTGACGCGTATGAGCGCATCTTTACTCGGTTCGGCCTCGAATACGAGATCGTGCAAGCGGATGCCGGAGCCATGGGTGGCTCCAAGAGCGAAGAATTCCTGCACCCGACTCCGGTAGGCGAAGACACCTTCGTGCGCTCGGCCGGCGGCTACGCCGCCAACGTGGAGGCCTTCAAGACGATTGTCCCGCCCGCCGTGGACTGGGCGACACTGCCCGCTGCCGAGGTGTTCGACACGCCCGACACCCCGACCATTCAGACTCTCGTCGACAAGGCGAACAGTGAACATCCGCGCCCGGACGGACGCGAGTGGACCGCTGCGGACACGCTCAAGAACGTTGTGCTGGCCCTCGTGTCGCAGGACGGCACGCGGGAGATCATCGCGATCGGCGTTCCCGGTGACCGTGACGTCGACCTTAAGCGCGTCGAGGTGGCGTTCGCTCCCGCCGAGGTCGAGGCCGCGAACGATGCGGACTTCGTCAAAAACCCCGGCCTGGTCAAGGGTTACATCGGCCCGTGGGGTGCCGCCGGACCGGTTCTCGGTGAGAAGTCGGCCACCGGTATCCGTTTCCTGGTTGACCCTCGTGTCGTTGACGGTACCGAATGGATCACGGGCGCCAACGAACCCGGGCGCCACGTCTTCGGCCTGGTTGCCGGTCGCGACTTCTCGGTGGAATCCACTGTCGAAGCCTCCGACGTGCGCGCCGGCGACCCCGCTCCTGACGGCTCCGGCCCGGTGGAGCTCATCCGTGGCATGGAAATCGGCCACGTCTTCCAGCTGGGGCGCAAGTATGCCGAGGTTCTCGGGCTCAAGGTACTCGACGAAAACGGCAAGCTCGTGACGGTGACCATGGGGTCCTACGGCATCGGCGTCACGCGCATCCTTGCGGTGATCGCCGAGCTCAACAACGACGCCAAAGGTCTCATTTGGCCCGAGGCCGTCGCCCCGTTCGACGTGCATGTGATCGCGACGGGCCGCGAAGAGATTGTGTTCGAAACGTCCGAGCTGGTTGTTTCCGCCCTGGAGGCCACCGGCCGCGAAGTGCTCTACGACGACCGAAAGAAGGTCTCTCCCGGCGTGAAGTTCGGCGACGCCGAACTGATCGGCGTGCCGTGGATCGTCATCGTGGGTCGCGGTGCCGCTGACGGCATCGTCGAGGTGTGGAATCGCAGCACGGGCGAGCGCGAACAGGTCGCCGTCGGCGACGTCGCCGCGCACTTCGCCTGAGCTGATCCGTCGGGCGGCCCGATCTGTGGGGAGGCCCGATGCCTTGGGCGGGCCGAGACGTTGGGCGGGCTGAGATGCCCCAGAGCCGCCCGGTGGCAGCCGGCGACACCCACGTGTCACAAGGCGCCCGCTGTCGCCGTCAGTCGCGTCCTGCGGTCGTGAGCGCCGATGTGCAGCGTGCGGGGCGCACATCGGCCCGTTCGTCGTACTTTTTTGTGTCCGCAGCGGGGAAGCGGGTCGCGGGCGGTGACAGTGAGCGGCGGAGTCGGGTACCTTTAGAAGTTGAGCCCGCTGCGCAGTTTCGCGGCGGCAAGATCTGAATAGAGGAGGCCGGCCATGGACATCGACCTCAGTGTTTTGCGGCAATTGGAGCGCGAGAAAGAGATTCCCTTCGAGGAACTCGTGCAGATTATTGAGCAGGCAATCCTGACGGCCTATCTGAAGCACACCCACCCGGATGAGCCCACGAAGCAGGCAGCCCTGGAAGAGGCGGGAGTACGCGTCGTACTCGACCGCAAGAACGGCCACGTGGACATTTATGTTCCCGAGCGTGACGAAGAAGACAACGTCATTGGCGAAGCCATCGACAACCCCACCGATTTCGGGCGCATCGCGGCTTACGCCGCGAAGCAGGTTATCAACCAGCGTCTGCGCGACCTGGCCGACGACGCCGTGCTCGGAGAGTTCAAGGGACGTGAAGGCGACATCGTCGCCGGAATCATCCAGCAGGGACCGAACCCGCGCATGATCCATGTGGACCTCGGGTCCATCGAAGCGATCATGCCCCCCGAAGAGCAGGTGCCGAGCGAAACGTACGTGCACGGAGCGCGCATCCGTGTGTTCGTCACGGCCGTAGGGCGAGGCCTCAAGGGCCCGCAGATCACCGTGTCGCGCACTCACCCGTCACTCGTGCGCAAGCTCTTTGCGCTCGAGGTGCCCGAGATCGCGAGCGGTGTGGTGGAGATCGTCTCCCTCGCCCGCGAGGCCGGCCACCGCACCAAAATTGCCGTGCGCGCGACCGAACCCGGCGTCAATGCCAAGGGCGCCTGCATCGGCGAATTGGGCCAGCGCGTTCGCGCCGTGACCAATGAGCTCAATAACGAGAAGATCGACATTGTCGACTTTTCGCCGGACCTGGCGACGTTTGTTGCGAGTGCGTTGTCGCCGGCGAAGGTGACCAGTGCGTACGTCATCGACGAGTCGATCAAGGCCGTTCGCGCCCTTGTTCCCGACTACCAGCTCTCCCTCGCCATCGGCAAAGAGGGTCAGAATGCGCGCCTCGCGGCGAAGCTGACGGGTGCCAAAATCGACATTCAGCCGGATAGCATTCTGGAGGATGCCGAATAGGGGGTACGATGGACTCCGTTAGAACGTGCATTGGATGCCGTTCGCGCGCCTCGCGTTCCTCACTCTTGAGGATCGTCGCTCGGGAATCAGAGATTGTGGTGGATGAAACTGCTACTCTCCCCGGGAGGGGGGCGTGGTTGCATCCGACCGCCTCGTGCTTCACAGACGCACAGAGGCGTCGCGCTTTCGGGCGTGCCCTTCGCGTGACCAGCCAGCTGGACGCGAGACAACTAGAGAACAGGCTGACTTGGCTTATGGATAACTAATGAGCGGCTCGAAATGAGACCCGTCCGTTATTAACGGCCTGCCCCTTTCCGGGTGCAGGCCCGGAACAGGAGAATTGTGGCTGCGAAACCACGCGTACACGAGATCGCAAGCGAGCTCGGAGTCGACAGCAAGGTTGCCCTTGCTAAATTGAAAGAGATGGGCGAGTTCGTCAAGGGACCGTCCAGCAGCGTTGAACCCCCGGTTGCCAGGCGGCTGCGTGCCGCCCTGGAAGCCGAGAGCGCGAGCGCGAAGGCGGCCAACCCGGCTGCTGCCGCATCCGCAACACCGACAACGACCGCGGCTCCCGGCCCGCGTCCGAGTGCGGGCGTCAAGCCCGGTTCGATCAAGCCCGGCGCCATGAAGCCCGGCGTCAAGCCCGGCGCCCGCCCCACCCCCGGCCAGCCGGCCGCCCAGCCCGTCGCCACCGCGCCCGAGCCGGTCGACTCGGTCGAGGCAGCTCCGGTTCCGGTTGCACCGCTGACCGTTGCGGAGCGCCAGGCACAGGCAGCAGAGAAGGCCGCAGCGGCCGAAAAAGCCGCCGCAGCAGACAAGGCCGCGGTTGTCCCCGAGACAACCGATGGCGCAGAAACGCCCGC
This sequence comes from Cryobacterium sp. MLB-32, assembly GCF_000738085.1. Taxonomy (GTDB): domain Bacteria; phylum Actinomycetota; class Actinomycetes; order Actinomycetales; family Microbacteriaceae; genus Cryobacterium. The sequence goes on from NZ_JPRS01000005.1 coordinate 62,785, forward strand.
GAAGGCGACCAGCGGTTCGGCCACTCCGGTCAAGCCGGGCATGCCTCGTCCGGGAGCTGCGCGTCCGGGCAACAACCCGTTCGCCAGTAACCAGGGCATGGGTCAGCGTCCCGCCCAGCCGCCGCGTCCGGGTAACAACCCGTTCGCCAGTGCTCAGGGCATGGGCCAGCGTCCGGCCACGCCGACCCCCAGCAACATCCCGCGTCCGGCCGCTCCGCGTCCCGGCGC